>NZ_AP026945.1:1921363-2241590 GCF_026000695.1 Limnospira platensis NIES-39
TTCTCCCAGCTGCGTCCTAACCACCTTGACTAATGCTATACCTCGATGAAGCTGGCATCAATAGTCAAGACTCCGATTATCCTTATGGTTACTGCCAGGAAGGACAACGCTTCCATGCCCTCAAATCAGGGAAGAGGCAGGGCAGGGTGAGCTATATGGCCGCATGGTGTTATCAACAACTCTTAGCTCCCTTTACCTTTGAGGGTTGTTGTAATCGGACAGTGTTTGAGTTGTGGTTGGAGTTTATCTTAATTCCAACATTGAAGCCAGGTCAGACTCTAGTATTGGACAATGCAACGTTTCATAAAGGGGGGCGGCAGGCTGAACTGGTGGAGGCAGCTCCATGCCGTTTACTCTATCTTCGGCCTTATTCGCCAGACCTCAACAAGATAGAGAAATGTTGGTCGTGGTTGAAAGCCCGCATTCGCCATTGCACGTGAGCAGTTTGATTCTCTCGATGATGCCATGGATTCCGTTCTCCCAGCTGCGTCCTAACCACCTTGACTAATGCTATATCTGATGGGTTAACTCATCTGTCCATTAGGGACTCGATACCTGCTCATGATTGGGTTAACCCGGCTTTTCCCTGTCTCCGCTAGCCGAAAAAAAAATTTCGCTCAGGTTATTGCTTTTTATTTGATGTCTGTGCTACGATTACTAATCGTATGGCGGGCGTAGCCAAGTGGTTAAGGCAGAGGATTGTGGTTCCTCCACTCGTGGGTTCGAATCCCATCGTTCGCCCTGAAGTCTATCACCTTATCCTAGCTGCAATAGCGGGATTTACTTAACCCGATAGTCGTACCGTTACACTTAATATGCACTCCATTCAGTCTTAGCACACGGGACGATTAGTGCATATCCCTTAGCAACAAAACTTAATTATTGACGGGTTAATCAATAAGCACAACTTAATCAATCTGTCAAATATCCATTCCTCCCCCCCAACCAAACACCGATAGGGTAACTCCCTTGTGATAGCAGTCAATGGCAAGCCTATCGGTTCGTTCCTCACCATTGACTGCTATCACATCGGTCGCACCCCCAAGAGTGTTTGTTCCGGTTGGGGGGAGGATATGTTTCCAAATCAACACGATAGCCGTAGGTAGTCGTAGAGGGGAACCTTCTAAGTAATCAATGTACAAAGATATCAGACCGCCTTTCCGTGGACTAGACCTATAGGTAAACCTATGAGCGATCGCCTATCGGGTTATCTATGGGTCTGATTCATAATCCTCGGTGAGGGGAAACTATGGGCTATCATCTGGCTGATATTAAAAGTGCGATCGCCTAATCTAAACTATCTCCTACCGGAACCAACCCGATACCCCTAAACAACTTTTCAACTGGTGACAATTACCGAGCAGAAACCGATACCAACATAATCAGTTCACCCCCAAAATCTTAGCCGTAGGTTGTAGGTAAAGCTATCTGTTGGGGGTAACTTAGTTCTGGGTAATATCTGGACATGATAGGGTAGGCATTCATATTTTAGAAGTTACATAATGTATTTACATTATGTAAATGAGTGCGATACGTTCAGGCATGAAATAGGGTTGAGATACCTGAAATAACCGCCTGGTAGAGACTTCAAGCCCCTGGGTGAATATAAGGAACGCACTCCTGACCATCTCTATAACTGTTTATATGTCCCAACGTTCGGTATAGAGATATACCAAACAAGGCAGGGAACCCAAGGTCAAAATGAACTAACTTATACAAATTCCTCATAGGAAGCCCAGAAATGGATAAGTAAAAGTTAGGAAATCAGGGTAACGGCGATAGCCACCCCCAATTTCAGGAATCACAACCCCAGGATTGAAGCGGGGAACGGAAGGCGTGAAGTAGAACCTACTACCATACGCGACCACTGCCAACCATCCATGATTAGGGAAACCGAATGTCCGGCTTGAACCATCGTAATTATCAGGTAGCGAAACAGGTTGATACGCTGCGCTCAAAAGAGTATGGGGAAAAGTAGGAGTTTCTTCATAATACCTACACAGACCTTTAGAAGTACCCCGGTGGAAAGGACAAATCTCAAGATGGAATGCCCATATAAGCGGAACGTTTTTAACCCCTTCTAGGCTCTGACAATCTGGTCGAGAAAGTCAGTAGTAAAAAGTGTAAGCGCAAGCCTATTAGGGGGTGAGATGTGACCAAAAGCCAAAGCCCGGTTGTAATGACAGGGATATGCTAACAGGTCACGGTTTGATTGTAAAGAAATAGAGCCTAGTAGGTGTACAAATGGCGATAGCGAGTTTAAAGAAAGGGTTTGGGAAACCAAAACCAATCAAGACTACGAGCAACGCATGGAAGGCCATCCCATGGACTAAGGTTCAACGGAAAGTTTTCAAGCTCCAAAAGAGTATATTTCGAGCAGCTAAATCGGGACAAAATGCTAAGGCACGAAGGTGGCAACGTCTATTGGTGAAATCATATTATGCCCGGCTCCTAGCAGTGAGACTGTAGGGGCGGGTTCCACGGTCAGCCATGCTTCCCAACAGTCAGCTTAATAAACCCGCCCCCCAAGCGGGTCAAGGCAAGAAGACAGCCGGGGTTGATAGAGTAAGAGTAATCTCTCCGAGACAAAGGTTTGAACTGGTCAAGAACATTAAGGGAAACCTCAAAGCAAAACCACTGCGACGGGTTTGGATTCCAAAACCTGGTAGGGATGAAAAAAGCTGGAATAGGAATACCCACAATCCAAGATAGAGCAAGGCAAGCCTTGGTTAAGTCGGCTCTCGAACCTGAATGGGAATCGAGATTTGAAGGCACAAGCTACGGGTTCCGTCCAGGACGGTCAGCCCATGACGCAATCAGCAGAATTTATATTGCCATAAATAAGGGACAATATTATGTTCTTGATGCTGATATAGCAAAATGCTCTTACCGTGAACCATGATTACCTACTGTCCAAAATTCATTGTCCAAGCCGCCTAAAAAGAGACCTGAAACAATGGCTCAAAGCGGGAGTGCTAGACAACGGTGTATTCGAGGATACAGAAACAGGGACACCCCAGGGAGGGGTAATAAGTCCAATACTCGCCAACATCGCACTGTTGGGGATGGGTAGGTTAATAGGAAAAATGTATCCCCAAAATACCAACAACAAACCATTTGCCACGGTCATACGATATGCCGATGATTTTGTAGTCATATCCAAAGACTTAGGAATCATTGAACAGTGCAAAACTGCTATTTCTGAATGGCTAAAGCCTGTTGGATTAGAGATTAAACCTGAAAAAACTCGAATCTGCCATACACTCAAATCTATTGAGTATAACGGCAAAGCAGAGGAACCCGGATTTGATTTCTTAGGTTTCAATATTAGGCAATATCCTGTAGGAAAATATAGAACTGGGAAAATTCCACATGGGAAACTATTAGGACACAAAATTCACATAAAACCCAGCCAAAAAGCAGTTGCCCACACAGAAGTGATAAAAGGTGTAATTAAACAACATAAAACAGCACCTCAGTCAGCCCTGATTAACAAACTAAACCCAATTATTAGGGGATGGTCAAACTATTATTCAGGGGTAGTCTCAACAGAGACCTTCAATAAGCTAGACAACACAGTTTGGCAAATGTTAAGGGCATGGACAGTATCAAGATGCGGAAAGTCAAGTTACGAAAAGCTAAGAAATTATTTCAGACATAGAACAATTAAACTTAGCAATGGGAAAGAAAGACACGAAAATTGGCTGTTCCAAACCAAAGATGGGTTACATCTGTTCAAACACAACTGGACTCCAATTGTCAGACATACCTTAATACGTCCTGACGCAACACTTTATGACGGAAATTGGACTTACTGGGCAACCAGGAAAGGACAAGCAATCGACACGCCAATTAGGGTAGCAAAACTACTCAAAAAACCAAAAGGTAGATGTACCTGGTGTGGGGAATTCTTTACCCCATCAGATTTAATTGAAATAGACCACATTGTACCTAGAAGCCAAGGCGGAAAGGATGACTACAAGAATCTTCAATTATTACACCGCCATTGTCACGACGATAAAACAGCTCTTGATGAAGAGATGATGCTGTACTCTTAACAAGGAGACGGTCAAACTAGGAGCCGTATGAGGTGAAAGTCTCATGTACGGTTCTGCTGCTGAATGGGAGGGGTAGACCGTGAGGTCTATCTCGACCCCTAATAAAAATACATAGACACCCCCTGCAGTTAGAAACCATAGGGGGCCATTTAAGTTATTGGGTTAGCTGTTAGCTGTTAGCTGTTAGGGTTTACGCTTGTTTAGGGTTACACCGATAAAACATAGCTATAGCAGCTTGTTGAATCTTTTCGTTGGTAGTCTGGTCAGATTTTCCGATATAGATGTGATGGTTGATTTTACCGTCCCAGCCCTTCAGGTTCCAGTACGCGAAATTGTTGATAGATGTTTTTTTGCAAGCCGTAAACCTTTTGCCGTTTAACTCAACAGAGAATGACTTGTTTTTTCTCAGGTAGTCAAACCATTCGGGTGTATCTAGTTCTACACAAGTTCCACCGGGGCCCTGTAGAAAATTGCTGAAATTTCCAGTATGTAGGCTGATTACTGGTAATAACTTAGGCATTGAAGTCACCCCCCATAAAGATATCGCTACTGTAACCATTGCCACTAAAGTCGGACATAAATGATACTGGTTCAATAACTGTCTCTTGAGACGATACCCATTTTTTCTATACCGTCATAAAATCAACAGCGGCGTTATGAGCTATTTCGGCTAATTTCACCCTGGTATCTTGGTTAGCGTAGGGGATATCTCGTGACATAATTTGGGCGTAAATATCACGTGCTAATTCCGCGATAACCATTAAGCTTGCTTGTTCTTAGTTCATGGTTTTGTGTTTCCTGTTTTGACGAAATTATTTAACTTACTTGAGGATTTATGGCATGATTAAAACTCATCGTCATTTTCTTCTTCGTATTGCTTGATTTTTTAGTCCAACAATTAATTGATTGCTGTAATCAAGGAATTGTGCATAACCAGAAAAGTGCTTTCAAGCTCCAACAGACGACATTCATCAAATTGTGTAGGACAATCGGCAAGTTCTACAGCGTCCAATATAGAGACTAGCTTGCTGCTTAACCTATCACTAAGATAGGTATTTGGGTTAAGTAGTTTACCCAAGTCAATTGTCATGGTTTTATCCTATTAGTGTGTTGTTTGCCGTAGTTTACCGTCATCGCGGACGGGTATTTACTGGACTTTATCTATTAAGTGCTTTGTGTAATTCAGTTCCTTAATCAGCAATTGCTTTTTAAGTTCAGTAATGGTTAATTCTTTTTCGCAATCATCTAGTATTGACTTTAATGTTGCCAAACCATCTTCTTTATTAATGTTGTAAACTAAACTGTCTACCATAGTATTAAACTTCACAAACATCTGATTGTTGATATCTGCCATCATTGTGTTATTCTCCTAGGTCAATGAACTAATTGGAAGTCAAATGATTTGCTTCCACAGGTTTTTACCGTTGACATTAATCATGTGATATCCTCTGTTTTTCATGAAATTGGTTAATTCATTAACAGTAACCCTTGAATCTAAATAACCATCATTTTTGGCTTTTTCTATGGCCATCTTCAGAGTCTTAGGATCAATGTCTGTAACTGGTTCGATTAATTCAGGAAAACCTGCTTTTGTGGCTTGCTTATTTTGCTTAGTTTTGCTCTCAATACTTGGAGCGATAAAATGGTCTAAGAATTGTTCTGTTCCGCTAGATACTGCGAATATTTTGGTTTCTGCTAATTCCCAGTAACGGTTAAATGCTTTGATTTAATTATCTATTGATGTTTTGTATATCATTGAATGAGTAGCAATTACATCAATGGATAATCTGTAGTTAGCTATATCTTGTTTCCTTTTTTGTAGTCCTCTTTTGGTTTTAGCGTAATTAGTGCAATTATTCATATCTCTCCAAAACATTTCTAAGCGAGATGATATATTACCAAGATTTATATCCTCAATATCCGAAAGTTCTGACAATTCAAATTGATTCCCTGCAGATTCTTAACTTGTCATTGATTGTCTCTTTTTAAACCACATAGTAAACATCCTTATTTTAAGTTCGTTAAGTTCCCAAAACGTCCATAAAGGATGTATTGAGTTAATTACTTTTAAAGCGAAAGCATTAAAAATCATGTTGTGACCGGGTGTTTGGCTGCTAATTGTTATTCGACTATTTTTCCTGTTTAAGACTTTAAACAGTGAAAGCATATTTTCATTTTCAATTAATAAATTGGGGGGTGATATCCTCCCAAACCAATAAAAAATTACGTTCAAACTCCCTTTGTAACGGGTCGTAATATCAATATCTTTCTGGCTGTATCTTGCTTGTTTCTCAGTGAAGCAAATGTGCTGTTAGCTAACACTGTGTCGGTGCGATACAGTGAAGCCGCAATAGTAGCTATCTGGCTTTTACCCGTTCCACTAGACCCCCAAAGAAACAGACACCCAGCGGTTGACATTAGCGTAACAGGTGAGCAAATAAAGCTAGTAATAATTGGGAATTGAACATCCGGATAGGGTAGGATAGCACAAGCCCTACATATTGACTCAACTTGTGTCCCTAATGTACCGTCAACAATTATTTCCTCTAACTCATCTGCCATTGAATCGCGTATTAGTCTATAATCAACATAGTCCTCAGACATGGTAGTAACCTCTTAGTGTGTTGGCTTGCTGTCTGGTAGTTATCCCGCCAATATTGGGGGGATATTTTATGTTAATTAGCTGAGTTTCATCAGCTCAATTAACGCGATTAGGGTATCAGGGTCTAATTTTTGAACCTTGTTGTATAAGCTGTCAAAATCATGTTCATAGTCAAGGATTTTAGCAGTAAAATATACTCGTTATTCCCAGGTTTTGGATTTGGGTTTACCACCAAAGCCACCATTTTTTTTGCCAGACTTTAACTCAACAAAATCAATGGCTTCTTGTAGAGTGTAGCCAGAAATAGTAGATTCAAAGGTATCTAACGCTGTACTGTATTCAAGAATAAATTCCGCTAAATCGTGCTTATTCTTGGCTGAATCAAAATCATTTGAATCAGTGGTATTATCTAATTCAAGGAGTCGCTCGGCTACCCGTGTGGCTGATTGTCCTAGATTTACAGTTCCGGTAAACATCATCGTGCCGTTAGTTAGCAGCTTGTCACCTTCGACTAGGTGAAGTAGTGCTAATTCTACTGAGGTTGGCTTGTACTTCCGTTTTTCCCTTGATACTCGCTTGAATATTCTTCAATGCAGAAACGTACAGCAATTAATTGTTCCTCAAATTTCCAGCTTCTGTCATTAAAGTTCTGAAAATCACCGCTTAATCCGACACCAACGAGCCATAGGTGAGGTTGCTGTACGAGAAACATAGCGCTAGTAATTTCCAGGAATGTGCCTGATTCTCCAGATTTAACTGCACTACAAAACGCGAATTTATCGTCATCTCTTTTACCGTAATATCCAATACTCATGATTACTCTTCCTTAGTTAATTGTTGATTGTTGATTGTGTTAGGTGATTTGATTCTGGCTGCAATTTGGCGACAACCATACCAAAACATTGGATTACCTTACCGGATAGCTGAACTCTAAACTGTGATTGTTTAGTTAGCTTAATAATTGCAGAGCCTTGATAATCACCACGTGGTCTGTAACTACCCATTACCTGATAGGTAATATTCTTGACTTCAGGTGTTTTGTGTTCCTCAATATGTGTCAAGACTTGATAAGCCACAATGATTGTATTTTGGTCAAATTTATGGGGGTTATAATGGCTTTGCACAAGTTCACCATTGAGGCTAAATATGCCTTTATAGTGTAGATTTATCACGGTTGCTGTTCTCCTATTAACTTAAATTATTGTGCTTTCAGATGTCGTTGGAACTCATCGATATTCATTAAATAAATACCTGGCCAACGATAAGACCTGTTCCGAGTGACAAACCAAATATCTTCAATCATTCCGGGATTAAGGTAATTAAGCAATTGCATCTTGAGTTTAAACTCGGTTGTTAGCGTTCCCTTTACTTCGATGTATTGGTTGAAAACTGGACTATAAAAGTCTGGCTTCCATGTAATTGACTTCCAATCATTACAGTGATCAACCAAAGTTAATCGGGGGTGTATTGATAGGTTGTCATCATACTTTTTGAGTAGGTGATACACCTTGCTCTCTAGCGTTGATGCAAAGTAATGCCCCTCATCATATTGTCCTTTGGCGTGATACTTGTTAATCATCATTATTTACCTCCTCTTTATCGCCACCAGATTCAGCTTGATAAATCCTCCATTCTTCCCGGCAATATTCAAGTGCTTTATTGAGAATTTCCTCAATTTTATCTGGGCGTAATGGGATTAATTTTTTTCATCATTTTTCCCACATAATAAGCCAGAAATTCATGGTAAAATTTAACGGCTGTTAATTGCCATTGAAGTTTTCCTCTTCCTGCATAGTTAGGAACCTTTATAGCAAACGACATTCCCATATACATCAACGGGTCAAGTTTAATATTCCTGAGATTTAACCGCACTTCTTTCCAGTGCTTTGATATCATGGTGATAGTCCTCGATGTTTGGTGTATTGGCTACCTTTTTACGGGTAGCCTTTTCTATTTCCCAATTAGACTGCTGTAATTAGACTGTTAGGGATTAACCCTGAAGCCAGACTGAAAATGGGTCAGGGTCGGTTGATAACTCAGGGATATCCGGGCCAACATGATTATCGGAGAGATTAAAAAAGTGACCCTCCAAGGCAGCGATATCGTCAGCAATAGCACCAGAAACTTTACGTGGCATCTTGACACCACCACCAAGTTTAATCAGAGTTAGAATAGCTTTAATGCTATTCTTTAACGCGATAATCTCAGAGTAGGTTAATTCCAGATTAAAGTCCTTTTCGTCCGTTACAGATGCAAACACTAACTTTTCTTTTAATGTGTAGATAGGTGATGTTTTGGGATATGGCAGATAAGGAACTACCTGGTCAAGAAATCCGGCAAAGTTGCTGAACCTTTTTAAGATTGCCAGATATTCACTAGGTGAGAGTCCATGTGTATCCTTGGTTTTTACGCTGTCTTTGTCAATCTGGTAAATAGCGGTATTTTGGTCTACTAATGTATTTTGGTTTTTACGCATCTGTCAGTTATTTTCAACTCATTGACAAAATCATTTTTAAAAAATACGATTGAGTTATTGAGTTGGAAATCACTGTTTTTGATATTTTTGGTTGTTTATGATTATTATTTTTAACCTAATTAATACTTATAAATAAATCAGAAATATATAAGCCCAAAAAATAAAAGAATTATTGACTTTATACCATAATTGTGAAATGTTTAAATTATCGCCACATACAACTCAAACAAAAGACCACTATTTTTTTATATAGTGGTCAATTCTCTTTGTCTACTTTTTGGCGGTTTATTTTTTCTTACTCTTACTGCCAGGTGACTTAACAGGAGCATTAGCAGGAAGATCACCCTGTACTTGGTTTGGTGCTTCACTTCTCTCAACAGTTAATTCACCCAGGTTAGCTAGGGCCAGCCCATCGCTGCTAGGAATTCTGAACATACTGTTATAGGTTCTTAATGATGCTGGCTTGATAGTAAAATAGTGAGCAAATACATATAACAAGCCACTAACAGAAACGATAGGAGGTGCTTTAATACTGATAAATCTCAGTATTTTTTCGCCTACCCGTGTTTGGGTGTATTTACGCCAATAGCCAGGATTAACCGGGGCCTCAACAAAGAAACGAGTGTATTCAGCCTTCTTGTATGCTCTTACCCGACTGCCTTTTATGATATTACGTCTGTTAGTATTAGGCGTGGAAGTATTCCTAACAGGTGGTGTCCAAATGGTTAAGTTCCTGACGGCCGTTGGTTCATTAGATACTGACCCTCCACTTAAAACGTGGAGTCAAAGCATAGGCATAGGTACGCCTATTTTTGAAGTTGCATCTACTGGAACTTCAACTACTAGACTACGACCTAAATGTGAGCCTTTGGCTGTGGCTAACTTTTCTACCCAGTCTTCTTTGTCTCTGTTAAATGCGTCGCTTAAAGGCATAATAACTCTCTTGTTCTACATGATTTAAGTCAGGGTAGGTAAAACGATGATATTAGTGCCTACCCGATATCTATTAATCAACAAATAGCTCTGTAGCTATTACATCAATACTGCCGTCAGTAGGGTCTAAAACATCGTCTGTTGGAATTGACAATGAAACAGTTACGAGACCTGTAGCCATATTTCGGGTATAAGCAGTGACTACGGTTGCACCATCAGGATTATTACTTGCAGTCGATTGCATTCGTTGGGTTGGCTCAATAATTTCAAGTAATTGGTTTTCCAGTGTCGCAGCACCTAGCGTTTTCTTAGTAGCTATAATCTCACCTTGATTTTATTCAATACCTAGACTATAGCAGTGTATTTGCTGATTGTGGCTGCTATGGTTCTTTCAACAGAAGCTACATATATGTAGCAGCTTTTG
This sequence comes from Limnospira platensis NIES-39, assembly GCF_026000695.1. Taxonomy (GTDB): domain Bacteria; phylum Cyanobacteriota; class Cyanobacteriia; order Cyanobacteriales; family Microcoleaceae; genus Limnospira; species Limnospira platensis. The sequence continues at coordinate 1,931,857 of NZ_AP026945.1, forward strand.
AGTTAAACGCGACGGTACGCTACCAATACCAACATTACGCTAACTACCAGTTTAACCATGTCTAAGTATGTTCGTAATCTCTTTCATCGTGGATGATAGTTAGTGACTGATATGACTCAATGATTAGGTTGTAGTTGGGGGTTGATTTCCAGTTTTTAACTCTAACGATGTCCTCGTAGCTTTCCGTATGGCATTATCAACCCAACTAGGTTTTCTCTGGAAATGTAGAGGAATTTTGACTTGGGTTTTTCTAGGGTCTTGATACATCGCCAAGGCACTACTTTCACCTAAGTCGATTTTAGCTTGTTCAAATTTATCAATTAATTCCCAGTTAAGTATTTTCACTTCACTGATATACATTTTGCTCTCTTTGATTCTTTTCGCATTTTCCCTACCGCCAAAACCTTTCCTTTCCTCGAAGGTAATAGGATACACGATTTTAGCGTCAGTTAAATCAACTAATTGTTTACAGATATTTTCTGCCTCATTTTTACTAAATTCATTAATAAAAAACGCAAACTTTCTACCATTATTTATAGTGCAATTAACTTTAATATTTTCTTTAGTAAATGCTGACTGGGTTGAGTAAATATCCTTTGTAACCTATCCCATGTAATTTTATCCCTACTAACCGACGGTAACTCTATTTGAGTTTTTTGCAGTGTTGACTGCCTATTTTTAGTCCAATATGGAGGTTTTTCGTAGTTGTACAAAACCAAAGTTAACTGTATTTTAAGATTAGCTGACGTACTGATTTCCGGAAAATCACCTGACCCTACAAATTGCCCTATATCTCTATTTCCTAGTATTTCAGTTTGAGCCCAAGCATTAGTTACGTTTTCCGGTAAATTACGCAGGCTTGACACTAGTCTAAATCTTTATCCATTGTTTTCTATAACCGCGTTAACTAATTGTTGTTGTCTATTTTCTTCTATTCTTTGTAATGCCATATATTCATCTAAACCTTGAGCGACTAACACAATAGCCTCTTTACAGTTCTCGCTAAACTCATCCCCGAATTCCTCGGAACTGTCTTGGTTCCAAATAGTGTTAATATTTCCGTCATAGCTTTCTGGTAATTTCTCCCTAGCTTCCCTTCTCTGTTTACCGAAACTCCATTCTTCACCTTTTTCGTCACCCCACTTTTCAATCGTTCCTTTACCAGCAGTAACCATTGAAACAATAGCCGTTGCAAGTGTTGAAGGACTTTTATCTAAAAACATTTTAACAACCCGTCTACCGTGTTTAAATAACGTCCATGCTATTGCTTTCATAGCCATGTTAAATGACTGTTTAACGTATGAACCGACAGCTGTAGATACTTCCATAAGCATTTCATGCCCCTTGCTTAATGCTACATGCATAGCGGCCGCTTTATTGAGAAATGCAAGACCTGCTACTGGTAAAACACCACATACTAATTTCCCAGCCATATTACCTAAAAACCCAGCCGTGGTGGTTATAAATTGTCCGGCAATATTTTGGATGTTTCTATCAATATCACTATCGCTAATATTCCAATTAAAATTCCAAAAGCTGTCCCAATTAGAGGTAATAAATGTCGCTACTTTCTCAAAGCTAAAGTTAGATAAAAACTTAGTAATTCCTTCCCATAGCCAACCTCCAAAACTTTTGCCCCATTCAACAACTTTACCAGTAACTTTTGCCCATAATGTGCCAAACCAACCCATCTCTTGAGTAGATGTTCTCTGGGCTAAATTAACTTGTCTAACGCCATTCCTACCTATACTGCTACGGGTTTGACGGCTAGACAAGCTACGAGTACTCCTTAGCATTCTTGCACTTCTGGCAACCATTACAAAGTCCCTCTTAGTGGGTTATCGCCGTCAATCAATTCGGTTTCTATCTTGATATCAGGAAAGTCTTTTTTCAATAATTCTTGTACTTTCTTGGTTTCCTGTTCTCTGATATCGTCTTGTTTTTTCATTGAATCATATAACCGCGTTAAATCGGCTAATATGTCTTTGGCTGGGTCATTACTGTTCACCTGTAAAGTACCTTGAGCACGTAAGCAAATATTTCTTTAATTTGATTTAATGTTGTTTGTCATGTTTCTTTCGCATCCTTCTGGTTGGTAATCTTAACCTGGCTTTTATTGGGTTCTAGTAGTTCCTCAAAATTATCAGCTTCTGGAGTAAAGGCTGTTTTAATTTTTGCGTATTTTTTCTCATTAGTAAATTCTAAATAATCAATTATTTTAGATACTTCACTACCAGCTTTAAAGGCTGCCGCGTGAGCCAAACCTGCTTCATATAACGCCGTTAAAACAGCGTTTTCTGTAACCTGATGAGAGATAAAAATTTCCATTACCATACCAAATATTTCAGCAATTGATTCAGCTAAGTTAGGTAATTTTATTTCGGCTTTTTCTTCTGCTTTTATCATTAGATTGACATCATCAATCTCTACTTTAACTTCAAATTCACCCCATCTTTCATCATCGATGTCAAATCTGTACATTAGCCATTCTGGTAATGTGTTTATTCGTTGAATTATGTTCTCTGGATTATTAGCATTAACCGTTATTTTTTCAGGCATTTCAGCCGGAAAGGATTCAGGGTCTAGCAACTCGTAAATCCTTCTAATCATTCCGCAACAACACTCTTCGTTCATATCTGGTATTGTTATCGTTCGTATATTTTCAGGTTCTTTTTTATTTTCAGGTTCTCCTCCTCCGATGCCTGGCGGGATATCTTTTGTGCTCGCGGAAAAGTTGGGAATTACATAATCAAATTCTGTGCATTCCATCCACGAATCACAAAATGCACCTACACTTTCATACATTAAATCAGGGTCGCCGTATGCCCACTCAGACTCCCACCGTCCTTGCCTATAAAAAACCTCTCACTTCCTGTTGGTTGAGGAGTTTCCCCCCACCTCGGATTCCCACCCATGTGACTAACAAAAGTGATGCTACTTCTACTTGGTGGAGGATTACGGCATCCCCCGCTACCCATTTGTCTGTCGAACTCTTCAACGCTGTACTTTTCATCAGCTTTTATGGTACAACCGATATTGCCATTTCCGCCATTTCCATTGTCTGAATCATCATCTGAATCATCATCTGAACTATCGCCTGGTCGCCTTCCTTTATCATCATCAATTTTGTCACCTGAATTAGGACCCCCAAAACTTCTCCCGCTACCACCACCGCCACTTCTGCCGCCGCGTGGTTTTTTACCTCCCTTTGGTTCATCTCTCTTTGGTGGTTCCTCGTCTACTCGCCGCGCATCATCTTCCCTTTTCCACCTACCATGGTCTTCTGGGTTAATTCCACGCGGCACTCTGGTGATTGGGTCCCAAGGATTTACTAATCCGGGAACACCTCCTCTATCTCTTTCCCTTGCATACGGTAAACCCCTACCAAAGTCCATTGTTGAAGATGTTTGGTCGCCTAAATCTCCTGCTAAACCTGAACTTACTCCTCCTGACCTACCAATATTCCTGGGTGTGCTTGACCTAATAGTATCTTTAATTTTTAGAGTGTCTCTAATTTTTAGAGTGTCTCTAACCATGCTGAATAATTATTGAAGGCTATTAATAAATTAGAAATATTATATAATATTACAAAATAATTGAGGACTATCCATGAGGGGAATTAAAAATATGGCTACGGAAATTAATGCCAGCAATTGGCATAACGCCGTAGAGTTATTTAATGGCGCGATTTTAGAAGGCTTGATAACTGACAGATGTCGTTATGATATTACCGCTTACGCTTATGTCTCTAGCTTGAATGCTAGGTGCTATATCCCTAGTCTCAATCAATCAAAAATACCCAAAATTTATCCAGAATATAGTTATTATCAAAGATGGGAAAAGAAACAAGATGTGTGACAAGGTTCTATCAGCTTACCGGTATTTTATGGGAACCTAGCAACAGAAAACAGGTTAAATCTAGGTATCGTAAAACTCCCTTATTCTGGGGGGATTCACACAGAAAACCTATTGATTGAGTTGATTACCAATCAGACAGAAGGATTAGCTATAGATTCACATTCTGTATGAAAAGCTAGATGTTTAAATCAATTGCACAATAATGATTAAATTAATATTTTTGGTATGGCAGAATACCAACTTGATACCTTACCAAAAACACCATCATTAACTCAACCCGAAATTTTGGTATTTCCGTAGGTAATACCCCTACACTTATCCGCGCCGCCAATACTTACAGATATCGCTTACACTTGCAGAATACGGGTAGCGTTGGGGTTTGGTTTAGTCATGGACACATCAGCAATTGCATACCAGGTCAATGTTTATGGCTACCCCCTAATACTGCATAGGATGACGAGTTAAAATCTACTGCCAGCATCTATGGAATGACAGAGGATAGTGTTTCGCAGATTGTCGGGTTAGAGCAGACAATCACTTACTAACCGACTACAATAGAATTATTTAAGAGGTAGGTGATTATGAGTTTCTCAGTTTATAGCAGTGTTTTAAATTTAGACACTCTCAATATTACTGCTAAGATACCAGGTACTCCCGTTACAAGCACTATTAGTTTAACGGCTAATACAGTTGCCGAATGAGTAGCAGAAAATGCTAACACAAACTGGCGTAATGTATTTATCAAAAACCCGTCTAATATACCCGTTCATTTGATTTTAGACCCTACCGGCGATAGCGTGTCAGACGCTGCATTTTCGGTTAAACCAGGTGATACAGTTATGCTAACAATTGGTGGTAGCGATTTACAAGCTATCGCGGAATCTAGCGCTAACGTATCAATAACTTTAATTGAATTTGTTACTGTAGGTTAATAATAATTAGGGGGAATCCCCCCTAAGATGAATATAGAGGCAGTTATGACTAATTTCAACATTTACTCTAGTAAATTTGGGCAATCAACCGATGACTTGCCAGAAGGTGAAGTTAATCTGTATTTAACTAATGAACGGATACAAGCAGTTATTGACTCCAATACTAATTTAGTCAAATTAACTCAGTTAACTTGGAATAATATTACTAATAAACCTGGCACTTTCCCCACATCTACTCATTCCCATAGCTGGACTGAAATAACGTCCAAACCGTCTACGTTCGCGCCATCCGGTCACGGTCATCTATGGGGCGACATCAGTAGTGCGCCTGCTACCGCAACACGGTTACCTACTTGGTCTGAAGTTACAAGTAAACCGACAACGTTTACTCCATCAGAACATACACATACTATTGCAAATGTTACAGGACTTCAAGGTGCATTAGACGGTAAAGAGCCTACTTTTACCAAAAATACAGCATTTCATAAAAACTTCGGAACAACTACTGGAACTGTAACCGAAGGTAACGATGTCAGATTATCAAATGCTAGAACGCCAACTAGCCATACACACGGTAACATTAGCAATACCGGAACTATAGGTTCTACGGCTAATTTACCGTTAATTACCACCACATTAGGCGCTGTTACTACCGGTACTTTCGGTAGCACGGCAAATACATTTTGTCGTGGTGATGATAGCCGCCTTTCCACCAACCTAAGCTACACTACCGGGGCAGCCCAAGGGACGGTAACAAGCAGTACCGGAACTAACGCTACTATTCCAGCAGCTACGACGAGCATCGCCGGTTTATTAACTTCTGCTGATAAATATAAATTGAATGGAATAGCCGCAGGCGCACAAGTAAATGTAGCAACTAATTTAGGAGTAACAGCAGGAACAACAGCAGGTCCTGTAGTTACATCATCAACAGGAACTAATGTTACTTTACCTACAGCTAGTGCAACTAATTCAGGGATAATTACAACTGGGAATCAGACATGGACAGGAGTTAAAACATTTAATTCATTAATTACCGGGTCAATAAGTGGAAACGCCGGAACAGCAACAGCACTTCAAACAGCAAGAACAATCAATGGAACAAGTTTTAATGGAACAGCAAATATTACTACTGTAAACTGGGGAACTGCTCGGACTTTAACAATTGGTTCTACAGGCAAATCAGTAAACGGCTCTGGAAATGTAAGTTGGAGTTTAGCAGAAATTGGTGCTTTACCAAATCTTTCAATAACTGTAACAGGAGATTGGAATGATGTGTTAACAACAGGTTTTGCTCAAGGGAGTTCTCTTTTAAATCAAAGTCCGGGAAGTTCATGGCGTTTTTGTACTGTACAAAGACATAAGAATTCTGCGATTTCTCAAACAATGATACCTTTTGGAGGAGAAGATATTTATCAAAGAAATCGTGTAAATGCAGTCTGGAGTAGCTGGCAACAATTAGCTTTTACAAGCTCTAATATTACAGGTAATGCAGCAACTGCAACCACGCTTCAAACTGCTAGAACAATTAATGGGACTTCGTTTAATGGTAGTGCCAATATAACAATAACTGCCAATACTCCTAATACATTAACAAATGGTACGGGATTAACTGGAAATAATTTTAATGGGAGTGCTGCAACAACATGGGCAGTTGCTTACGGCAAGCAGGCACAGCCTGTCAAGGTAATGATAGTAGATTATCTGACGCTAGGACTCCCACAACGCACACACATTCAAATATTACATTAACAGCAGGAGATGGTTGATCAGGAGGAGGAACTTTAGCAGCTAATAGAACAATTAATGTAGATTCAACTGTAGTTAGAACTACAGGTAATCAAACTTTAACAGGAATTAAAACATTTAACATAACAAATAATCCAGTAACTTTTGCAACTAATGAAAGTTTTCCTGATGGAAATATGCTTATTGATTTTAATGTTTGGAGGGGGTTTGACATCCGCCGGATAGGAGATAATCCAATTACGGCTTTAGTACTAAATAGTAGAGTTGGAGCAAATAGCTGGGCGTTTTCTCATCAAGGGAATTATTCTATAGAATTAGAAGCAGATGCTAATCCTAGAGTATTTATATATCATGGTATTAATTTTCATCAAAGCGATGTTTGGCGAACTGCTCCTAGCGATAGATATTCAATACAATTATATAACGGGCAGACATATTTTATAAAGAGCTCAACTCTTTCATCATCTGGAGTACATACTAGATTTAGAGTAGAACACACAAACGTATCTTTGATTAACGATAGTGGAGATTATGTTAAAGGTTCTTCGTATATTAGACTTAAAACAGTTTGTGCTCAGAGTATTAATGGCTTAAATTTACTTAAAAAATTAAATGTAATTGAATTTCAATATAATGAGTTGGCAGCCATGGATTTTCTACACAATAAACAAAAATAGGTTTAATCGCACAAGAGGTTCAACAGTCTTATCCTGATGCAGTTTAATTGGTTAAAAATGACCACACATATAGCCCTGAAGTTGACGACAAAAACATAGATTATCTGACGATTCTTTATGAAACATTAGTTCCTTTATTAGTGGCAGGGATTCAATAATTATCCCCAAAATTAGAGGCACTAAGTAAATCAACAGCATCTACAAATGTTAATATCAGTAATTTACCGACAAGCCCTACAGGTTTAAGTGTAGGTGATTTATGGTGTGACACGGATAACGATAATGTAATCAAGCAGGTGAGATAATGTCTAACAAATATGATATATCTGAAACTAATTGGTTTTTAGCTTACAACCAATACTTTATCAAAGAGGATGATACCCCACACGGAAGTAAACAATTGCCAGATATATCAGGTAGTAAATTTGTGAGGATATTATTTGATGCAGACCAGGTTTCTATTTATTTGAAAATGGCAGGATGGTTAAAATTTTACACATACAATGATGTGAAGCAGAATATGATGGTTAAACGTGAAACTATTTGGCTAAATGAATATCAAATAATTGAATCACCACCATATAGTAATTTTTACTCAATATTTGAACCCTGGGAGAGGATTAAATGGTTTACCCTTTATTTTTGGAGATTAATGCAATGAGTATAATAATACTAGAGGTTCTGTTATTGATCACTGTTATTGTTTATTTGGGCATTGATTCATTGATAGGCAATAAAATAATTGAGTCTAAACTAGATTTAAACAATAAAAAGTTAGACATATTATTTGAGTTTTTGAAAAATTAGTTAGTTCAGATAGTTGGTAAAAAACAGTTAGAAGATAAAAAGCAATCACCCCATCTCCCAATCAACAGAGATGATATTGATGATGATGGTTGGCGTAAACCCTAACACCTAACAGCTAACACCTAACAGCTACCCCAATAACTTAAATGGTCCCCTATGGTTTCTGACTATGGGGGTGTCTATTTATTTTTTGGCTAACGGACTGTTGCAACGGACTGTTAAAAATTTATATGAATGCTTACCCTATCATGTCCAGATAATACCCAGAACTACTTTACCCCTAACAGATAGCTTTACCTACAACCTACGGCTAAGATTTTGGCTTAGGGTGTTTATTAGGGGTACTGGGTTTTGAACGAAATGAATACCCCTATAAATTGGAGACTTGCTGAGGATTATGTAGGTATCAGCGAGAGATGACGAAACAAGTCACCAGTTGAAAAGTTGTTTGGGGGTATCGCTTCAGTATGTCATAGCCAGGTTAGTCGTGATTATGCGATCGCATTTTGTTGGTAGCGAGTAGGCTCCTCAAGATTTCACCAATAATCTGACTCCCATAGGGAACCAGGTAGGCGGTCTGATATCTTTGTACATTGATAGGAGTATCGTTGTACATTGATAACCTAGTGGGTTCCCCCTACGGCTACCTACGGCTATCGTGTTGACTTGGAAGCATATCCCCCCCCTAACCGAAACAAACACTCTTAGGGGTGCGACCGATGTGATAGCAGTCAATGGTTCGTAACGAACCGATAGGCTTGCCATTGACTGCTATCACAAGGGAGTTACCCTATCGGTGTTTGGTTGGGGGGTGGTATGGGTATTTGACAGATTGATTAAGTTGTGCTTATTGATTAACCCGTCAATAATTAAGATTTGTTGCTGAGGGATATGCGCTAATTGTCCCGTGTGCTAAGACTGAGTTGAGTGTATTTTGTGTGTGACGGTACGACTATCGGGTTAAGTAAATTCCCGCTATCGCCGTCAGGATAAGGAAATAGAAAAAACGGGACTGACGGGGCTCGAACCCGTTTTATAGCCTATAACCCCTATTCTACCGTTACTCTAGTGCACTCAAAAGCGATCGCACATTTAGGAGTTAGTGCAAAAGGAAAACCCCCTAGGTATTTAGCCTAGAGGGTATTGTGTTGTGGGTTTATTGGGGATTAATCATCAAGCTGGTAAAGAGCTCTGATAATTGCCTTAACCTCTGGTAGGTCTGGATTAATGCCGATATTAATCAGGACTTGTTTCCCCATCTCTAGCGGTAATGGTTGCCTTTGATGTCTTGTTAGGATGCCTAACTCTGTCGCAAGATGGCGACGTTTTTTGTACTTGCCATCATTAACTGACACCGAGTGACCAAACGAACGCGCTCTGATTTCCTGTGGTATCCCGTTCATCTCCCCTAGTTGGTTTCCAAGGTGTCGAAAGGCATAGGCTTGAGTTAGTCCCCAATTATGTCGTGATAACCAGTTGCGATGATTATTATTAAACATTTTTGGATTTTTAGACTCAGTAACAGGTAGATAAACGTTATGAATCCCTAGGCGGTTAATTAGAACCTTGTCTTTACTCATTGGGATAGCTAACCGCCAACCCGTTTTGGTACTGCCGCCAAAATTAGTAAACTCACCAATCACTAACACTAACTCAGTGTTATTGGGGTCTGAGATAGCCGGAAAAGTAATACCATCAATCTTAACTGGCTTAGTTAAATTTTGACCTGCTGCTACTTCAGACGGTCGTAATCCGTATAGGGTACACATTGCACTAACCCAACACCAACCATCACGCGCATTATTGTCTACAGATGTTCTGTAGTCAGTGTTGCGTTTTTTATCTAACAAGCCTAGCAAGGTATCTAAATCTACACTTTGAGACTCCGTAAATACTGTTTGGGTTGGGTCAATTTTTTCTAGCTTGTCCAGTGCTTTTTTGCAGCCAGCCCGTTCCGCTACCTGCCTTAACTTGTAATATCGGTCTTTAAAATCCTTGTGCCCCACCGGACTGCTACCGAGTAGGGGTCGAGAGAGATGTCGCCATCTCCCCCTCCCATACAAAACCGTACATGAGACTTTCACCTCATACGGCTCCTAGTTTGACCGTCTCCTTGTTAAGAGTACAGCATCATCTCTTCATCAAGAGCTGTTTTATCGTCGTGACAATGGCGGTGTAATAATTGAAGATTCTTGTAGTCATCCTTTCCGCCTTGGCTTCTAGGTACAATGTGGTCTATTTCAATTAAGTCTGATGGGGTAAAGAATTGCCCACACCAGGTACATCTACCTTTTTGTTTTTTGAGTAGTTTTGCTACCCTAATTGGCGTGTCGATTGCTTGTCCTTTCCTGGTTGCCCAGTAAGTCCAATTTCCGTCGTATGGTGTTGCGTCGGGGCGTATTAGGGTATGTCTGACAATTGGAGTCCAGTTATGTTTGAATAGATGTAACCCATCTTTGGTTTGGAATAGCCAATTTTCGTGTCTTTCTTTCCCATTGCTAAGTTTAATTGTTCCATGTCTGAAATAATTACTTAGCTTTTCGTGATTTGCCTTTCCGCATCTTGATACTGTCCATGCCTTTAACATTTGCCAGATTGTTTTGTCTAGCTTATTGAAGGTCTCTGTTGAGACTACCGCTGAGTAATAATTTGACCATCCCCGAATAATTGGATTTAGTCTACTAATCAAGGCTGATTGAGGTGCTGTTCTATGTTGTTTAATCACACCTTTAATCACTTCTGTGTGGGCTTTAACTGCTTTGTTGCTGGGTTTTATGTGGGTTTTATGTCCGATTAATCGACTCTTAGGCCCCCCTGTTTTCCCAGATTTATACTTTCCTACGGGATATTGCCTGATATTGAATCCTAGAAAATCAAACCCAGGTTCCTCAATCTTGCCATTATACTCAATAGGATTGAGTGTGTGACATATTCGGGTTTTTTCAGGTCTAATCTCTAGTCCTACAGGTTTTAGCCATATAGAAATAGCAGTCATGCACTGTTCAATGATTCCTAGGTCTTTGGAGATGACCACAAAATCATCGGCATATCTTATAAGGTTTACCTGATTGGTGCTGCCTTTATTTGGATACATTTCTTTGACTAACCTTTCTATTCCATCCAGTGCGATGTTGGCTAGTAGTGGACTTATTACTCCTCCTTGGGGTGTCCCTGCTTCTGTATCCTCAAATACACCGTTATCTAGCACGCCAGCTTTGAGCCATTGTTTCAGGTCTCTCTTCAAGCTGCTTGGACAATGAATTTTGGACAATAGGTAATCATGGTTTATTCGGTCAAAGCATTTTGCTATATCAGCATCAAGAACATAGTATTGTCCTTGATTTATGGCAGTATATATTCTACTTATTGCATCTTGTGCTGACCGTCCGGGTCGGAACCCATAGCTTGTGCCTTCAAACCTCGATTCCCATTCAGGTTCGAGGGCCGACTTAACCAAAGCTTGCCTTGCTCTATCTTGGATTGTGGGTATGCCTAGTGGGCGTTTTTCATCCCTACCAGGTTTTGGAATCCACACCCTTCGCAGTGGTTTTGCTTTGAGGTTTCCCTTAATGTTTTTGACAATTTCTAACCTTTGTCTTGGAGAGATTGCTCTTACTCCATCAACCCCGGCTGTTTTCTTGCCTTGATTATCTTGGGTCACTCGCCGCACTGCTAAGAGCCGGGCATAATACGATTTCACCAATAGACGTTGCAACCTTCGTGCCTTTGCGTCTTGTCCCGATTTAGCTGCTTGAAATATACTCTTTTGGAGCTTGAAAACTTTCCGTTGAACCTTAGTCCATGGGATTGCCTTCCATGCGTTGTTCGTAGTCTTGATTGGTTTGGGTTTACCAAATCCTTTCTTTAAACTCGCTATCGCCATTTTGACTCTTATTAGACTCTATTCTTACAATCAAACCGTGACCTGTTAGCATATCCCTACCATTACAGCAGGGCGTTGGCTTCTGGTCACATCTCACATCCTCTAGGACTTGCGGTTACACTTATCCCTACTGATATCTCGACCAGATAATCAGAGTCCAGGAGGACTTAAAACGTTCCGTTTATATGGGCATTCCATCTTTAGATTTGTCCTCTCCACCGGGGTACTTTTAAAGGTCTGTGTAGGTAGTAAAAAAAAAACCCCTACTTTTCCCCTTACTCTTTTGAGCGCAGCGTATCAACCTATTTCGCTACTTACTCTTTACGATGGTTCAAGCCAGACATTCGGTTTCCCTAATCATGGATGGTTGGCAGTGGTCTCGTTTCTGGTGTTAGGTTGCACCTCGGAGCCTTCCGTTCCCCGCTTCAATCCTGGGGTTGTGATTCCCAAAACTGGGGGTGGCTATCGCCGTTACCCTAATTTCCTAACTTTTACTTATCCATTTTTGGACATCCTATAAGGAATTTGTATGAGTTAGTTTGTTTTGACCTTGGGTTCCCTGCCTTGATTTGTATCGTAGGATACTAATCGTTGGGACATATAAACAGTTATGAGGATGGTCAGGAGTGCGCTCCTTATATTCAACCAAGGGGTTGAAGTCCCCACCAGGCGGTTATTTCGGGTATTGCAACCCTATTTCATGCCTGAACGTCTCGCACTCTTTTAATGGAGTATACAAGGCTTCTTTTATACCCTCCCAAGTGACGTAACTATCCCAGTCTGTAACTTTGTCAAATACATCTAAGAAACACCGTTTAAATGAAGCTCTGTCACTAGCCATATCGCGAGAGCGCTTCCGTTTAGTGTTCTTGTGTACCCCATTAAAGTAATCATCTTCCATCTCTTTAAACACTTGGCGATAGGTGATTAAGTCGTTTTCCAAAGGGGTTTTGTTTTCATCAAGGATAGTAGCCTTGTACCAGTCGAGCCATTCAGACACCGACTGAAATTGTCCGTCAAGGGATTTATGAACTAACCAGGCCTTATCAACGGCCTTACGGATACCCTCAAAAGTGAACTGACAATTACATCCTCGCTGCTTACGCCCTCCCGTCTCCGGGTCAGTAGTGATGTCTAGCTGAATTGTCCCCCGGTTACGCTTAATCCTGACACCTTTGGGACATTGTTTGCGGGATAGGTTGAAAAACTCAAGAATATCCTCAAAGCCTTGATATGTACCACTATGTGTACTGTTTGTACTTGCACTCATTTGGCACTAACTCCTAAATGTGCGATCGCTTTCGAGCGCATTATAATGGCGGTAGAATAGGGGTTATAGGCTATCCTGATGACTTCGAATCCCATCGTTCGCCCTGGGGCTGAATTCCCCCTGTTTTTTTGTGTGACTACTACTCACGGGACGACCTATGGTGGAGTCCTTCGTTGGAAGTCTCCAGACTCCCCATCCCTGATTTTAGATGGCGATCGCTTCTAACGAACAAGCCTTCTCCAGGTAATCATACCAGGCTTCCATACCTTCCCCAGTACGAGCAGATACCTCCAAAATCTCAGCTTGTGGTGCAATGCGGCGGATATTGTTAATCGCAGTTTCGCGATCGAACCCTACCGCTTCCGCAATGTCGATTTTATTGATGATGGCTATATTGGCAGTTTTGAACAGAGTCGGATATTTTAGGGGTTTATCTTCTCCTTCCGTCACCGACAACACAGCTACCCGCAAATTTTCCCCCAGGTCGTAGGCGGCGGGACAAACTAGGTTCCCCACATTTTCGATAAATAATAATTGCAGATTATCCAGGTTGATTTTACTTAAAGCCTGGGAGATCATTTCCGCTTCCAGATGACAGACGCTTCCCGTCGTAATTTGCACTACCTGCATTCGAGTTCGTCGCAACCTTTGAGCATCATTATCCGTTTCCAGGTCTCCCACAATCACCGCACTATTGAGACGGGAACCCATATCTGATAAAGTGCGTTCCAGCAATGCTGTTTTTCCTGAACCGGGAGAAGACAGCACATTGATCGCAAAAAGTTTTTTTGCTAAAAAGAAACCTCGATTTCTTTCCGCGAGTCGGTCATTTTTGGAAAGGATGGCTGTGTGAACATCCACCGTTTGATGTTCGGTGTGCTGATGATCATGGCTATGATCATGGTTATGATCATGGTGGTGGTGATGATCGTGACCATGGTGGTGATCGTGACCATGATCGTGATCGTGATCTATGGCGTGACTGTGAATGTGGATGTTTCCTGGTGTGACGGCGCAACCGCAATTGGTACACATAACTACGAAACCTCTAAGGATGTCAGTTCTAATTCTCTTCCTTGGCGAATGTCAAGACTGGGTTCGCCGCACTGGGGACATTCATAAAACCAGGTTTTGGGTTCAAATTCCTGATTACAGTGCTGACAGTAACAGCGAACCGGGAGATAGTCGATCTCAAATTTGGCTTTGGCGGCGATCGTTCCAGCAACCACGACATCAAAAGCAAATTCTAGGGCTTCTACGGCTACTCCAGAATCAGCGCCTACTGTCATTTTAATACGGTGAATCTGATTAGCGCCTTGTTCTTTGGCTTTTTGTAAGGCGATCGCTAGGGTTTGTTCCATAATGCCAACTTCGTGCATCGCCATTGACTCCAATTATAGATGAGAGGAAACCAGAAACCCGATTTTTGTGAAAACCGGGTTTCCCTAAAATGGGTTCGCGTAGCCTCTGGAAACCATAGGCGCACTTGGTGACTACAGCAAGCCGTCAGCCTTAGCCATAGATAGCATTAGGTCAATTACACGACAGGAATAACCCCATTCGTTATCGTACCAAGATACTATTTTAAAGAAATTAGAGTTCAGTTCGATTCCCGCTCCCGCATCAAAAATGCTAGAATGACCGTCCGTAATAAAGTCCGAAGAAACTACATCTTCATCTGTGTATCCTAAAATGCCTTTCATCGCACCTTCGGAAGCCGATTTCATCGCTGCACAAATCTCGTCATAGGTCGTGGCTTTTTCTGTGCGGAAAGTTAGGTCTACCGCTGAGACGTTAGGAGTGGGAACCCGGAAAGCCATACCAGTTAAACGGCCTTTTAGTTCTGGTAATACTAGGGTAACAGCTTTAGCCGCTCCGGTGGAAGCCGGGATGATGTTTTGAGTCGCACCACGTCCACCACGCCAGTCTTTGCGACTAGGACCGTCTACCGTTGGTTGAGTCGCCGTCAAAGAGTGAACTGTGGTCATTAGACCTTCTGCTAACCCAAAGTTGTCTTGAATAACTTTAGAAATCGGCGCTAAACAGTTAGTGGTACAACTAGCATTGGAAACAATGGGGTGAGAAGCTGGATCGAAGTCTTGATGGTTAACCCCAACCACTAAGGTTTTGACTTTTTCTGGGTCTTTGGTGGGTGCGGAAATAACTACCCGTTTAGCACCTGCTTCGATGTGCTTATAAGCGCCATCATAGTTGGTAAATAAGCCAGTAGATTCTACTACATAATCTACTCCTAGTTCCTTCCATGGTAGTTGGGTGGGGTCTTTGATAGATGTACAGCGAATGGTCTGTCCATCCACAACAATGGCTTCATCTTCGGATTCTACTTTACCGTTAAAGCGTCCGTGGGTAGAGTCGTATTTTAACAGGTATGCTAAGGCATCAGCCGGAACGAGATCGTTAATGCCGACAAACTGAATGTCAGGGTGTTGGCTACCATAGCGCATTACTAAGCGTCCGATGCGACCAAAGCCGTTAATACCTACTTTAATTGCCATGATTTAGATAATCCTCCGTTGGGATAATACTACTGTATTAACTGCTGTTAAAAAATAGATTTTAACAGCGAAATTTTAGGGCTAGATTTATTGACTAGCCGAGAAAATAGCAACTCTGGGACTGAGTTTAACTGCTGGTATTCTACCACAGTGAGCGGGTTGGTAATGCAGCTTAAACAATTATTAATTGTTCAACAAGTATGCGATCGCCCTAGGGGGAGATTACCAGATCAACCTTACCACAGCTATATGCTTTTACCAAATTTCGGTCAAGGGAAGGAATCTTAAATTAATCTTAAATTTGTGGTCTGATGTCAGGATTTCCTCAAATTTCCCGATATCATTTATGCACAATTATGGGATTTTGTCAACTCCTAGATAAGTGGCGATCGGCTGATACGATCTAGTTGTAAAATTTGAGTAACGGGGTTTAAACCCAGGTTAAGAAAAACTAAAAAAAACCAAAATTATACATCCTTTGGTGTGATTGGCTGTAGGATTTGAAGTGTGACGGTAACAACGGCTCAATGGGCTCGAAGAACTAAAGCCCAGACTAACCAAGATAGCCCAGTTTAACGGGAAGATTGCCCATATCCCTAAAGACAGGTTGCATAAGTTGACGACCAATTTGGCCAAAAACCAAAACTAGATTGGGATGGAAAACCTGGAACTGTCCGGGAGAAGGCGATCGGCAAGAATTGAAGTTCCTAACTTTTGGAGGCTTACATATTATGACTAAACGTAAGCGTATCGGGATTTTGACCAGTGGAGGAGACTGTCCCGGTCTGAATGCAGTAATTCGCGCTGTCGTGAATTATGCTACTTGTGAATATAATTGGGAAGTACGGGGCATTCCCTATGCCACCCAGGGCCTAATTGAGCGTAAAAGTGTTGTGTTGAACCGCTATGGATTAGAACGCCATGGGATTGACCCGTTACTGAGTATGGGTGGGACTATTCTGGGGTCCATTAATAAGGGAGATACCGAGGCTCAAGCTGATGAGGTAATTTCTGGCTACCATGACTTGGAATTGGATGCTCTGATCGCTATTGGTGGAGACGGTAGCCTTGCCATTTTGCACAAATTGGCGAAAAAGGGCAATATGAACCTGGTAGGGGTTCCCAAGACTATTGATAATGATGTCGCTTGTACGGAACTCTCGGTGGGTTTTAATTCCGCTGTGAGTACAATTTTAGATTCCCTCGATCGCCTTAGCTGTACGGCTGCGAGCCATGATCGGGTGATGGTTGTCGAAGTTATGGGTCGCACCACCGGACACTTAGCTCTACATTCTGGAATTGTTGGCGGCGCAGATGCTATCTTGATTCCAGAAATTCGCTATTCTGTCTCTGGTTTGTGTAAACGCATACAGCAGTTACGTAATTTATGGGAGCGCAAATTTGCGATCGTCGTCGTCGCTGAAGGTGCTAAAACTACCAGCGGAGAGTCCCGGTCTTATAAAGATGCTTTGGGAGAAGTACGATTACGCGGTATAGGTGAATATGTGGCTACGGAAATCGAAACCACACTGGGGGTAGAATCGCGAGCTACAGTCCTTGGTCACGTCCAGCGCGGTGGTGCGCCTTCCGCTCAAGATCGCTTGCTGGCTACGGCTTTTGGTAAAACTGCTGTTGATGTGATTGCCGCTGAAAACTATGGCAAAATGGTGGCTTGGAGTAACCACCAAGTTGTCACCGTCTCCCTCGAAAAGGTATTTCAGAATAGCCCCCGCCTACTTGACCCTAATGGATTTTGGATAGAAACAGCCAGGGCTCTTGGTGTCTATCTGGGAGAAGAATCAGAAATACACAGTACCTGTTCCACCAGCCAAAATGGTCATCAGGATAATGTCAATATTGAAACCCCAGAAACTATACTGAACTGATATCTGAGAAATTAAAGCGATCGCTTTAAATTACGGAGGCGATTCGAGAAACTTCTCATTACCAGTAAAGCAAATAGGGGGGTCTGTTGAATGGCGAATAAAAATCGCCGTTCATCCATTGTTGCCAGTTTACAGCCAGTTTTGGCTATGGCTGTAGAGGCGCGAGTTTTCTCTGGATGAACTAGGGCTCCTTCCCCAAACACATCCCCCTTTTTCAGGGTTTCAATTACTTTTCCCTTCACCACAAAATCTACTTCCCCCTCAAGAATACCGTACATTAAATCGCCGGGTTCTCCTTCTTCAAAAATTACCTCTCCGGCCGATAAAATCTGCTCCGGTAGGTTTTCAAAAATTTGGACAGTTTGTGCAGGTTCTAACATAGCTAATGGATAATTGAAAATTGACAATGGACAATGAGAAACAGGTAATAAAACTCCCTATCTTACTCCCTCTCCTTCTGGGAGAGGGCTGGAGACAGGGGGAGTAGTCCGACCATCCTTATTGTCATCTAAATCCTGAGAAACAGCATCGGTTCCAGCCCATTCTTTACGGGTGATAAATCCATCTCCATCGGGGTCAAAAACAGGTCATAACTCTTAATCCGCATGGGTTAAAGTTTCCTAACTTTCGAGGATAGTTAATCGTTCGGCGAGTAGGTATTCCAAGGATTCTAAAGCCTTAGAAAACCCCTTGATTCCTTCCTCTAATTTGTCGAAAGCCATCGAATCTTCCTTGTGCATTTTAGCAAAGGTTGACCCATCCATTGAGATTTTTTCTATGTCCGATGATTTAGCTAATTCGGGGTCGAGTTTGCGGGGTAAATCTCCCGTTTTAGTATCAAGTTCTTCAAGAAGACTCGGAGAAATTGTGAGTAAATCACAGCCAGCCAGTTCAGTGATTTCGCCAATATTACGGAAACTCGCTCCCATCACTTCCGTGGGATAGCCGAATTTTTTGTAGTAGTTATAAATTTGGGTAACAGATTGCACCCCAGGGTCTTCATGAGGGGCATAATTTTCCCGTCCGGTCTTCTTTTTATACCAGTCTAAAATCCGACCGACAAAGGGGGAAATTAGCGTCACTCCAGCTTCAGCACAGGCGACGGCTTGATGAAATCCAAATAATAGGGTAAGATTACAGTGGATCCCTTCTTTTTCTAAGATTTCGGCGGTGCGAATTCCCTCCCAGGTCGAAGCAATTTTAATCAAAATGCGATCACGTGAAACACCGTGGGATTCATATTCAGAAATCAGATAACGAGCTTTAGCGATCGTGCCTTCAGTATCATAAGATAAACGAGCATCAACTTCTGTCGAGACGCGACCCGGAATAATTTCCAGAATTTGTAACCCAAAAGCCACGGCTAAACGGTCCGTGGCTCGGGTAGCTACATCTTTCGGAGTCGCTTCGGTTCCTAGTTCAGCGCGAGCTTGTTTCAGGGTATCATCAACAATACCTTGATATTCTGGCATCCCTGCTGCTGCTGTAATCAAAGATGGGTTAGTAGTGGCATCTTGGGGGGTAAAGTTGTGAATAGCTTTGATATCCCCAGTATCAGCAACAACAATAGTAAAATCTCGCAGTTGTTTTAACAAAGTGTTGGACATTTTTAGCTCCTAGTTTCATCCATTATAGCAATCAGCCATGATTGATAACTGTTCATGGCTGCTCATCCCCTGGTCAAGTGAGTTGGCCTTCTAGCTACTACCCTGATGAATAGCCCCTCAAACATCCATTGACTACTGAACATGATTCACTATTTATTAGGGGTCGAAAATAGAGTCACCTCTATCTCCTCCCATTCAGAACCGTGCGTGAAAGTTTCCCTTCACACGGCTCCTGGTTTGATTGCTCCCTTGTGAAGGATACAGCGTTAGCGTTATCAAGTGCCGTCTTATCATCGCGGGTGTGGCGGTGTAATAGCTGAAGATTCTTGTATTCATCCTTTCCGCCGAGGCTTCGAGGTATAGCACAAGACAGAACAGTTAGGACGTATAATGGCAAGGATATCTACATAAGACCCAAAAAGCCAGCCCCCTACAGTTACAACCTTAGACAAAAAGTTATTAATGCAATTGAACTAGACGGTATACCCAAAACCGAAGCCAGTCAAGTTTTCCATGTCAGCCGGAACACTATCAATCTCTGACTGCAAAGAAAAGCACAGACCGGAGACTTCCTCCCTAAACCTAATCACCGACCTGGCAATAACCACAAAATTACCGACTGGCAAAAATTCAAGGCTTTTGCCCAAGAGCATGGCGACAAAACCTCTGCTCAAATGGCTCAACTTTGGGATGACGACATCTCTCCTCGCACCATATCCAGAGCCTTGAAGAAAATTGGCTTCACCAGAAAAAAAACTTACGGCTACCAAGAACGTGATCAGCAACAGCGAGAGGCGTTTATTGCTCAGATTCAACATATGGAGCCGGAAGGGTTGGTTTACCTCGATGAAACTGGCATGAATAGTCAAGACTCGGATTATCCTTATGGTTACTGCCAGGAAGGACAACGCTTCGATGCCCTCAAATCCGGGAAGAGGCAGGACAGGGTGAGCTATATGGCCGCATGGTGTTATCAACAACTCTTAACTCCCTTTACCTTTGAGGGTTGTTGTAATCGGACAGTGTTTGAGTTGTGGTTGGAGTTTATCTTAATTCCAACATTGAAGCCAGGTCAGACTCTAGTATTGGACAATGCAACGTTTCATAAAGGGGGCGGCAGGCTGAACTGGTGGAGGCAGCTCAATGCCGTTTACTCTATCTTCCGCCTTATTCGCCAGACCTCAACAAGATAGAGAAATGTTGGTCGTGGTTGAAAGCCCGCATTCGCCATTGCACGTGAGCAGTTTGATTCTCTCGATGATGCCATGGATTCTGTTCTCAAGGCTGCGTCCTAACCGTATTGACTAGTGCTATATATATGGCGATAGGTGCGAGACGTTCAGGCATGAAATAAGGTTGAAATACCTGAAATAACCGCCTGGTGGGGACTTCAACCCCTTGGTTGAATATAAGGAGATCTCTCCTGACCATCCTCATAACTGTTTATATGTCCCAACGATTAGTATCCCACGATACAAATCAAGGCAGGGAACCCAAGGTCAAAACAAACTAACCCATACAAATTCCTTATAGAAATCATAGAAATAGATAAGTAGAAGTTAGAGATTCAGGGTAACGGCGATAGCCACCCCCAGTTTTGGGAATCACAACCCCAGGATTGAAGCGGGGAACGGAAGGCTCCAAGGTAGAACCTAATACCAGAATCGAGACCACTGCCAACCATCCATGATTAGGGAAACCGAATGTCCGGCTTGAACCACCGTAATAGATAAGTAGCGAAATAGGTTGATACGCTGCGCTCAAAAGAGTAAAGGGAAAAGTAGGGTTCTCTATGCAACACCTACACAGACCTTTAAAAGTACCTCGGTGGAGAGAACAAATCTAAAGATGGAATGCCCGTATAAACGGAACGTTTTAAGTCCTCCTAGACTCTGATTATCTGGTCGAGAAAGTCAGTAGGGATAAGTGTAACCACAAGTCTTAGAGGATGTGAGATGTGACCAAAAGCCAACGCCCTGCTGTAATGGTAGGGATATGCTAACAGGTCACGGTTTGATTGTAAGGAATGGAGTCTAGTAGGTGTACAAATGGCGATAGCGAGTTTAAAGAGAGGATTTGGCAAACCCAGACCAATCAAGACTACGACCAACGCATGGAAGGCAATCCCATGGACTAAGGTTCAACGGAAAGTATTCAAGCTCCAAAAGAGTATATTCCAAGCAGCTAAATCGGGACAGGATGCAAAGGTTAGAAGGTTGCAACGTCTACTGGTGAAATCATATTACGCCCGGCTCTTAGCAGTGCGGCTGTAGGGGCGGGTTCCACGGTCAGTCATGCTTCCCAACAGTCAGCTTAATAAACCCGCCCCCCAAGCGGGTCAAGGCAAGAAGACAGCCGGTGTTGATGGAGCAAGAGTAATCTCTCCAAGACAAAGGTTTGAACTGGTCAAGAACATTAAGGGAAACCTCAAAGCAAAACCACTGCGAAGGGTGTGGATTCCAAAACCTGGTAGGGATGAAAAAAGCTGGAATAGGAATACCCACAATCCAAGATAGAGCTAGGCAAGCCTTGGTTAAGTCGGCTCTCGAACCTGAATGGGAATCGAGATTTGAAAGCACAAGCTACGGGTTCCGTCCCGGACGGTTTGCCCACGACGCAATATCCAGAATATACCAAAGTATAAACAAAGGAGGATACTACATACTGGATGCGGACATAGCAAAATGTTTTGACCGAATAAACCATGATTACCTACTGTCCAAAATTCATTGCTCAAGCAGCCTAAAAAGAGACCTGAAACAATGGCTTAAAGCAGGTGTGCTAGACAACGGTGTATTCGAGAATACAGAAACAGGGACACCTCAAGGAGGGGTAATAAGTCCAATACTCGCCAACATCGCACTGTTGGGTATGATTAGGTTAATTGAAAAACTGTATCCTAGGAAATCAAACTATCGCCCTTTTGCGAGAGTCATAAGATACGCCGATGATTTTGTGGTCATCTCAGAAGACCTAGGAATCATTGAACAGTGCCAAACTGCAATCACCGAATGGCTTAAACCTGTAGGCTTATAAATAAAACCTGAAAAAACTCGAATCTGTCACACGCTCAAACCTATTGAGTATGATGATAAAACAGAGAAACCAGGGTTCGACTTTCTAGGATTCAATATCAGGCAATACCCAGTAGGAAAATACAAGTCTGGAAAAACAGGGTGACCCACAAGCCGATTAATCGGACATAAAACCCTCATAAAACCCAGCCAAAAAGCAGTTAAAGCCCACACAGAAGTGATTAAAGGTGTAATAGAACAACATAAAACAGCACCTCAGTCAGCCCTGATTAGTAAACTAAACCCGATTATTCGGGGATGGTCAAACTATTATTCAGCGGTAGTCTCAGCAGAGACCTTCACTAAACTAGACAATATAATCTGGCAAATGTTACGGGCATGGACAGTATCAAGATGCGGAGAGGCAAGCCATGATAAGCTTAGAAACTATTTCAGAAATGGAACGGTTAAACTTAGCAATGGGAAAGAAAGACATGAATCTTGGTTATTCAAGACCAATGATGGATTCCAACTATGGAAACATAACTGGACTCCGATTGTCAGACACACCCTAATACGCCCCGACGCAACACCATATGACGGAAATTGGACTTATTGGGCAACCAGGAAAGGACAAGCAATCGACACGCCAATTAGGGTAGCAAAATTACTCAAAAAGCAAAAAGGTAGATGTACCTGGTGTGGGCAATACTTTACCCCATCAGAATTAGTTGAGGTAGACCACATTGTACCTAGAAGTCAAGGCGGAAAGGATGAATACAAAAATCTTCAACTGCTACATCGCCACACCCGCGATGATAAGACGGCGCTCGATAATGCCAACGCTGTGTCCATAACAATGGAATAGTCAGACTAGGAGCCGTATGAGGTGAAAGTCTCATGTACGGTTCTGAATGGGAGGGGATGGAGGTGACTCCATTCTCGACCCCTAATCGAGTTTAAAGAAAGGGTTTGGGAAACCAAAACCAATCAAGACTACGAACAACGCATGGAAAGTAATCCCATGGACTAAGGTTCAACGGAAAGTTTTCAAGCTCCAAAAGAGTATATTTCAAGCAGCTAAATCGGGACAGGATGCAAAGGCTAGAAGGTGGCAACGTCTATTGGTGAAATCATATTATGCCCGACTCTTAGCAGTACGGCTGTAGGGGCGGGTTCCACGGTCAGCCATGCTTCCCAACAGTCAGCTTAATAAACCCGCCCCCCAAGCGGGTCAAGGCAAGAAAACGGCTGGAGTCGATGGAGTAAGAGTCATCTCTCCAAGGCCAAGGTTTGAGCTTGTTGAGAGCATTAAGGGAAACCTCAAAACAAAACCACTGCGACGGGTGTGGATACCAAAACCTGGAAGGGATGAAAAAAGCTGGAATAGGAATACCCACAATCCAAGATAGAGCAAGGCAAGCCTTGGTTAAGTCGGCTCTCGAACCTGAATGGGAATCGAGATTTGAAAGCACAAGCTATGGGTTCCGTCCAGGACGGTCAGCCCAAGATGCAATATCCAGAATCTACCAAAGTATAAACAAAGGAGGTTATTATATACTGGATGCGGACATAGCTAAATGCTCTTACCGTGAACCATGATTACCTACTGTCCAAAATTCATTGTCCAAGCAACCTAAAGAAAGACCTGAAACAATGGCTCAAAGCTGGGGTGCTAGACAACGGTGTATTTGAGGATACAGAATCAGGGACACCTCAAGGAGGGGTAATAAGTCCAATACTCGCCAACATCGCACTGTTGGGCATGGTTAGGCTCATAAAAACAATGTATCCCAAGAAAGCAAACAGAGCACAAGCTACTGTTATAAGATACGCTGATGACTTTGTTGTGATATCCCCATCACTAGAAATCATTGAACAGTGCAAAACTGCTATTTCCGAGTGGCTAAAACCTGTAGGACTAGAAATTAAACCTGAAAAAACTCGAATTTGCCACACACTCAATCCCATTGAGTACAACGGCAAGACTGAGGAACCTGGGTTTGATTTTTTAGGATTCAATGTTAGGCAATATCCGGTAGGAAAATATAAATCTGGGAAAAGTCAAAAAAGGTTCAAAACCCACATCAAACCCAGCAATAAAGCAGTTAAAGCTCATACAGAAGTAATTAAGGGTGTAATAAAACAACATAAAACAGCACCCCAATCAGCTCTGATAAGCAAACTAAACCCAAGTATAAAGGGATGGTCAAACTACTACTCAGGGGTAGTCTCATCTGAGACCTTCAATAAACTGGATAACATAGTCTGGTTAATGTTACGGGCATGGACAGTATCAAGATGCAGAAAGGCAAACTACGAGAAGCTAGGAAACTACTTCCAACAAGGAACGGTTAAACTTAGCAATGGGAAAGAAAGACATGAATCTTGGTTATTCAAGACTAAAGATGGATTTCAACTATGGAAACATAATTGGACTCCGATTGTCAGACATACCACAATACGCCCTGATGCAACACCATACGACGGAAACTGGACTTACTGGGCAACCAGAAAAGGACAAGCAATCGACACGCCAATTAGGATAGCAAAACTACTCAAAAAGCAAAAAGGCAAGTGTACCTGGTGTGGGCAATACTTTACCCCATCAGACCTAATTGAAGTAGACTACATTGTACCTCGAAGCCTCGCTGGAAAGGATGAATACAAAAATCTTCAGCTATTACACCGCCACACCCGCGACGATAAGACGGCACTTGACAAGGCCAACGCTGTGTCCTTAACAATGGAGCAGTCAAACTAGGAGCCGTGTGAAGGGAAACTTTCACGCACGGTTCTGAATGGGAGGGGATGGAGGCGACTCCATTCTCGACCCCTAATCGGGGACTTGAACAGGTTTTCGCCAAAATGAGAATTGCTGCGGGGCTTGTATCCCATTAGCTTTGGTCAAAAGTAGGGTAAACTTAAATATTGTGATACTCCAGCGCTCCAGATAGCCCATCCCATTGTGATCGGGTCAGATGAATTGGTGCGGTGTGTGCTACCATGTTCAAGCGTAATTATAACCAGCGGGGACTGCTATCGTCACATTTGGAGAAAATATTGGATAGTGGGGCTAGGCGGAATACTCACTCTAAAAGGCTCAAACCCGATAAGCGGTGGTAATACACGAGCTTGTGGGAGAAGCCCGCACCATAATCTGGCATCAGTGTCGGGAGTACCTCACTAAAGGTCAGTCAACAACCCACTGTTAAGATCGAAAACCAGAATATGATTAAACCTAGGAATAAAGCTTAAACAGCATCAGAGGATAATCACCGTGCTTTATTTAGCGGAAGTACAAAAGCAGAAAAGTGGTTTTATAGGTGGCGGTCGGGCTGAACTCAAGTTGCTGGTTTGTCAGCGGGGCGAGAACAATTGGAGCGCCGTACCGGGGGACGATCTGGTTCCGGCGGAGGATGCCAACAGCTATAAGGATGGCGCTCTAGTGTTAGTCGAACTCAATGCCAGCAAACAAGTTCAGCGCATCGAGGACGGCAAAAAACTGGTCAGAATTCTTGAAGATTTTTCCCGATTGCAAGACAGATTCAAAAATCAACAAGAAGAAATCGAACAGTGGAAAGAATCCCTCACCTACCAAACTCAAGAACTAAATCGCCGAGAACAAGAACTAAATCGTCGAGAAATGGAAATGGAATCTCGGCGAGAACAGATGGATCATCTGGAAGCTGAACTCGATAAGCTCGAACAACAGCGACAGAGCCTGGAAAGGAGCAAACAACAAGAGGAGAAACTGCGAGCTGAAATAGACAAGGCTCGCCACGAAGTTGAGAGTAGCCGATCGCAACTTGAAGAAGAAAAGCGATCGCTTGAGGAACAGCGGGCAGAACTGGAAACCCATAAAGGATTAAGCCCAGAAAAAGCCCAAGAAATGCAAGCACTTCTGGAGCTACTCTCAGGTGGTAACTCTATCGAGTCTCTCAGAGAATTGATAGAGCGAGCCCAAAACCAGATCAATGATGGCATCTCTGTAGGACAAACCTACCGTCAGCAAATGGAAGAACACCGCAACCGTGCTTCTGAGTTGCAGCAGGAGGTAGACCAAGTGACTACACTGCGCCATCAGTGGTCAGAATGGCATCAGTCCCACATCACGTTGTTAAATGATCGGGCACAACTGAACTCCCGCCAAAATCTGTTGGAATTCAATGAACAACAAATTCAGCGATTAGAACAAAATATTGAATACCGACAGGCCCTGTTAGAGCAACTGCAACGTCTTTCTGAGTCGGTTGCTAGTCGTTCCACTTCTGGAGTTAAGGTAGATACGGCACCCTTGCAGAAAATGCCCATTGAACAACTACAGGCGGAAGTTCAACGCTTGCAGGAAGAATGGGATCGATGGTTCCGCATGGTTAAAGAACAAGAAGAGGAACTCAAATATAAACAAGAGGAAATTGAGGAACTTCAACAGGAAATTAATCGGGCTTCTGGGAGCGTTCGCGCTCAGAAAGAATCGGATCTAGCCGATGAACAAGATGCCTATCAAATGCTGAATAAAACCCTAGAAGGACAGCGTCGGACTTTGGGGGAAAGGGAAGACCACATGAACCAGTATCAAGCGGTTTTGCTACAACGACAAGGTAGCGCCGGAACTGTTGATCTGGGGGTTGCTCTTGGCTTTCCGTCAATTCTGGCTGCTATTGAAAAACAGCAGCAAGCCAGCCGAAGTGAACTTGAGCAGTTGCGCGATCGCACGGAACAATTAAAAACTGAAATTTCTAACACGGACGCGCAATTGTCCCAACAAGAAACTGAACAGGAACAGAAACGTCAGCAACTAGAAGCCCAAGAACAGAGTTGGATTAAACAAAAACAAACGTTAGCTGAAATTCAAGGTCGCGCTAATCTCTATGAAGAATTACTACCATCCCTTGAGGAAAACTGGAATAATTTACAAGAGCAGATCGAATCGTTGTTAACACAATTTAATCAAATTCAGGAACTCAGCCAACAGCAAACTCAAACACAAGGAGAACTTAGTCAACTAATATCTGGTCTGATTTCCTAAACTGAGGATGAAACCCAGAAACAAGTCATAAGTGCGAAACCTTCAGGCATGAAATAGGGTTTAAATACCTGAAATAGCCGCCTGGTGGGGGTTTCATCCCCTAGGCGGAATACAAGGAACGCACTCCTGACCGACCCCATAACTGTTTATATGTCCCTAAGTTTTGTATCCCAAGATACCAAAATTAGGCAGGGAACCCAAGGTCAACACGCTCTGTAACAAATCGGGTAGGGGTCGAGAATGGAGTCACCTCCATCCCCTCCCATTCAAAACCGTGCTTGAGATTTTCACCTCACACGGATCCTGGTGTGGATGCCCACATTGTCAGTGGCACAGCGATACCAACCGCTGCTTTGTCCTTCTTTGTTCAGAGCTATAGCACAAGACAGAACAGTTAGGACGCATAGCATTAGTCAAGGTGGTTAGGACGCAGCCTTGAGAACGGAATCCATGGCATCATCGAGAGAATCAAACTGCTCACGTGCAATGGCGAATGCGGGCTTTCAACCACGACCAACATTTCTCTATCTTGTTGAGGTCTGGCGAATAAGGTGGTAGATAGAGCAAACGGCATTGAGCCGCCTCCACTAGCTCAGGAATCCGTCCCCCTTTATGAAACGTTGCATTGTCTAGCACTAGAGTCTGACCTGGCTTCAGTGTTGGAATTAAGATGAACTCCAACCACAACTCAAACACTGTCCGATTACAACAACCCTCAAAGCGATCGGGGGCTAAGAGTTGTTGATGACACCATGCGGCTATATAGCTCACCCTGCCCTGCCTCTTCCCGGATTTGAGGGCATCGAAGCGTTGTCCTTCCTCGCAGTAACCATAAGGGTAATCCGAGTCTTGACTATTCATGCCAGCTTCATCGAGGTAAACCAACCCTTCCGACTCCATATGTTCAATCTGAGCAATAAACTCCTCTCGCTGTTGCTCATCACCTTCTTGGTAGCCGTAAGTTTTTTTTCTGGTGAAGCCAATTTTCTTCAAGGCTCTGGATATGGTGCGAGGAGAGATGTCGTCATCCCAAAGTTGAGCCATTTGAGCGGAGGTTTTGTGGCCATGCTCTTGGGCAAAAGCCTTGAATTTATGCCAGTCGGTAATTTTGTGGTTATTGCCAGGTCGGTGATTAGGTTTAGGGAGGAAGTCTCCGGTCTGTGCTTTTCTTTGCAGCCAGAGATTGATAGTGTTCCGGCTGACATGGAAAACTTGACTGGCTTCGGTTTTGGGTATACCGTATAGTTCAATTGCATTAATAACTTTTTGTCTAAGGTTGTAACTGTAGGGGGCTGGCCTTTTGGGTCTTATGTAGATATCCTTGCCATTATACGTCCTAACTGTTCTGTCTTGTGCTATAATTATTAATTATTCATTATTCATTATAGGGGCGCGCCTCGGCCGTCAATTCTCAATTCCCCACCCAGGTTGTGGTAAACCCGCCCCACCGTTTCCCCTGAGAAACCCGGTTTCTTGACCACGATATGGGGGTGGTGCCGTGGTGCGTCAGATGAACCAAATTGGCCGTTGACCCGATAGGTTATCCCTCTGACGCACCCTACGAGGGTGATAATTATTAATTATTAATTGTAGGGGCGCGCCTCGGCCGTCAATTCTCAATTCCCCACCCAGGTTGTGGTAAACCCGCCCCACCGTTTCCCCTGAGAAAACCGGTTTCTTTGAGAAACCGGGTTTCTTGACCACGATATGGGTGGTGCGTCAGATGAACCAAATTGGCCGTTGACCCGATAGGTTATCCCTCTGACGCACCCTATGGACTAGAATGATGATTCGGTTATTATCTGTATTTGGTAGTCTGAACCACCCCGGTATATGAAAAAAGCGCTAATTTGTGGAATATCTGGACAAGATGGGGCTTATTTAGCCTCACTGCTGTTAGATAAAGGCTATGCCGTATATGGTACTTCCCGCGATGCTCAGATGTCCTCATTTCGGAACTTGAAAAGGTTGGGAATTTATGACCGAGTGAAATTATCTTCCATGTCTCTCACCGACTTTCGTAGTGTTCTTCAAGTTTTGACCCAGGTTGAACCACAGGAAGTCTATAACTTGGCGGGTCAGAGTTCCGTTGGTCTATCCTTTGACCAACCTGTGGAAACCCTCGATAGTATCGCCGGGGGAACCCTCAACCTCTTAGAAGCGATCCGATTTACTGGCGCACCTATTAAACTCTATAATGCTGGGTCTAGTGAGTGTTTTGGTGATACCTACGGCGAACCCGCTGATGAAAATACCCCCTTTCGTCCTCGCAGTCCCTACGCAGTCGCTAAGTCCGCCGCCTTTTGGGAAGTCGCTAACTATCGGGAAGCCTATGGTTTATTTGCTTGTTCTGGAATACTATTTAACCATGAGTCGCCCCTGAGACCCCCCCGGTTTGTGACTCAGAAAATTATTCATGGAGCCTGTGCGATCGCCTCTGGAAATCAGGATAAACTATATTTGGGTAGAATCTCCGTGCAGCGAGATTGGGGTTGGGCTCCTGAGTATGTCGAGGCTATGTATTTGATGCTTCAGCAGTCACAAGCCGATGATTATGCGATCGCTACCGGGGAAACTTACTCTCTCCAGGATTTTGTCAAAACCGCTTTTGATTGTGTCGGTCTAAACTGGGAAGATTTTGTCGAAACTGACCAAAGCCTCTACCGTCCCACAGATATCGCTGTCGGTCGCGCCTCCCCCGCCAAGGCTAAACATCAGTTAGGATGGGAGGCTAAGTTTAAAATGCCTGATATAGTCAGAATGATGGTCCAAGCACAACAGGAGCGATCGCCATAATACCATATTATAGATATGATATGATACAACAGTCTGTGCTGACACCTCTGATTTTTGATTAACTATTTACTAATGGCTAAAAACAAAGAAGTTCACATTCTGGAAGTTGTCTTAGTCCCTAAAGAGGACTGTGAGTCCCTGCTGGGTTTTATGATTGATAGACCCCAAGCCGAAGCTAAACTTAACTCTTCCCAAGTCGAGTTTTCCGGTTGGGTATTGGGTAAAACTTCCCCCGCTATTGCTGTGGAAGTCCTACAGGGGGAAAAGATTGTTAAAACTATTTCCGTCAGTGATTCTCGTCCTGATGTCGCCAGGGTTTACCCAGACGCACCAACCGCCAGTATTAGTGGCTTTAAAGAAAGCATTGATTTGGGGGAATTTTCGGGAGAAAATGAACTCACTGTACAGGCAATTTTGCGGGATGATAGTATTATTACTATCGGACAGGTGCGATTCCAAACTCCTGAATCGGCTCAAGTTTCCGAATCCGCCACTGTCGTATCATCTGAAAGGCTCGAACGTGCTAAGGCTGATTTAGAGCGATCGCGTCAATTTTTGGAACAGGTAAAAGCCGACTTAGCCAAATACGAAGTTAACCCATAACCACAGCTATATCGTCATTCCTCCTCTGGGAAACCCCTAGGAACCCTCCCCGTTTGTTGATTAACGCCACCCACATCAACCTATTTTGTGAGTCAAGCGCCGCCAAACCTACCACCTCCGTTTCCCGGAATGGTCCGTGTTGGGTTCCACCTCCTTTCACCCCCCCAACCCAGGGGAATTAGAATTGTATGTGGTCGCCATATTTAGCCCGCAAACCCTCCCAGGCTTCCACCTGTCCCGGTTCATATTCTCCCGGTTTTCCCCATTGTAAAAAAGCACTTAAAGCCGGTTGATTTTCAGCATCTAAAAACCGAATCGCATAGGTAGTAAAATTCCCGCGCTTCGCTTCTCCTGTCTCGAATTTCACCGCTTTAATTTGGTCAATATTTAGGTGAAATTCAAACAAATCACTGTGCATATTAGCATACATTCCTTTAGGAAGTTCTGCATAAAATAGCTTTTGAATTTTCCCTTTAACTTCCAGAACCGCAGCACTACTGGTCACAATTAACCGCAAAGTTCCCAAACTTTCGCAAGACTCTAACAACTCTTTTAAATCAGCCATAGTTATTTTCAGCTATTACCTATCCAGCAATAGTAATTTATTTTTCATGTCGTTCATAGGCGGCGACAATCCGCTGAACCAGAGGATTCCGCACCACATCCGCCTGAGAAAACTCGCAAAAAGCAATCCCTTCAATATTTTGCAGAATCTTGAGGGCAACTGTCAACCCCGAAGATTGATTTATGGGTAGATCGGTCTGGGTAATATCACCCGTTACCACCATGCGCGATCGCGACCCCAAACGAGTCAGCACCATTTTCATCTGTCCAGGAGTCGTATTTTGCGCCTCATCAAGGATCACAAAAGAATTATTGAGAGTACGTCCTCGCATATAAGCAATAGGTGCAACTTCAATAACTCCCCTTTCCATCAAATTAGCCGCTTTTTCTGGGTCTACCAACTCATAAATCGCATCATAAAGAGGTCGCAAATAAGGATTAACCTTTTGCTGCAAATCTCCCGGAAGGAAGCCTAGACGCTCCCCCGCCTCCACCGCTGGACGGGTAAGGATTAACCTTTCGTATTGGTCAGAAAGTAACGCCTGAAGCGCGATAATTGCTGCTAGATAAGTTTTACCAGTTCCCGCTGGTCCAATGCAAAAAGTCAAATCATGGGTACGGATAGCTTGAATATATTGGCGCTGACGGAAAGTTTTAGCGCGTATATCCTGACCTCGGCGAGTTCTCGCTAAAACATCCTGCTGAAGTTCCCGCAGATTAGCTTCTTGGTGGGTATTAATAGCATGACGAGCCGTCAGAATATCGGGGTCTGTGATAGTTTTACCATTTTCCCAAAAAGGTTTGAGGGATTCTATCAAAACTCGGCACAATTCCACCTGTTTAGTCGTACCACTAATCAGCAAATCTTGACCCCGCAAAACTATCTGAGTTCCAGTTTGTTTAGACAGAGTTTTTAGATTATCCTCTTGATAACCCCCCAAGGCGATCGCACTTTCGATAGTAGGTAACTGAATCGTCAATCGCTCAGTCATTCAAAGTATCACCAAACATTATCTATACACCAGACCAATACAGGACAATCAATCGGGAAAGCGACAGACAGGCGATCCTCACGTCGCTTTCCTTAGCAACAGAAAACTATCCGTCTCGATGAATTGGTCCCCTAGGGGCGGATGGACGAGTAGGGCGGCTGGTACGTTTCGGAGACGGACGGTTTCCTGAAACCCTGGGAGGGCGACCTGGGGTAGGACTGTCTTCGTAAATATCTAAATACACCGATTCTCCAGCCACTCTAGCGATCGCAGATAGAACATTACGAATCGCTTGGATATTATGTCCCGAACGACCATAGACACGGCCCTTATCTTCCGCCTCAAAAGCCAATCTCACCCAAATTTTGCGGTGAGCTGGCGATCGCTCACAATCAACCCGCAGCGCCTCTGGCGACCCCAAAAACGGGCTAACTAAGAATCGTACCAACTCCCCATAATTAGGATTGACTGACAGGTTCTGCGGTGCTGGGTTCAGCGATGACTCCGGACTTGAGTTGTTCAAATACATTGGCTTTTTGCAGAATGTTACGCACAGTTCTAGTAGGTTGAGCCCCTTGTTTCAGCCGTCGAATAATAGCCGGGGTATCCAATCTAGTTTCATCCGTTCTGGGGTTATAAAAACCCAACTCTTCCAGGGGACGACCTTCACGACGCGACAGACTATCTATCGCCACAATCCGATAACTAGCTTCTCGTTTCTTACCGTAACGTTTTAATCTCAGTTTGATCATTTGGATCTAATCAACTCTCCTTATCAATTTTAAGCTATTGTAGCAGTCTAGGACAGACTGACCACCAAATCCGCCTCTGAATCGGGGAAGAATGGGGGAACTTACTATTATAGCATTCCCAGAACCCAGCAAAAGTAAACTCCCACAGTCACAGTTGACCAAAACCCTTTTTCTTTTTGGCTTTCTTCTTCTTCTTACCGCCAGCCATACCCGGCATTCCCATACCCGGCATTCCCATACCCGGCATTCCCATACCGGGAAACTGACCCCTACCCATTTGTTGCATTAAACTCCGCATCCGCTGAAAATCGCTCACCAAACGCATCACATCCTTCTCAGCATATCCAGCCCCTTTAGCCACCCGCTTACGTCTTGACGGCGAATTGGACAGCAACTCAGGATTCTTACGCTCCTCAATAGTCATAGAATTAATCATAGCTTCCGAGCGTTTCAGTTGGCTTTCCCCCGCGTCCAACTGCTCCTGAGAAATTTTATTCATCCCCGGAATCAGTTTAACCAACCCCCCCAAAGACCCCATATTTTTCATCAACCGGGTCTGCTTGAGAAAATCCGTGAAGTCAAACTTAGCCTCTAAAATCTTCTCCTGCATCTTCTCAGCATCGGCGATATCAAACTCTTCCTCAGCCTTTTCCACCAATGTGAGGATGTCACCCATCCCTAAAATTCTCGATGCCATACGTTCCGGGTAAAAAGGTTGTAGAGCTTCCACCTTTTCCCCCACCCCGACAAACTTAATCGGAGCCCCAGAAACACGCCGAATTGACAGAGCCGCGCCGCCGCGACTATCCCCGTCCATTTTAGTGAGGATAGCACCAGTAATGCCAATTCGGTCATTAAAGGTCTGAGTCAGGGTAGCCGCTTCCTGACCCGTCATGGCATCAACTACTAACAAGGTCTCGTGAGGTTGAACCGTCTCCTTTATTTGAGCCAGTTCCGCCATCATATTCTGGTCAATTTGTAACCGACCAGCCGTATCAATGATAATTGTATCAATACCCTGGGCTTTGCCGTACTCAATACCCTGGCGAGCAATTTCTACCGGGTCGGCATCTTTCCCTAACTCGAATACGGGAACATTTATCTGTTTCCCCAGAGTCATTAACTGGTCAATAGCTGCTGGTCGGTAAACGTCCGTAGCTACTAACAGGCTGCTGCGATTCTCTTTTTGTAGGTGCAAGGCTAACTTAGCCGAAGCTGTGGTTTTACCAGTTCCCTGCAAACCCGCCATTAACACGATGGTTGGTGGTTGTTGGGCTTCAGCCAGGGGAACATTGCTTTCCCCCATGACTTTGACTAACTCATCGTGAACAATTTTGATAAACTGTTGACCGGGTTTCACGCCGGATACTACTTGCGAACCCTGGGCTTGAACGCCAACCTCTTTGATAAAATCTTTAACTACCATCAGGTTAACGTCCGCTTCCAATAGGGCGCGACGAACTTCTTTCAGAGCTTCCTGGATATTGGATTCTGTAATTTTGTCCTGACCCCGGAGTTTTTTCCAGGCGGACTCTAAACGTTCAGAAAGGGCATCGAACATAAATAATAATGCTTTAGTGAAAGGTTCTGGCTGCTATAATTTTGGCCATGGGGCGATCGCATTTTACCACAGCAACCTAACGAAAAATGTCTCCCTCCCCGAACGCACCTCCAATCAGGCGAGTAATTGGGTAGGATATCCGGTTAAGGCTATGGCCGGCGATCGCATTTAATGCCGTATTTTTGGAAAAAACTCCCCGGGTAGGATTCGAACCTGATACATAGCCTATAACCCCTATTCTACCGTTACTTAGGTGTTACTCAAAACCATAGCAGGATAACAAGTGAGTAAAAAATGAGTAACGCTACTGATACCCCTACAGTAGGGGGAAAGGGTAACTATGACGGGGGCTATGCTAGGTTCCTGAAAGCCTATCAAGACTTTAAAGGGGAATGTCCCAAAGGAGTGACACTCAAGTTACAAAAGACCGGGACTAGGTACAACCTACTATTGCAGTTTAAGCAACCACCTACCGGGAAACGGCTACCCAAGACAGCTAATCTTGAGTGTACACCTCAAGGGGTGATAGACGGGGTTAAGAAAGCTAAACTGGTATCAGAAGCCCTAGGGACTATCACTAGCGCTAGTGAGTTCTGGAACTGGTACGATGCGACTATCTCAGGAAAGAACCAGATTGAGGATAATCTGATAACCTATCGGGAAATATTCCAACAACTAGAGGATGAGTATTTTGCGGGTTACAACCGCAACACAGGAAGGAAACGTTCTCGCGATATCGTAAGCGACTTAGCGTCTTACCATCAAAGCAAGGGAGTATTTTTTGAGGACTTCCCTAACTGGGATGAATATCCTAGCTGGGAGAGTTTCAAGGCTATGTTATACACTCCCTTGCAGAATGGAGAACAATTAATAGGCTCCCAAACCTTCAGGGAACGTTACTACATCTTAAAAGCCATAGCTGAGAAATCACCTAACAAAGAACACTTACTTA
The DNA here is from genome assembly GCF_026000695.1 of Limnospira platensis NIES-39. GTDB lineage: Bacteria > Cyanobacteriota > Cyanobacteriia > Cyanobacteriales > Microcoleaceae > Limnospira > Limnospira platensis. Next base: position 1,967,308 of record NZ_AP026945.1, read on the forward strand.
AAAAACTTGAACCTATTAACGCCAAACAAACGCAATTCAGAAAGAAACAGCGTATAAGCATTGATGCCTTTAAGGATTGGTGGTATAGCGCCAAACAAGAAGCCTATACTGTTAAAAGCCCTCAACATCAATCATCTCGACATAACTGGTTATGGGTGACTGGTATGGCAGTAATGTACGGGTTAAGACCTACCGAGATAGCCGCCGCAGTTAATCTAACTAAGCCATTTGTAACGGATGATGGTATCACTATCAAAGCACTGTCAGACCCCGATAATCAAGACAATTACTTGGTGCTAGGTGACTATGTTTACTTTACTGACGCAGAAGGTCGGAAAGTGAGTATCAAAACAGGGGGAAGGGTTGTAGCCCCAATTCCCAGTCCCGAAATGTTTGATTTCCTAGAATTGAAACGGCCGTTGTTACCAGAATATAGCCCGAAAAAAGGCAGTCAACCCAAAACCATAGCTGGAGGCTTTGACAAAAAGTTTACCCACACAATTTTCTCTATGAAATGCCCGGTAACCCAGAAATATGCTTTTCGTAGGCTGTACAACCTGTTAGGTGAAAAGTATGGATTACCTATCGAGTTACGAGCTAGACTTATGGGACATAGCACAATCGTTAATGAAGGTAAATACAAGACAGAAGGCATTGACGCTACCTTAGAAGTTCTCAAAGGGGTTTCTAAGTTACCTATACCATTGAACGTAGCCATAGAACGGTTAACAGCGTTAGGAGTTGATATTGATAGCCCTGAAGCCAAATTATTTCTCAGAGTTATCTATCAGATAAATTAATCTAATCATCAACCTTTCAAAAATAACGCCCCTGGATTAAACCCTAGGGGTTATTTTATGGCTACAGATTGATAGATCCTGCTATGGTTTTGAGTAACACCTAAGTAACGGTAGAATAGGGGTTATAGGCTATGTATCAGGTTCGAATCCTACCCGGGGAGTTTAGTATAAACCCTTATCCTGACAGCGATAGCGGGCTATTACTCAACCCGATAACTATGCCTAGTTACTCAAATGTTACTCATAACTTAGTCCTAGCACAGGAAAATAATTCTGTCAATAGGTTGATTACTCAGTCAACAAGCACAACTTAATCAATCTGTCAAACACTCATACCACCCCCCAACCAAACACCGATAGGGTAACTCCCTTGTGATAGCAGTCAATGGCAAGCCTATCGGTTCGTAACGAACCATTGACTGCTATCACATCGTTCGTTTCCCCAGGAGTGCTTGTTTCGGTTGGGGGAGGATATGGCTCAAAAACAACCCATAGGGGAACCCACTAGGTTATCAATGTACAACGATACCCCTATCAATGTACAACGATATCAGACCGCCTACCTGACTCCCGTAGGGAACCAGGTTATTGGGGAAATATTGGGGAGCCTACTCGCTACCAACAAAATGCGATCGCATAATCACGACTAACCCGGCTATGACATACTGAAGCGATACCCCCAAACAACTTTTCAACTGGTGACTTGTTTCCTCATCTCTCGCTGATACCTACATAATCCTAGAGAATTGATTCCCCATCGAAACCGATACCTACATACCGCTAGACAAGTCTCCAATTTATAGGGGTACTGAGTTCCGCACGGGATGATTACCCCTAATAGACGGGTTAAGGTTTTGGCTTAGGGTGTTTATTGTGGGTAAATTAGAGGCAAGCATTCATATAAATTTTTAACAGTCCGTTGCAACAGTCTGCTGCAACAGTCTGTTAGCCCAAAAATACACGCACCCCCTACAGTCAGAAACCATAGGGGGCCATTTAAGTTATTGGGGTAGCTGTTAGCTGTTAGGTGTTAGGGTTTAGGGTTTTCTCCAACCATCATCATCAATATCATCTCTGTTAATTGGAAGAGGGGGTGATTGCTTTTTATCTTCTAACTGTTTTTTACCAACTGTTGATGGCATAAAATCATTAACATATCTAATCAAATAATTTAGGCTACTTTGGATACCGTCTAACCTATTCTCAATAAGTAAGTTTCCTGTATGCGTAATGAACATACTGATAATAATTGCGACAATAATTAATCCTAGCTCAACTATTATTAAGTTCATTTATATTAATTTCCAAAAATGAAGTGTAAACCATTTAATCCTTTCTAGCGGAGAAAATGAAGCGTAAAAATTGCTGTACGGCGGTGATTCAATTATTTGATATTCATTAAGCCATATAGTCTCTTTTTTAACCATCATATTCTGCTTGGCATCATTGTAGGCATAGAATTTAAGCCACCCTGCCATTTTCCAGTACACGGGTACACTGTCAGCGTCAAATAATATCCTAACAAATTTACAGCCAGAAATGTCAGGTAATTTTTTAGTACCGTGTAGAGTACTATCATCTTCTATCCTAAAATTAAATTCATAAACCTTAAACCAGTTACTCTCTGATATATTAAGTGCATTAGGCATTATCTGTTAATTTATTGTTGAGTGTTTAGCATATTTTCCAATTTGTCGATTTTTTCTGATAATTCCTGAATTGCCGCAATCACTAATGGTATCAGTTTATCATACATGATTGTTAAGTAATCTATTTTTTTGTCGTCAACTTCAGGACTATCTGTATGGTCATTTTTAATCACTTCAACTGCGTTAGGATATATATTTTGTACTTCTTGAGCAATTAAACCAAATTGTTCTGTACTTGGATTAAAGCCATGAAATGCTGCAAGTTCATTATACTTAAACCACGTGACTGTCAATGCGTTAATTTCGCTTAACCCTAGAGTTGGTTTTGATAAAAGTGTTTTGAATTTAAGATCAGAGCTACCTTTAACGTAGTCTCCATTATCGTTAATATAAGATACATTTGTGCCTCCTACTCTAAATCTAGTATGTACTCCAGATGATGAAAGAGTTGAGCTCTTTATAAAATATGTCTGCCCGTTATATAATTGTATTGAATATCTATTGTCAGGAGCACCTCGCCAAACATCGCTTTGATGAAAATTAATACCATGATATATAAATACTCTAGGATTAGCATCTGCTTCTAATTCCATAGAATAATTCCCTTGATGAGAAAACGCCCAACTATTTGCTCCAACTCTACTATTTAGTACTAAATTTGCCGAACCAGCGCTAGAGCCTATCCGGCGGATGTCAAACCCCCTCCAAACATTAAAATCAATAAGCATATTTCCATCAGGAAAACTTTCATTAGTTGCAAAAGTTACTGGATTATTTGTTATGTTAAATGTTTTAATTCCTGTTAAAGTTTGATTACCTGTAGTTCTAACTACAGTTGAATCTACATTAATTGTTCTATTAGCTGCTAAAGTTCCTCCTCCGGATCAACCATCACCTGCAGTTAATGTAATATTTGAATGTGTGTGCGTTGTGGGAGTCCTAGCGTCAGATAATCTACTATCATTGCCTTGACAGGCTGTGTTTGCTGTAGTGCCATAAGCAACCGCCCATGTTGTGGCAGTACTCCCATTAAAATTATTTCCAGTTAATCCCGTACCATTTGTTAATGTATTAGGAGTATTGGCAGTTATTGTTATATTGGCACTATTTGGCTAACAGACTGTTGCAGCAGACTGTTGCAACGGACTGTTAAAAATTTATATGAATGCTTGCCTCTAATTTACCCACAATAAACACCCTAAGCCAAAACCTTAACCCGTCTATTAGGGGTAATCATCCCGTGCGGAACTCAGTACCCCTATAAATTGGAGACTTGTCTAGCGGTATGTAGGTATCGGTTTCGATGGGGAATCAATTCTCTAGGATTATGTAGGTATCAGCGAGAGATGAGGAAACAAGTCACCAGTTGAAAAGTTGTTTGGGGGTATCGCTTCAGTATGTCATAGCCGGGTTAGTCGTGATTATGCGATCGCATTTTGTTGGTAGCGAGTAGGTTCCTCAATATTTCCCCAATAACCTGGTTCCCTACGGGAGTCAGGTAGGCGGTCTGATATCGTTGTACATTGATAGGGGTATCGTTGTACATTGATAACCTAGTGGGTTCCCCTATGGGTTGTTTTTGAGCCATATCCTCCCCCAACCGAAACAAGCACTCCTGGGGAAACGAACGATGTGATAGCAGTCAATGGTTCGTTACGAACCGATAGGCTTGCCATTGACTGCTATCACAAGGGAGTTACCCTATCGGTGTTTGGTTGGGGGGTGGTATGAGTGTTTGACAGATTGATTAAGTTGTGCTTGTTGACTGAGTAATCAACCTATTGACAGAATTATTTTCCGGTGCTAGGACTAAGTTATGAGTAACATTTGAGTAACTAGGCATAGTTATCGGGTTGAGTAATAGCCCGCTATCGCTGTCAGGATAAGGGTTTATACTAAACTCCCCGGGTAGGATTCGAACCTACGACCAATCGGTTAACAGCCGACCGCTCTACCACTGAGCTACCGAGGAAAGTGGGTTGTGGTTATCTTAGCCACAGTTAACTATAGTAACCCAGTGGTAAAATTTTGTCAAGCATTTTGCTCAAATTTATTTTAGCCCCATCCGCAACTGAGCCAAACGCCTTTGAGACTCAGGGTCTAGGGAACTGTCAAGAAAGCGACTCCTCGATCGCTTTGGAGTTTGGTGGCGACGTTGGCGCTGTCGATTAGAGGCCTCAACAGCTTCCGATAGCTGCATTGCAGACATCCATTCAGCACCGTAGCCCATGACAGTCAACTGTTGTGCGCGGTCTGAGGTAGCCACCAGCAACCGCCGCCGTGACAGTCGCAATTTATGACGCAGGGACGCACACATTTTTTCTATATAAGTGTCAGCAGTTTGACCATAAGCTGTATAGTGAATCAACAGATTACGGCTGACCTTTTCACTGACACCGGGAGTATTCTGATAGTGAGCATCGAAGACAATGCGAGCATCAAGACCTTCAAAAGCACTGTAATTAATCAGACTTTCGATCAGATGTCGCCGGGCTGACTCCGTGCTTTCCCCGTCGCGCTTTTGTTGCAGACCGGGCCAAATTCCGATGATGTTATAACCGTCTACAAACAGGACGGCATTGGTTAAAGAGCGTGACATGATTTATTACTGGAAAGCTCATATTGAACAGTGGACAATTTTTGCTTAGTTTCAATAATGGCATTTTTTTCGTTAGGTAGGATGAAAAAATCAAGTTTTCCAATCTAGGCTTGATGATTTTGCATCAATCGGCGTTTTAGGGGTTCAGGGTTTCCCTGAGCCACGACACGGCCGTTTTCCAACAAAAAAGCACCATCGCTGTAGTCAAGTTCATCGAGGCGGTGTGTCACCCAGAGGGCGGTAATGCCGCGATTTTTGACTAAATGGCGAACTTGAATAACCAGGTCTCGCTGACTGTCGGGGTCTAGTAGGGCGGTAGGTTCATCAAAAAGTAGGACTTGGCAATGTCTAGCGATCGCACCTGCAATAGCTATACGCTGTTTTTGTCCTCCGCTGAGGGCATAAATAGGGCGGCGTTGCAATTCCAGCAATTTCACCGCCCCCAAAGCATCCTCAACCCGCCGTCTAACTTCTTCTAGGGGGAGGCGGTCTTCCACCAAACCAAAGGCCACATCTGCCCCCACAGTAGGCATAACCAGTTGGTGATCGGGATTTTGGAAGACAAACCCCACCCGTCCCTGAATGTTAATCTCACCGGACTGGGACTGCAACAGTCCCGTCAGTAGCCGCAACAGGGTTGATTTGCCGCTGCCATTAGTACCAAGCAACATCCAAAATTCCCCTTTAGGGACGGCTAGGGAACAAGAAGTCAGGACTCTAGCACCTCCCGACCATTGAAAGTTCAGGTTTTTTACCTCAATAGCCGGGTTGGTTGTTTCGGGTATGGCAGATTGGCTCATTCTGTTAAGGCTACAAATCCAGGAGATCTACCTGTGGCTGTGGTGCCAGATTTTTCGGAAATCTGCACGGCCGAGATTTCGCTGCTGAGGACAGCTACTTTTTTATCGGTCATTTTCTCGCAGGTTAGCTCTAACAGTTGCCGATGGTCTGAGCGCATCATGTCTAGGACCTGGTTATAGACCCCTACAGCGTCCTCTTGGGTCTTTCTTTGTACCGATAGGGGAACCGGGACATATTTAACGATGATGTCAATGGTGAACATAGAAAAGTCTTAAAAAAACGTTAAGTTTAACACCGACTCTCATCAGTATGGCAGATATCGGCACTGTCTGCTTGACATCATAACTCTTACCTCGCCAGGAATCAGGCGATCGCATCACTTCTGGACTATTACCGATCCCCAGTAGTACCCTCGCCATTAATTTCATTCTGGGACTTGCCAATCTGAGAATTTATGTTTATACTGTTAAGATAGGTAAAGAAAAGTTAACTGCATCGATCATATTCCTAACTTTCTGTTAATAACGGGAAGCTAGATTTTACAATAGAGATCAGTTGGCTGATTTACTGGAAATTATAATTTATTCGGAGATTTGGGTTTATGACAATAGCAGTCGAACGCCCCCAAGTCACTAGAGGATGGTTTGATGTCCTCGATGACTGGCTGAAGCGCGATCGCTTTGTATTCGTAGGATGGTCTGGTATCCTGCTGTTCCCCTGTGCCTATCTATCTATCGGCGGATGGCTCACCGGAACCACCTTTGTTACCTCTTGGTACACTCACGGACTCGCCAGTTCCTACCTCGAAGGCTGCAACTTCCTGACCGCTGCCGTCAGCACCCCCGCCAACAGTCTGGGTCACTCCCTGCTGTTCCTGTGGGGTCCCGAAGCTCAGTGGGACTTTACCCGCTGGTGTCAATTAGGGGGTTTATGGGCTTTTGTAGCTCTACACGGAGCTTTCGCGCTGATTGGGTTCTGCCTGCGTCAGTTAGAAATCGCCCGGTTGGTTGGCATTCGTCCTTATAATGCGATCGCTTTCACCGGTCCTATTGCGGTGTTCGTGAGCGTATTCTTAATGTACCCCTTGGGTCAATCTGGATGGTTCTTTGCTCCCAGCTTTGGTGTAGCAGGCATCTTCCGGTTTATCCTATTCTTCCAAGGATTCCACAACTGGACTCTCAACCCCTTCCACATGATGGGAGTTGCGGGCATCCTGGGTGGTGCGCTACTCTGTGCTATTCACGGTGCTACAGTAGAAAACACCCTGTTTGAAGACGGAGAAGGTTCTAACACCTTCCGAGCTTTTGAACCCACCCAAGCGGAAGAAACCTACTCCATGGTGACAGCTAACCGCTTCTGGTCTCAGATTTTTGGTATTGCTTTTTCCAACAAACGCTGGTTACACTTCTTCATGCTGTTTGTTCCTGTAACAGGGCTGTGGATGTGTTCCATCGGTGTAGTAGGTCTAGCTTTGAACCTGCGGGCTTATGACTTCGTGTCCCAAGAACTGCGGGCGGCAGAAGATCCTGAGTTTGAAACCTTCTATACTAAGAACATTCTACTTAACGAAGGTATTCGCGCTTGGATGGCTCCAGCCGATCAACCTCACCAAAACTTTGTATTCCCCGAAGAAGTTCTACCTCGCGGTAACGCTCTGTAATCTGGGACTACTCACATAACCAATTAACCCCCTTTCCTCAACGGATTGGGGGTTTTGGTTTGATTATAGATTCAAAAGGCTTCTGATGGTTTCGATCCGATCGCGATTAACTCCCAAATCTGACTCTCCCAGTCGGGAAGCCGATCGCACTTGAATCAGCGCCGCGTGATCATCTAAATAAAATTCTACATCATCCACAAAGCCCATAATCGCCGAGGTAAATTCGGCATTAAGATAATGGTCATCCGCCGTCACGATTTTGGCGTTGTCCATACTCTCGACCACTTGTTTGATTTGAGCCAATGCTTCCTCCCCAGAGTTGGAATAGGTGAAAGGTTCGATATAATGAACCGCGTCCTGGCTTTGGGTGGAAACGCAGTTAGGGGAATCGGGACAATCGGAGAGATGGCCGTCGTGTACTCCTAGGTTATCGGGTCGCTGTCCTGAGAAGGAAAACAGACTCCCTAGGACGCTGGGATGGGTAGGCGCAGCCAGCGCCACGGTTTCCCCCCCAAAATATCCAACCAGTCCCAACCATAAGGCGATCGCGATCGGTAGTAGTTTTTTGTGCAAGAATCCTAGGGGTGAAATCTGCATTTGACATCCTCCCCAGCCTAAAGGCGTGGGGATTCCTCGTTTGACCATTAGATAGCCTCCTGACGGGTAGACAAACAAGCCACTGCCCCAGGCTGGGGTCTAACATAGCTTAACGTTTGCCCATTCAGGTCGGCAAGCCCTGCCGCCAAAATATTTACACTGGCGTTGATATCGCGGTCCTGTTCTGCCCCGCAATTTAAGCAAAGCACAGACCGGATCGAGAGGTCTAGTTTGCCCCAGCGATCGCCACAACATGAACAAGTCCCAGAAGTGGGTTCCCATCGACTGATGACCCTCACCTCTCGCTCATTAATCATGTTAGCCTTGGCTTCACACAGGGTTCTAATCTGTCGCCACCCGGCCCGACTGATGGCCCTGGCTAGACAGCGGTTTTTAACCATACCTGAGACATTCAAATCCTCCAACACCACGACGCTGTTGTCTCCCACTAATCGAGTCGCCAGCTTTTGGTTGAAGTCTTGGCGAATATCGGACTGTTTCGCTTCTGTACGGGCGATCGCCACCCGTAAACGCCCTCGTCCCCTAGAGCCTTTAACAGACCTAGCTAGTTTACGCTTACCCTTGCGGATTTTGCGGTCTAAGGTATTGGTGTTAGATGCCTTCACCTTCTCACCCGTGCTTAATGTGGCTAAGGTTTCCAGTCCCAAATCTACGCCGACCCCTTGGTTTTTAGGTTCGACGGTGATGGGCTGAATCTCCACTACGAAACTCACAAAGTAACGCCCTGCACAGTCTTTAATCACTGTCACTGAACTAGGCTCAGAGGGCAGGGGTCTCGACCACTTCGTTTTTAACTCCCCAATTTTGGCGACATAGACTTTAGAGCCTTTCAGTTTAAATGCTGCTTTGGTAAAACGAGCAGATTGCCGGTTTGTCTTCTTTTTGAATCGAGGGGGGTTTACCCTTGGCCCCTTGCGTTCGCCCTTAACGGATTTAAAAAAGTTACGGTAGGCAATGTCTAAGTCCTGGAGAGCTTGCTGCAATGGAACGGAGGAAACATCACCAAGCCACGCCCTTTCCATAGTCTTCTTTGCCTCGGTCAACCGCCCTGAGAGTACCTTAACCCCCGGATACTGCCCAGACTGTTTTGAGAACGCTAACCCATCATTAAAAGCTACTCTCACACAGCCAAACAGTTGAGCAAGGCTTTGCTGCTGTCCGACGGTGGGGTAGATTCTATACTGATAGCGTGCTTTCATCGCTGTAGGCTCAGTGGTTTTGTAGTATTATACTAACTTAGCTTACCAAATGCTGTAGTCGGTGGAGCATTCCTTGATGTGCTCAAGGCTGATATTGAGAATCAAGAAAAGCCGTCCTAGAAGGACAGGGTTTTAGACCCATTTTTCTGATAACTGTCCAGTTCAATTGATTGATATCGATACTTCCCCGATTCTATCGCAGGAGGGCGGCGGGCTGGGAATAGATAATCATCAATCACTGAGAAGCCGGGAGTTTCCGCCTCATTCAGCCGGAACTAAGCGCGTCACCTTCAGCCGAAAATTTCCGCCTCTTACTTCTCCAAAAGCACGAACTCTCACAATATAATCCCCTCCCTCCACAATGCGAGCAAACAGGAGAGAGTTGGTAGTCCCGTCCGGGCGATCGTCATTTTCGGCGATCGCTATACCATCAGACGATAACAACACCACCACAGTATCAAAATCATCGGACATCAGATCAACCATCACTGTATCATCGGTTTCCAGGCGGATGCGATAGTCCCGCAAAAAGCCTCCATCTCCGATGGGAATATCTTGTGGTGAGAGGATGTCCTCTACCACTTCACCAGAAACCATGGGAATCGGTCGATACATGGGCTGTTGCGCTCGTACCGGAACTGTTGCCAATCCTAATGTACAAGCTGTGAGACCAGCCAGTAAACCTGAAGACCAAGAGGAAATAGACGGGTTTTCCATAAAGTTGAGGAGAGAGTGACGGTGGTTAAAATCAGATAATCTGCGCCTGGCGGGCTGAAAACTTTTCCAGTGGCGACAAACCTGGTTGATGACCCCCTGAGCGACAACTATCAACCAACTATCAACGGGGTTTCTTGGTGGCCGGGAATATATATGGCGGCACAGTTTCCCATGGTGTTATATTACCTCAAATTTCCCCACAAGTCAAGCCTCAATCCCCAAAAATTTCCCCACCTGTAAACCCCCTCCTGGTTGGGCTTTGGCTCCGTCGTCGTCCCTCCCTCAATCCCATGGTGCATAAAAAACCGGTCCGGAATCGATAGAACAGTTGTAGGCAGGATTTTTGACCCTGTTAGTATATGAGTGAGAGTAAACATCTCCGAGGAGTTGGGAATATGGCGACAACCTTAGCACAGGTGGCGGGTTTTCTGGATAATCGCGGATGGCGCTACCACAGCGACACCGACCGAAATCGCATCATTACCGCAGTCAAGTCCGAACAGGTGGAGGATTTTATGATTGTGATTCAGGTGCAAGAAGACGGGGAATATTTGGCTCTGTTTGCGCCGCAGCTATTGAACCTGAAAGACCATGTATATAAAGGCGTGGCGTTTCAGACCATGTTAACCATCGCCTGGGAGGAGAAGCTATTGCGGTGGGAATATGACCCCAGTGATGGAGAAGTGCGAACCAGCACCGGGATAGCCTTGGCAGATGCCACCCTGACCGAAAAACAGTTTAACCGCCTGCTGTCGGGGTTAATTCAACTCACCAATGAGGGCGTGGAAAGGTTGCAGGGGGTGTTGGCGACGGGAAATGACCCCGGAGGAAAGACCACCACCGCCCAAATGATGGCGGCGTTGCGGGAGATGTTGTCCGCTGAGGGGTTGGCAGAACTTGAGGCGCAACTGCAACAGTTACAAGGTGAGGGGGATTCGGTTTGATGACCCTTTGAATCCATGGCCAGCACAGCCAGTTTCCCCTGGGGACTGTCCTCTGTGCATCTGTTTCTGAGAACTTCAATACAAAAGACGAGGATATGATGAAACCATTATTTGAACAAATTTGTGGCTGGTTAGATGGGCGCGGCTGGGACTATCAGCCAGAGTCGGAACAGCAACGCCTGATTTTGCAGGTGGAGGGCTTAACCGTAGTTGTAGAAGTATCAGAAAATGGGGAATTTGTCAAGATATTTCTGCCCCAATTGTTGACCCTGGGTGACGACCATCCCCACTATGAGGCGGCTTTGGAAACCTTGCTGCATCTGGGTTGGCAATATAAACTGGCAAGGTGGCAGCGAGACCCGGATGATGGGGAAGTGCGGTTGCGGGCGGATTTACCGTTAGAAGATAGCCAACTGACCCAAAAACAGTTTTGGCGGACCCTGGAGGGAACCCTGCAAATTGCCCAACAGGGACGGGAACAACTGCGGGGAGTATTGGAGACGGGGGAAGATAGCCCGGAGAGAACAGCATTATTTGAAGCCTTGCTGCAAGCCGAAATGAAGGGAGGTGCTGAAGCGGTTTATCAGGAATTGGATCAACGGGGTGGCAGACTTGACCCTCAATTACCTGATGCAGCGAAAACCTTTCTCCAACAAGATCACATCTTGGGAAATAAGGAGATAGAAGCAGCCGTCGTTGGACTGATTGAAAACATCGCTATTAGTCTTCTGGAGTATCCCCGAGGTCGCCGAGAACAGAATGTAGCTATTGCCATTTTACTCTATGGGTTGGTACTGGAAGCACGACCCCCAGAACGCCTCCCAGACAAGTGGGCACAAACTCAAAACAACCTGGGTAATGCCTACTGTGACCTCCCCACAGGCGATCGCGCTGCCCACCTGCAACAGGCTATCAACTGCTACAACAATGCCCTCACCGTCTGGAACCCCGACACCGCCCCCTTAGATTGGGCGATGACCCAAAACAACCTGGGTTCTGCCTACTCTGACCTCCCCACAGGCGATCGCGCTGCCAACCTGCAACAGGCTATCAAATGCTACGAAGATGCCCTCACGGTCTGGAAGCCCGACACCGCCCCCTTAGAATGGGCGACCACCCAAAACAACCTGGGTTCTGCCTACTCTGACCTCCCCACAGGCGATCGCGCTGCCAACCTGCAACAGGCTATCAAATGCTACGAAAATGCCCTCACCGTCTGGAAGCCCGACACCGCCCCCTTAGATTGGGCGATGACCCAAAACAACCTGGGTAATGCCTACTTATACCTCCCCACAGGCGATCGCGCTGCCAACCTGCAACGGGCTATCAACTGCTACAACAATGCCCTCACCGTCTGGAACCCCGACACCGCCCCCTTACAATGGGCGACCACCCAAAACAACCTGGGTTCTGCCTACTCTGACCTCCCCACAGGCGATCGCGCTGCCAACCTGCAACAGGCTATCAAATGCTACGAAGATGCCCTCACCGTCAGGAAGCCGGACACCGCCCCCTTAGATTGGGCGGGGACCCAAAACAACCTGGGTAATGCCTACTTATACCTCCCCACAGGCGATCGCGCTGCCCACCTGCAACAGGCTATTCAATGCTACAACAACGCCCTCACCGTCAGGAACCCCGACACCGCCCCCTTAGATTGGGCGATGACCCAAAACAACCTGGGTTTAGCCTACTCTGACCTCCCCACAGGCGATCGCGCTGCCAACCTGCAACAGGCTATCAAATGCTACAACAATGCCCTCACCGTCTGGAAGCCGGACACCGCCCCCTTAGATTGGGCGATGACCCAAAACAACCTGGGTTCTGCCTACTCTGACCTCCCCACAGGCGATCGCGCTGCCCACCTGCAACAGGCTATCAAATGCTACAACAATGCCCTCACCGTCTGGAAGCCGGACACCGCCCCCTTAGATTGGGCGGGGACCCAAAACAACCTGGGTTTAGCCTACTTATACCTCCCCACAGGCGATCGCGCCGCCAACCTGCAACGGGCTATCGACTGCTACAACAAGGCTCTCACCGTCAGGAAGCCGGACACCGCCCCCTTAGAATGGGCGGGGACCCAAAACAACCTGGGTTCTGCCTACTCTGACCTCCCCACAGGCGATCGCGCTGCCCACCTGCAACAGGCTATCAACTGCTACAACAAGGCCCTCACGGTCTGGAACCCCGACACCGCCCCCTTAGATTGGGCGGGGACCCAAAACAACCTGGGTAATGCCTACTCTGACCTCCCCACAGGCGATCGCGCCGCCAACCTGCAACAGGCTATCAAATGCTACGAAGATGCCCTCACGGTCAGGAAGCCCGACACCGCCCCCTTAGATTGGGCGACCACCCAAAACAACCTGGGTTCTGCCTACTCTGACCTCCCCACAGGCGATCGCGCCACCCACCTGCAACGGGCTATCGACTGCTACAACAAGGCCCTCACCGTCAGGAAGCCGGACACCGCCCCCTTACAATGGGCGACGACCCAAAACAACCTGGGGAATGCCTACTCTGACCTCCCCACAGGCGATCGCGCTGCCAACCTGCAACAGGCTATCAAATGCTACGAAGATGCCCTCACGGTCTGGAAGCCCGACACCGCCCCCTTACAATGGGCGACGACCCAAAACAACCTGGGGAATGCCTACTCTGACCTCCCCACAGGCGATCGCGCTGCCAACCTGCAACAGGCTATCAAATGCTACGAAAATGCCCTCACCGTCTGGAAGCCCGACACCGCCCCCTTACAATGGGCGACCACCCAAAACAACCTGGGTTTAGCCTACTCTGACCTCCCCACAGGCGATCGCGCTGCCCACCTGCAACGGGCTATCAAATGCTACGAAGATGCCCTCACGGTCAGGAAGCCCGACACCGCCCCCTTAGATTGCCTACAAACCGCTCGCAATTGGGCTAACTTGGAATTTAATCAAGGGCATTGGCAACAAGCCTTAAACCAGTATCAGACTGCCATTGCAGCCATTGAGCAATCTCGCCGTGGGGCGCTCAGTGAAAGTCGCCGCCAGCAGATTATCCAGGAGTCGATTTATGTCTATGAAAATGCCATCCAAGCTGCCATCAACCTTGACGACATCCCCACCGCCCTGGAAATTGTGGAACGGGTGCGGGCGAAACGTCTGGTAGACTTGATGGCAACTGCTGACCTTTACGCCGACGGCAATATTCCCCCCCAGGTGCAGGAGTGGCTACAACAACTCGATCGCCTCGATGACCAAATTGCCCAAAAACGCCAGGAATTTCAAGACGACTCCGGGGAAACGAAACCCGACGGACTCAAAACCCGCCAACTCCGCGCCGCCACCGCCGTCTCCGCTGACATTGCCGAAATCGAACGCCAAAAACAAGACATCCTCGACCAAATTGGTGGCGTTGATGAAGTGGTCGCCAAACTGCGACAGGTTCAACCCCCCAAACTCTCGGACTTTCAACCCCTACTCTCGAAAAAAACCGCAATTCTCAACTTCTATACCACCGACGACGACACCCATATTTTCATCCTGCGACCCGGAGAGTCCCAACCCCATTGTTTCACCTGCAAAGGACAGGGACTAGAAACCCTACAAATGTGGTTAATAAAAACTTGGATGAAGCCCTACCTCAGCGATAAAACCCAGTGGCGGGAACAAATGCCGGACACCCTGGCGGAAATTGCCCACCGCCTGCAACTCAACCGCCTGATCACCGAACACCTCCAAGACATGGAGGAATTAGTGATTGTTCCCCATCTGTTTCTCCATCAAATCCCCTTTGTGGCGTTACCCATCAATCTCTCCTCGCCCACTGGGAGAGGGGCTGGGGGTGAGGGTTATCTGGGCGATAAATTCCTGCTCCGATACGCCCCCAGTCTGCAAGTTCTGGGCTTCTGTCACCATCGGGGTCCGGTCTCCATGAGCGATTATGGCACGGCAGAAAATGCCACGGACGACCTACCCTTTAGCGGTTTCGAGGGGTCAAAGGTGGCGGAATTGTTCAAAATTGACCCCCAACGTCGCCTGATTGGTGCCGCAGCCACCCGCCAAAACTACCGGCAATTACTGGCACAAGTTAACCGCCTGGTCAGCACCCACCACGCCCAAAGTCGCTTTGACAATTCTCAGGAGTCGGGATTAAAATTGAGTGACGGCACTATCAGCGTCAGCCAACTGTTTTCTCCGGGTTGGCGTTTCCCGAAACTAGACGAGGTGTTTCTCTCCTGTTGCGAAACGGGGCTATTTTCGCCGAGTAGTGCCATTGATGAACCTGTGGCATTAAGTACGGGATTTCTCTGTGCGGGGGCGCGGGGTCTCATTGCCAGTCAGTGGTCGATTTACGACTGTTCGGCGGCGCTGTTATCGATTCTCTATCATGAACAGCGCCAAGGGGGGTTAAACCGGGTTCGGGCTTTGCAAGCGGCACAGCAAAAAATGCGCCAAATGACGGGGGCGGAGTTTAAGAAACAGTATAAAGAGCCGGTGGAAAATCATCTGAAAGCTGAGGAGAATCGACTGGCTAATCACGTTAATCACGAGCCACTCCTCATGGGTGTCTCGGATGCGCAAAGAGCGGTTAAAATGTATGCCAACGACAAGGGTTGTCCGTTTGAGCATCCGGTGCATTGGGGGGCGTTGGGCTGTTACGGCCTGGGGTAAAGATTGACCCTCACCCACAACCTCTCTCCTTAAACGGGAGAGGGGATTACCGGATTTGAGAAATCATTAGAAATGGTTTTTTTCTCCCTACGAGAGATGTTGAGAAACCGGATTTCTGACTCACCCAGTTTATCTATAGCGTTTTTCATATTCATAAGGTAAAGCCCTCACCCCAAACCCCTCTCCCAAAGAGGGAGAGGGGCTTTGAAAAGTACCTCACCAATCCACCGAACCGCTATAATCGAACTAATTGACAGATAATTGGCGTTGAGAAGTGACGCAATCTTGGAGGTAAAGATTAATGAGTTCCTGATAAGATACCCCTTCTTTTTGAGCCATATTTTGAAAATATTCGATCACATCAATTCCCAGAGAAATTGTGACTTGTTTTGTTAAGGGCTTGGCAAAAGGATTTGGTCTCCTTTTCATTTGGGAAAGATCCTATTCCGGTTCCATGAGTTTATCTCCGATATTCTTGGCTGAGGTTGATAAACCCGGTTTCTTGACCACGATAGGGGCTATATATATGCCCGCACATTCTCCCATGCTGTTATGATATGTCAAATATGGGAAAAAGTCAAGCCTTAATCAGTAACAATTTCCCCCTGATTAAGAAGGGTATCGGAAAGGCGATCGCACCCTACGATAATGTGGGATAATCTCAGCAGCGGCGGTGCGTCAGATGAATAGATTTCCCGCCGATTAAGAAAGGTGTCGGAAAGGCGATCGCACCCTACGATAATGTGGGATAATCTCAGCAGCAGAGGCGGTGCGTCAGATGAATAGATTTCCCCCTGATTAAGAAAGGTGTCGGAAAGGCGATCGCACCCTACGATAATGTGGGATAATCTCAGCAGCAGCGGCGGTGCGTCAGATGAATAGATTTCCCGCCGATTAAGAAGGGTATCGGAAAGGCGATCGCACCCTACGATAATGTGGGATAATCTCAGCAGCAGCGGCGGTGCGTCAGATGAATAGATTTCCCGCCGATTAAGAAAGATGTCGGAAAGGCGATCGCACCCTACGATAATGTGGGATAATCTCAGCAGGTCTACCAAGTGGAGGAATGTGGCAATGACAGAAGATTCTAAATGTCCCCATGAGGAGGTAAAAGACATTTTGCGTCGGGCGCTAAAAGCCAAATCTGCTAGAGAAAGCAAACGCCTGCGACGGGAGGCGATGCGAATGATGATGGCGGCACCGGAACACTGTTTTTGGCGGGGAGAACCGCCCCAATATCGGGATGATTTACTGTATGTTGAAGCGGTGGCGGTCGCTTGGGATTATATAGAACGCAAAATTCATGGAAATGTTCGGGGTGGGAAAGTTTACGACCCCGATATTGACAACGCTGCTAGTCCCTTCACTCTCTGGGATATTCGCTGTAAAGGGGAGTATAAAAACCGACTGCAACAACGGCGGGAGTTAATCGATGATAATCCCCCCAAACCCGATCCGGAAACACCTTACAATATTGAAAATGAACCGCAGCCCTCGGTAGATATTCCCCGGTTAGAAGGTATCCGCCGCGAAATTGAAAACGACCCGACGGGAGAGTTAACGAGTTCTTTTGTCCGCCAAACCCCACCGCCGCCCATTACGGTTCAAGATGCTTTATTGTTCATTTACGATCGCGTCTCTAAGGGGGAAAAATACACCCTAAAATTGGTCGCCGAACATTTTAAGATACCGCCGGGAGTCGTCAACGGGGCTTGGAGTCGCACCATCAGTCCCCTGTTGAAAAAGATGGGCGATCGCCTTTCTCAGGAACTAGATTTAGATGGGGATATTTACCCCTATACAAGCTGTTAACCAGAGCCATATATTAACACCATGAACACTCAAGAATTATTCGGTCAACTGATTCCGATTCCGCCCAAAATAACCCAGTATTTACAAAGGCTTTCCCGTGACATTGAACCTTCCCAATTTTCAGAGATTGCCAAAAAAGCGATCGCTGTTTGGGTGGTGCATCGCTATCTAAAAAGGTTCGATTATCAATCGGATTTCCGCACCAGTAGCGCCTGGAATGTCGCCGCCCAGGTTTTGACAGATTTGGCGGATTTAGAAATCTTTGAAGATAGCCGCAGTTTGGGAATAGTTGAATGTATCCCCCTAGCGGCTGATGCCGAAAGTTTGGAGATTCCCCAAGGGTCAATAATAGGCGATCGCATTGCCTATATTGCCGTAGAAATTAACCCGCCCCAAACCTGGGGAAAAATTGTCGGATTTACCCCCGCCCTAGAAACAGAATATCCAGAACCGAGTATCGATCGCCAAGACCTGTTAGAATGCGATCGGCTGTTGGATTTATTGGAACTCGCCGAACCCCTCGCCGACCCGTCCCGATTTGCGGAATTAGAGTCCTATTGGTCCGGTTGGGGTGAATGGTCTGCGGAAGCACGCCAAGCAGTTGTCGCCCAACTGGAAAAAGCCCTATTATTAGAAACCAAGGAACCCCTACAAGTGGAGTCCGCCGCCCAGGAATTGGAAGCCTTAATCGCCCAATCTGTAGCCGACTCCGAGCGAGAATTGGCAATGCGAGAAGATCCAGAAAATGAGTCCCGCCAACAACTGCGATCGATTTTGCGGCGGTTATTCGAGTCATTGCGGGCAGCAGAAGATTAATCACCAGTTCCCCTACCCCCCAAGGGATGTCAAGGCTCTGGGAGGCTCCTGGGGCGTTTTGGTGGCGATCGCTGTTGAGGGTGCAACCAGCCCCTGCATAAAAAAATCATCATTTCCCAGAGTTAGTTATGTAAGGGGTTCCCCCCAACTATAACTATCAAATCCAAGGCAAAATCATGGAACACATTGCCAACATTCTGCCCAAGCTGATTCCCCATACCATCACCGCCCAAAATAGCCTTTTATATCCCGTGGTGGAAAATGCGATCGCCTCTTCTCAAATCCGCCTTGATAGGTTGCCCTACGCCGTGCGCTGGCACATTCCCGCTCACAAATATTCACAGGCTCAAGGCTTTATCCAACAACTGACCCAACCCGCCGGCGGCTACAACACCACCCTTTCCCATGGCAATTGGCTCAATCCCAGGGAGAAAAATTGGGTGGGGGAACCTATCGTTTTGGTGAAATCTTACATGACGGCGGCGATGTTGCAGCGACACCTCGGCGCGATGGTGCGGGGTTCCTACCGCATGGGTCGCACACTGGGAGAAGAGGCGATCGCTCTGGAAATTATCACCAATAATACCATGCTGATCATCCCCACAGACCGTCGGATCTCCCCTTGACTCCAGAGCGCTGTACCCCATCATTCTCCTGAAGCCCGCACCTATCCTAACCGGTGGGTGTCGGGAATATGTCATCGTATGCCAATTTTTCGATAAGATGAGAACTATAGACCGACAGTGAAACCGGAAGCAGAGACCATGGCTAAAACCGTTGCCGATGTAATGACCCCTAATCCCCTTGTGATTAGTCCTGATGCGCCCTTAACTGATGCGATCGCCCTACTAGCCCAGAACCGAATTGGGGGGCTTCCCGTGATGGATAACACGGGTAAATTGGTGGGCTTTATCTCGGAAACTGATATTATCTGGCAGCAAAGTGGCGTGACCCCACCAGCCTACATCACTATTCTCGACAGTGTGATTTATCTCGAAAATCCCTCTCGCTACGAAAAGGAATTACACAAAGCCCTCGGTCAAACCGTGGGAGACGTAATGAGTAACGGACCCATGATCACCATTAAACCAGATTGCTCTCTGTCAGAAGCAGCCCGGTTGATGAACCAAAAACAAGTGCATCGCCTGCCAGTTTTGGATGGGTCCAAAAAATTAATCGGTATTTTGACCTGTGGGGATATTATCCGAGTCATGGCTATAGGTACTGATGACGACTGAAGCCCATCGGTTTCCCCAGTTGTTGTTAGTTTTTTGATACATTTACGCGGCATTTTTCCGGTTCCGGATAATGCAACGATAGCACCATTACCTGTTAAGGTAATGGAGGCGGTATCCCGCAAAGCTTTTAGAAAGATGATCCAAAAGCACTGTTTAGCTTGGTAGTCTTAGACCTGATTTTTCGCTTCACCTTGGCAACCATGTTGGAAGTCTCGAAGATGAGCACAAAAAATTAGGCTGTTTTATGGGATGGTCAGGGATGCGACCCAATCAACCAAGGGGTTGAAGTTCTCACCGTCGGGAGTTATTTCGCGCATTTGGGCTCTATTTCATACCCGAACGTCTCGCACCATTGGTATGGTAGCGCATCGCCCTAATTGGTGGTTCAACTAATCTGCGATTAAATTAAGCTCTCATCGCAGAATAAGATGGGAATAGTCCTTAAAGGTTAGTTCTCCCCCTAGGGTGAGAGTAGCCCCGGACCTTAACCGACAGCAACTGCTTAACTGTTTAACCAAAATGACTATTACTCCAGAGTCCATTGTGCAACAACTGAGTTCGGAAAATCTTGGCGATCGCTTACGGGGGGTTAACCAAATCCGTCAACTCGAAAAAAGTATCGGCTTTGAATTACTGCAAAGGGCGATCGCTGACTCAGATACCCGAGTCCGATATGCAGCAGTTAGCCAAATGGCCAGCCTCGGACACCAAGATCGCGACCTCTCTTTAAACCTATTGCGCGATTGTCTGCTTAACGATCCAGAACCTGATGTCCAAGCAGCCGCCGCCGATTCCATCGGGGCTTTGAAACTCACAGAAGCCTTTGAAGACCTCCATCAGGTTTACCATAATACCTCCGAATGGTTGGTGCAATTGAGCATTATTGCCGCTTTAGGAGAATTGGGAGATCCGCGCGGTCTTGAACTCCTCGAACATGGCCTGATTCATGGCAACGAATTGATCCAAACCGTTGCGATCAGCGCTTTGGGAGAATTAGGCGATCGTCAAGCCATACCCCTATTAATATCCCGTGCATCAGACCCAGATTGGCAGATCCGCCACCGCATCGCCCAAGCCTTATCTCGCCTGGGGGGCGAGGAAGTTCAAGAGGTTTTGCAACAATTGGCTACTGATGAAGTCTCCCAAGTCGCCCAAGAAGCACAATCAACACACAATTCCTAAAATCTGGGTTTATCAGACGGTGCAATTTCTGGTAGCGTAAATATAAAGTACGAGCCGAAAAGGCTGATCTCGGCTAATCTATCGTTATTTGTACTTACGCTTATCCTTTTTGCTTGGGAGAAAAAAATGTTAACACTTCTGTTTCAAGTGCTTTTGGCGGCTTTGGTGATTGTGTCCTTCCTCATGATTGTCGCGGTTCCTGTGGCTTATGCTTCTCCTCAAAATTGGAGTCAGTCTAAGCCCCTCATTTTTATCGGTTCTGGCCTGTGGGCGGTGCTGGTGATTTTAGTAGGAGTTTTTAACTACTTAGTTGTTTAGCCCCCTCGGCTATTGACAATTAACTTAGTAGAGGTCAGAGGAATGGGGAAATCTTCCACCCCAAACCTCTATCCTCAAATACTCAACAGATAATTTAGACTATTTTATTATGACGGTTTTTGAAGGTACTTTTACTCAGCTTGAGTCCGTAAAGTTGGCGATCGTAATTGGTCGGTTTAACGATTTGATTACCACTAAACTACTAGAAGGGTGTCAAGATTGTTTAAAGCGACATGGGGTAAATCCTGACCCCCACGGGACTCAGGTTGATTATATTTGGGTTCCTGGTAGTTTTGAAATTCCCATGGTGGCTAATCAATTAGCCCTCAGCGGTCGCTATGATGCCATCATTTGTCTGGGGGCGGTCATTCGCGGACACACTCCCCATTTTGATTATGTGGCGGCGGAAGTGTCTAAAGGAATTGCGGCTTCTGCTTTCCAAACTGGCGTACCTGTGATATTTGGTATCTTAACTACTGATTCCATGCAACAGGCTTTGGAACGTGCCGGAATTAAAAGCAACAAGGGTTGGGATTATGCTATGAATGCCATGGAAATGGTAAGCCTAATGCGACAAATGCGCCATCAAGGACGCTCAGGGCCTTATTTACCTAATACTATTGGCGCAACATCAACTCCGGTTTTATCAGCCGGTGTTGATACGGATGAATCCTCGGAATTGTCCACAGAATCCGGCGATCGCTCTAATCCATAACAACCTAAATCAGATAATTAGGTAATTTCCCAATATTTAAGCTGTCAATTATCGGGTATTTGCGGGATGAGTTACCATGAAAATTAAACAGGCGATCGACCTCCATAAATTCTTGACTTTTCTAGTCGTCCTGGGGTTGATGGTGGCATATAATAACTTTACCATCGGCCCCTGGGTTTATCTCGCTCTCCACGGAACCTATGGGATTTTGTGGTTGTTAAAAAGCCGTATTTATCCAGATAAACAGTGGGAAGAAGAGGTGACTTGGTGGAAGGGAGTGGCGGTGTTTACCTTTTTAATATCATATTGGGTGGCTCCATTTCTATTAGTTAGTAGTTACTCAGAACCACCCCCTATATTGATTTCTGCCGCCATTTCTATTAACCTATTGGGCGTATTTTTGCACTACACCAGTGATGCTCAAAAATACTACACCTTAAAATATAAATCCGGATTAATTACGGAGGGATTTTTTGCCCGTTCTCGTAATATTAATTATGGGGGAGAAATTCTGATTTATCTCAGTTTTGCGATGTTAGCACAACATTGGCTACCGTTTGTGATTCTGGCATCATTTGCGATCGCTATTTTTATCCCCAATATGCTCAAAAAAGATAAATCCCTCTCCCGCTACCCGGAATTTGAACAATATCGCCAAAATTCTGGGCTACTCTTACCCAAATTATGGGGAAAAATCCCCGACTCTAACCCTAGTGCGATCGCCCCAAATAATGATGGATGATTCCCTGAATTTAATCAGACTGTTAAAAATAGTAAAGATATAGGGATAAAACAGACATATTGGGGGACAATGTGTTTAGGGAATACCACCAGAGGTAGTCCCGGATACCGTTTAGTTATTTACCCGATTCATTGGGTAGGGGGTTATAATATGGTACAAGCTGTTATTCATAGTACCGTCAAATATTCCATTAAAGTCATTCAAGACGAGGCGCGTAACCTGGTAGAAAAAGGATTAATCGATCGCCATCAACCAATTTACACCATGTGCCAGTATATCCCAGCCCGTGAGTGGGATTGGGTCGAGTGTGAATTAGAACAAAATGATTTTTTGCTCAGAGATAGGGTCATTGACCTCTTAGGTCGTGAGGATTGGAAGGAAGACTAGATTGATAAATAGGCATATTAGCGTGAATGTTCGCGTCAGCTTGATTAGGGCGCTGGCTAATTGCGCCCTGGTGACTGCTATTTGTGTATTTAGGGCTCCGTCAGAGAATCATTATTATTCTTGAATGGGGACGGTGGGCGATCGCTACTCCAAGCCCACCAAGCACAACCACATTGACAGTGATAAAATTCTTGCCACTTGCGGCGGTTATTATCCCCATATACAGGCGATCGGCGATTAATCCACACCTGTTGAGCTTCTAAACTGCTGGCCGAACATTGGGGACAGCAAAACTCGAAGGCGTGAACAGCATCACTGGTCCAGTTAGGCGGTGTTAGCTGAAAAGCATCCATTTTAATCAGACTTTTTGCCCTATTGTAGATTGTATTTGGCTGCCGCAACATACCTAATTCATATATATTTGTGTTTCAACCGGATTTGGTGCAAGATTCGTAGTAACCAAAATCCTCAGTATCCATTTATCATCTGGTGATAACTTAGCCCAGAGGTGTACATCCACCCCTTGATAAGTTATGGCATATTTAGATTTGAGGCGAAATTGGAGCCGATGGTTTCCGGGCAACCCCCCAACCCATCAATCACTATAGTTGTGGGTGCAGCTTCTCCAATTATTCAGTTTCCGCACTTAGGGAAAGATTTATGAATCCACTGCTGAATTTAATTTCCCTACTGGGAATTGCTGGTTTGTGCTTTATTGCTTGGTTAACTTCCGAAAACAAGCGCGTCATCCCCTGGAATGTGATCATTTGGGGAATAGGCTTACAAATGGTTATTGGACTCATTGTATTTGTCTTAGGTAGCCAATTAGTCGAGGGACTCAGCACCCTGCTTAACTCAATTTTGGACGCTTCCGAAGCTGGGGCGCGATTCTTATTTGGTGGACCACAATCAATTTTGGTAGCTGACCCAGACTTTCGCGCTGGTCCGGGTCCCGCTGGACGTTGGATTGCTAGGGCTGTGGGAACTCCCTATGTCGCAGTCCCAGGCGATCGCATTGGCCCCGATAATCTTAACCCCGGTTTTGCCTATGTTCTAGCATTTCGCGCCCTTCCTCAAGTCATTTTCTTTGCCGGTTTGGTCAGCTTATTATATCGACTGAATATCATTCAGCCAGTCGTGCAAATTTTCGCCAAAATATTTCAGAAAACCATGGGAATTAGTGGCGCTGAATCCCTATCCGGTGCCGCTAATATTTTTGTTGGTATTGAATCGGCGATCGCTGTTAAACCCTATTTATTAGACATGACCCGCAGCGAACTATGTGCCATTCTCGCCAGTTGTTTCGGGTCGATCGCTTCCTCCGTTTTAGCATTATATGCCGGATTTCTCAGGCCGACTTTTCCCAACATCACCGGACACCTAGTTTCTGCCTCCTTAATGACAATTCCCGCCTGCTTTGTCATTGCCAAAATTCTAGTACCAGAAACTGGTCAACCCAAAACTATGGGCAAAGTTCCCGAAGAACCAAAAACCGATAAAGCCAGCCTTCCTAACCCTATGGATAGCTTAATCGGTGGTGCTTTAGATGGCGTGAAAATGGCAGTAGGAATAGCCGCCGCCTTGATTGCCATTTTGGGAATGGTGGCGTTAGTTAATTTGGTCTTTCAGACTTTGGCAGGATTGTCCGACAGTAATTTTTTCCTCCTTAGTTGGATAGGTAATATATTTCAGGTCATTACCCTACAAAACATTTTGGGAGCCTTATTTTTACCTCTCACCTTTTTAACGGGTGTCTCCCTAGAATGGCAAGAACTCTGGCAGTCTTCCCTGTTAATTGGCAGAAGGCTTTTGGAAACTAATATACCCCCCTATCAAGCCCTCGCTCAACTTAATGCTAACGGCGAAATTAGCAACCGCGCCATGTTAATTGTTAGCTATGTTTTGTGCGGATTTACTCATTTTGCCTCCTATGGAATTTTCGTCGGTGGTTTATCTTCCTTGATTCCCAGCCGACGTTCTGAAGTCGCGTCTTTAGGGTTTACTGCCTTGTGGGCAGGGACTTTGGCAACTTTAATGACAGGCTGTATGGCGGGATTATTTGACTTTGGAAATCCGGCTATTTTTGGCAAGTAATTAACTAGATTAATTCGGGCTTACTTTGAGGAAAAACTATGCAACCAAAACGCCTGAAAATTATAGGCTTGGGACTCATCACCGCTTTACTTTTACTCGTGTTCGGTAATATGGATCGCCTACCATTTACCAACATACCAGCAGAATCGGCGATCGCTCAACAGACTACTCCCACTCCCACTCCGACACCCACTCCCAGCCCCACACCAGAACCCACCCCAGAACCCACCCCAGAACCTGCACCACCGCCGCCGGAACCCACAAATTCTGTGGAACCATTACCCCTAAGTGGTAGCACTTTTAAGGACCCCCAAGGTCGTTTTGAGGTAGGACTTATCCAGGATTTTAGTGTGGGGTTTGCGGGCAATTTTCCCCTGTTTGAGTCCCCAGATGGTAACTTGGCTTATACTGTCGTAGCTAGATATCGTGAAAGCGATCGCGCTTTACCCGAATTAGCGATCGCCCAAATTGCGATCGAAATCTTTGAGCGCGGCGAAGGTTTTAAACCCGGAAATTTTCAAACTTTGGGCACCGGAGAAGTGCAAATGCCTTGGACGGGAACCTTAAAAATCGGTGGCAGAAGCCAACCCATGTCGGGAGCGATTGTTGCCCGTCAAGCTGGTAATCAAATCCTGGTTTTATTGGTTTCTGCTACAGCAGCAGGAACCCCTAATATAGAGGGTGCTGTCGCGGCTTTGTCCGACACACTACAACCCCTGTAAAAGTAATTAATAATTATTAATTGTAGGGGCGGGTTCCGCTGTCAATTTTCCATCCCCACCAGGATATTAATAAACCCGCCCCACCGTTTGTTGACCACCATATGGGGTGGTGCGGTGGTGCGTCAGGTGATAATAATTAATTATTAATTGTAGGGGCGGGTTCCGCTGTCAATTTTCCATCCCCACCGGGATATTAATAAACCCGCCCCACCGTTTGTTGACCACCATATGGGGTGGTGCGGTGGTGCGTCAGGTGATAATAATTAATTATTAATTGTAGGGGCGGGTTCCGCTGTCAATTTTCCATCCCCACCGGGATATTAATAAACCCGCCCCACCGTTTGTTGACCACCATATGGGGTGGTGCGGTGGTGCGTCAGGTGATAATAATTAATTATTAATTGTAGGGGCGGGTTCCGCTGTCAATTTTCCATCCCCACCGGGATATTAATAAACCCGCCCCACCGTTTGTTGACCACCATATGGGGTGGTGCGGTGGTGCGTCAGGTGATAATAATTAATTATTAATTGTAGGGGCGGGTTCCGCTGTCAATTTTCCATCCCCACCGGGATATTAATAAACCCGCCCCACCGTTTGTTGACCACCATATGGGGTGGTGCGGTGGTGCGTCAGGTGATAATAATTAATTATTAATTGTAGGGGCGGGTTCCGCTGTCAATTTTCCATCCCCACCGGGATATTAATAAACCCGCCCCACCGTGTTGACCACCATATAAAGTGGTGCGGTGGTGCGTCAGGTGATAATAATTAATTATTAATTGTAGGGGCGGGTTCCGCTGTCAATTTTCCATCCCCACCGGGATATTAATAAACCCGCCCCACCGTGTTGACCACCATATAAAGTGGTGCGGTGGTGCGTCAGGTGATAATAATTAATTATTAATTGTAGGGGCGGGTTCCGCTGTCAATTTTCCATCCCCACCGGGATATTAATAAACCCGCCCCACCGTGTTGACCACCATATGGGGTGGTGCGGTGGTGCGTCAGGTGATAATAATTAATTATTAATTGTAGGGGCGGGTTCCGCTGTCAATTTTCCATCCCCACCGGGATATTAATAAACCCGCCCCACCGTGTTGACCACCATATGGGGTGGTGCGGTGGTGCGTCAGGTGATAATAATTAATTATTAATTGTAGGGGCGGGTTCCGCTGTCAATTTTCCATCCCCACCGGGATATTAATAAACCCGCCCCACCGTGTTGACCACCATATGGGGTGGTGCGGTGGTGCGTCAGGTGATAATAATTAATTATTAATTGTAGGGGCGGGTTCCGCTGTCAATTTGCCATCCCCACCGGGATATTAATAAACCCGCCCCACCGTGTTGACCACCATATAAAGTGGTGCGGTGGTGCGTCAGGTGATAATAATTAATTATTAATTGTAGGGGCGGGTTCCGCTGTCAATTTTCCATCCCCACCGGGATATTAATAAACCCGCCCCACCGTTTCTTGACCACCATATGGGGTGGTGCGGTGGTGCGTCAGGTGATAATAATTAATTATTAATTGTAGGGGCGGGTTCCGCTGTCAATTTGCCATCCCCACCGGGATATTAATAAACCCGCCCCACCGTGTTGACCACCATATAAAGTGGTGCGGTGGTGCGTCAGGTGATAATAATTAATTATTAATTGTAGGGGCGGGTTCCGCTGTCAATTTTCCATCCCCACCGGGATATTAATAAACCCGCCCCACCGTTTGTTGACCACCATATGGGGTGGTGCGGTGGTGCGTCAGGTGATAATAATTAATTATTAATTGTAGGGGCGGGTTCCGCTGTCAATTTTCCATCCCCACCGGGATATTAATAAACCCGCCCCACCGTTTGTTGACCACCATATGGGGTGGTGCGGTGGTGCGTCAGATGAACAAAATTTGCCGTTGACCCGATAAATTATTCCTCTGACGCACCCTACGAGGGTGATAATAATCAATTATTAATTATTAATTGTTAACTATGAATCCTGATAAAGAAATTCGTCATCTATTAGATTTAATGCCAGCCTCCGGTCGCATGATGGCTAGACTAAAAAGTAATCCTCGACAGTCTACTGTGATTGAATATGAATTTCCCCTTCCTTGGAAAACTACCAGACCGATTTTGATTAATTTTGACCTGTGGGAACAGCTATCAAGACCACAGCGAGATTTATTGTTGTTGCGGACTGTTAGCTGGGTTACTAATGTGCAATGGTTTAAACCTGACCTGAATCAAGCCATTGTGGTGGCGGGAATAGTCGGAACTGGGATACAATTTATACAGCAGGATGCTGTTGGTGTTCTCCTGGCCGGAGGATTAGCTGCTGTAGGTTTGCGTAGGCTCTGGCAGGCTAATCAACGCTCTGAGATGGAATTAGAAGCTGATGATCTCGCTATTAGGGTAGCTGGGCGACGGGGTTATGAGGAAGCGATCGCAGCAGCCGCTTTAGCAGAGGCGATCGAAGTTGTGGCTAAAATTGAGGGTCGCCGAGGATTGAGTTTTATGGAATTAGTCCGCTGTCAGCACCTCAAGGCGATCGCCAACTCTTCTAAGTAAGCGCCATAATTGATACGATCGCACCATTCGCCAAGCTTGAATAGCCTAACTTACCAGAGGGGAGAATCAACTCCCCTATATTTTCAACGTCGCCAAAGGGTTTCGCCGCCGGGACGGTCAATGAGGGTAACACCACTAGCCTGTAATTGGTCACGAATACGATCGCCTTCCGCATAGTTTTTAGCTTTTCTAGCGGACTGTCGTTGTTTAACCAAATCCTCAATTTCAGCGTCGCTAATTCCCTGAGTCGCCGCTGGTGGTTGTGCTTGTGTTACAGCTTCCAAGCCGAAAACTCCCGCTAACTCCACCAAAGTTTTCCAGATGGCATAAATGCGATCGCTCTGGGTATCAGTCTTCCCTTCATGAGCCAATAAATTCCCTTGGCGGCGCAACTCTTTAGCCAATTCAAACAAGACAGCCAAACCCCCAGGAGTATTAAAATCATCATCCATAGCCACCCGGAAGCGTTGGAGTGCATCTTCTGTCGTGTCGTATTTACCAGGGGAGGAATCATCAGACCATCCCAAGGGTGCGCCGTATTGTTGAGCAAATAATAACCCATCTTTCAAGGTTTCCCAGCCATTGTTAGCCGAGGCGATCGCCTCATCAGTAAAATCGAGAGGTTTACGATAGTGACCTTGTAGAATAAATAAGCGGACAACCATAGGATCTACAGGGCGATCGAGCAATTCACGAATCGTCGTAAAATTGCCCAAAGACTTAGACATTTTTTCCCCACCGACCGTCACCATACCATTGTGCATCCAATATCGAGCCAGAGTCTTACCAGTCGCCGCCTCAGACTGAGCGATTTCATTTTCATGGTGAGGAAACACCAAATCACCGCCGCCGCCGTGAATATCAATAGTTTCTCCCAGTAGTTGTCGGACCATAGCCGAACATTCAATGTGCCACCCCGGACGACCGGGACCCCAGGGAGAATCCCAGGCGGGTTCTCCGGGTTTAGCAGCTTTCCAGAGAGCAAAATCCGCCGGATTTTTTTTCTTGAGAGTTTCCGGGTCAGCCACAGCTACGCGACCACTAGCCCCCATTTGTAGGTCTTCGAGTTGTCGTCGGGAGAGTTTACCATAATCGGGGAAGTGACCGACACTGTAATAAACATCTCCATCGACAGCATAAGCGTGTCCTGTAGCGGTGAGTGTATCAATAAGTTGGTGAATTTCCTGGATATGATCTGTCACCCTAGGATAAGCGTTAGCATCCCGTACATTTAGCCGTCGCAGGTCTTCAAAGTAAGCGTCTATAAAGCGTTGGGAGACCTCCTCCATAGTGCTGTCATGTTCTTTAGCGCGGTTGAGGATTTTGTCGTCAATGTCGGTAAAATTCTGGACGTAGTTAACTTCATATCCTGACCACTCCAAATAGCGACGTACCACGTCCCAGGTGGTGTAGGATCGTGCATGACCTAAATGGCAATAGTCATAAACTGTCACCCCGCAGCAGTACATTTTGACTTTTCCGGGTTCTAGGGTGGTAAAGGTTTCTTTTTGGCGGGTTTGGGTGTTATAGATTTTTAGAACCATGTTGAGTCTTAATAGTGTAAATGCTTAGGCTGGCTAGGGTTTAGCTAAGGATGGCTGATTTGATGGGGACGGCGTTAAAGAAACAGGATCTAACCCCCGTGTGACAGGCTACGTCCCCAATTTGCTCGATTTTGAGCAGGAGGACATCAGCATCACAATCGTAGTATAGGGCTTTGAGCTTTTGAATGTGTCCTGATGTGGCCCCTTTGTGCCACAGTTGCGATCGCGATCGACTCCAATAGTGAACTTCACCCGTTGTTAGGGTTTGTTGCAAGGATTGGCGATTCATCCAAGCCATCATTAATACTGTACCGTCTTTATGGTCTTGGGCGATCGCTGGAATTAAACCTTGTGGATTAAATTTGAGGCTATCGATCCATAATTGGTCTTGGTTCATGGTTAGGGATTTCGTGTAAACATCGTTGTAGGTCTTGTGTGAGGGTTTGGCGGTTCAGGTCTCGACCGATAAATACTAATTGATTTGGGGGTTCGCCGCGAGGATAATTAGGGGTAAGCTGATAGCGTTTTCCACTGAGTTGGAATAGGTGAGAGGAGTTATTACCTTGATACCAGATAAATCCTTTGGCGCGAAATACATTCGTTGGTAGACGATCGCTTAAGAAGGTCTGGAATTTTTCCACACTCAGAGGGCGATCGCTGCTAAAGGATACAGCCACAAATCCATCATTAGCTAGATGTTGGGAATGGTGATCATGGTCTGGTTGGTGATCATGGTCTGATAGCTGCGGAAAGTCCGGGTGGGAATATTCTATTCCCCAAATAGTGGCTAAGGGAACCTCACCATATTCGGTGGTAATTATACGAGCATCTGGTTTAAGCTGGCGGATCTGTTTTTGGATGCGATCGCATTTTTCTGGGGCGACCAAATCGATTTTATTGAGCAAAATCAGATCACCCCAAGCAATTTGGTTAAGGGCTGCTTCACTGTTAGCTAATAGGTCTGGGGAAAACGTATCAGCATCTACCAGGGTAAAAATAGCATCAAGTCGAGTCAAGTTTCGCAGTTCCGTCCCCCCAAAAGTCATAATAATCGGTAACGGGTCTGCTATTCCTGTGGTTTCAATGAGTAGATAATCTATGTGGGGATTCCGTTGTAAAACCTCGACAATCGTATCTGCTAGGCGGTCATTCAGGGTACAGCATATACAACCATTATTTAACTGCACCATATCATCTTCTAGGTTGATCAGCAGTTGACCGTCAATACTAATCTCCCCAAATTCATTCACAAAAACCGCCACTTTCCGACCATTACGGTGACTCAGAATATAATTGATTAAGGTAGTTTTGCCACTTCCCAAAAATCCGGTAATTACAATTACAGGAACTTCCCGATTTATGGTTAGTTTTTCCCTCGTAGTTTTCACGGTTTTTGTGACCTAATATACTTGACAAAATCCCCTTTATATGCTCCCTTTAGTCCCCGCAAGCACTAGCCTGTTTTTGCAGGGTTTTAAAAATGTTATAAAACCCATTCGCACGGGAGGGAGTCAAACTAGCCTGTAGCCCAGTTTCTTCAATAAAATCGGGTTTTAATTGGCTAATTTCCTGAATAGTTAACCCATTCATTCCCTTAATTAACATAGCCAATAATCCCTTAGTTAATTGAGAGTCAGAATCTCCCTGAAATTGAATACAGCCATTCGAGTCTAAACTAGCGGTCACATAAACCTGAGAAACACAACCAGGAACCTTGTTTTCTGGCAATTTTTGCTCCTCTGGAAATTCCGGCAATTTTTGAGCTAAAGTCAGTAGTTGCTCGTAACGCAGCTTATTAGAGGAGGCGCGTTTAAAGCGTTGAACAATGCGATCAAGTGCAGGGGGCCGTTGAGTCACAGGTGAAGCCATGATATTCTACGAGCATAAATATACAACAAGTTGAGAAGATTGATTTTGTATTTTAACGCAAATTTTCCTATTGTTGATGTAGACTTTTGGCGATCGCCACCGAAATCGGGAGGGTTCACCAGTCACAGCGGAGACCCCCCCAAAAGTTTAGCGAAGGATTAGGGCAACTTCCTTAGCGAAATAGGTAAGAATCAGATCGGCTCCGGCTCGTTTCATGCTGGTAAGGGTTTCTAGCATCACCTTTTTCTCATCAATCCAGCCCATACGTCCGGCCGCGCGAATCATCGCATACTCACCACTAACATTATAAGCCGCAACAGGTACATTTGTAGCTTGCCGAACCTGGGAAATAATATCAAGATAAGCCAGGGCGGGTTTCACCATCACCATATCGGCTCCCTCTTGCACATCTAACATAACTTCTTTGATGGCTTCGCGGCTATTGGCGGCATCCATTTGATAGGTTTTCTTATCGCCAAATTTGGGAGCAGAGTCTAAGGCATCCCGGAAGGGGCCATAGTAGGCGGAGGCATATTTAGCCGAGTAAGCCAGGATACCAACGTTTGTATAACCTGCTGCATCGAGTCCTTGACGAATTGCGCCGATGCGTCCATCCATCATGTCCGAGGGGGCGACTATATCTGCTCCGGCTTCCGCGTGGGATATCGATTGTTTAACTAGAACTTCCACGGTTTCATCATTGAGGATTTCACCGCTATCACTGACGATGCCATCATGACCTTTACTAGAAAAGGGGTCTAGGGCGACATCCGTGATAATCATGATGTCGGGAACCGCTTGTTTGATGGCGCGGACGGTACGCTGTACCAGTCCTTCGGGATTATAGCTTTCCGTGCCGGCGTTGTCTTTTTTTTCTTCGGCTACTAGGGGAAATAAAGCAATGGCCGGAATCCCTAATTCAGATGCTTCTGCTACTTCTTTCAGTAATAGATCTAGGGTGTAGCGGTAGCTTTCCGGCATTGAGGGGACTTCCACTTTCTGATTTTCCCCTTCCATCACGAATAGGGGATATATCAGGTCATTAACTGTTAGTTGCGTTTCTTGCACCATCCGCCGCAGGGCATCGGTACGACGGAGACGACGGGGACGTTGGACAAGGTTTAATCTATGGTTTTCTGATGACATGAGATAACGGTTGTTTTCTTTTATACAGCCAAATTGACTGTTCATTATCCCATCGATCGCCCCTGGTTTGGGCCTGTTGATACAAATCAATACAATCTGCTGAAAAGTTGATTTTTTATTCAATTAAAAAAAAATTGTTCGGCCAAATTACCGTGGAGGGGGTTGACAGCTAGGATAACTAATGATACGATATAGACATATTTTACATAATGGAAATATTAATTAAAATAAAAAAATTGGCACTATTCCCATTATATAAAATAATAACACAGAACCCGCGAAAAAGCAAGCAACCCCCCAGAAAAAAAATTTCGCAACATTTCTTAACATTTTGTTACAAAACTTAACACAATTCCGCTAGTGATTGATTAAGTGATTAAGCGATCGCCTGATGAGCAGAATTAACTAGAACCGAATTTGGGGTATTTTGAGGTCAACGGGGTTATTGTCACCAGGTGTGAAACCTTCAAGGGGGGGAAGGGAATGGCGATTAATCTGAATGGGCTCGAATAATGATTCGAGGTATTCTTGAGTATACTGAAAGTCCTGATCCAAATCCGTGCCACCCATAGGCATAGCCAACCGAGAGGGGTCGCGACCAATGCTCAAGTTATCGCCGCCAAGGTCTTCGAGGGAACCGGTAGCAACAGGGGGGGTAATTCCGATAATAGGTTGCAACATTTGAGTTTCTTGCAAATTAGCCCCAGCGAAAGTTGCTCCTGTTAGTCGAGCCTTAATCAGGTTAGCACCACTGAGGTCAGCTAAATCGAGAACTGCGTCATTCAATTCGGCTTGATTTAGAAATGCACCGCTCAAATTAGCACCAGTTAAATTTGCCCCTTTAAGGTCTGCGCCTTCGAGGTTAGCATTAGCTAAGTTAGCATTTTCGAGGTTAGCATTTCGGAGGTCTACTCCAATGAGATGGGCTCCTGATAGATCAGCCCCTCTAAGATCGCAACCTTGACAAAATCTGGTCTCTAGTAGTTGTCTCAGGTGTGCTGGATTTTCAGCCCGAATTGGAGAGGCGAAGCCTAGGGATACTATGGTTGTGGCTGCCCCTAGAATCATGACTGTTGATAAAGTTTTCATCTGTTTGTCCTCCTGAATGGACACATGGGAATTATGTATTATTCCTCATGTACTCTAGGATACACCATAACGGAATTTGATAGGCGATCGCTTCTCCCCTGAGACATAAATTTTAACCTTGATGAAATCCGGTAATCGGCGAGTATATCAGTAATTATCTCTATGATTTAGGGGATAATATCTGATGTTCAAGGGGTTAGTGAGACCTACAGGCGATCGCCCCATGGCGGGTGGATATTGAGTCAGGGGGAAGAATATTGTGAATTTTAGCGAGGTAGGTTGTCGTGGGTAAAATAAATATGACCGAGGGTGCGATCGTTGTAGGTTCGTTTAGTGAAGCGCCAACCCGGTTCTAAAAAGATTTTGGTAAAGCCACTAGAGCGACCAAAACTGCGACCGATAATAATGGGTGGTGCGTAGACATCAGCGCGAGAGTTAGCGACAAGTAAAATTTCTCCTGGAATAGCTTGGACGGTGAGGCTGTGGCTGAGAGCGAGGTCTTGTCCTCCCATGCGAACGGAATAACCGTTGCTGTCGGTGGCGCGTCCACAAATTCCGCTAAAGTCGAAGTTAAGAAGTAGGGGTTCAACTTGAACGGGACGGCTGCCATTTTCACTCCAACAGGGTCGAGAATCAGAAATTTGTTCAACGACTACTAGGGAGTAACCAAAGGCGCGGGGAACAGCCATGGCTACGAATCGATCTTGATCAACTTCCTGTTGACCAAATTGGACTGCATTTGCCGGGGAAAATCCAGTGATCATGGAGAAGGTAGCTGCTGCTAGGGTGATAATGGTTTGTGTTAGTGAAATCTTCATCTTCCAAATCTGTTCAACTGTTGAGTTTTAGAACTAGGGACTGTGCGATCGCATCTGTAGGTAAGAAGTTTATGCTCCGAGGTTTAGTTTAGCGCTTCAGGGGGAACCTAGTATTTTGTGGCTAAAAAATTGTAATCCGGTACTCCAGACCAAATAGCCACGATCATTGAGATGTAGACCATCGGTGCTGAGTTCCGGGCGCAGGTTTCCTTTTTTGTCGGTGAATAGAGGGTGTAGGTCTAGGAAATAAGCACCATTGGCGATCGCGATCGCTTCTAATTCTCGATTAAGTCGGCGTATACGACGATTAGGAATTTTGAGCAGGCGATCGCGTCCTTCCCAACTAGCATTTTGATCACTGTGGGGTAAAATGGACTGAACGACCACTTGAGCGCTGGGATGAACCCATTGCACATCTCTAATAATTTCCTGCCAGTTGGCTAAAACGGTTTGGTCATCAATTCCCCGTAACAGGTCATTGATGCCGATCATGATAAATACAGTTTCTGGTTGGGTCAGGTCAAATACCTTGAGTCGTCGTAGTAGTCCGGCGGAGGTTTCCCCGGATATGCCTTGATTTAACCAGGTTCTGTCTGGGGGTAATAGTTCCGGGGGAAACCATAAACTTAATGAGTCTCCGGCTAAAATAGTTAGGCGATCGGGACGATTATGGGCGGCGAGAAGTGCTTTTTCTTTTAGCTGTTCTACGGAGTCTTCATAGGTCAAGCGATATTGTGGCTGAAATGAGGAGTTGGTGGAGTTGGGCTGAACTTCATTGGTCTGTTGGGTTTGTACTGCTGCACCAACTTGGTTTTCTTCTGAGGTTTGGGCTTGGGCTTGGGAAGTGTCGGAGAATGATTGTCCCCTTAGCAATAGTAAGATAATCACCAGAGTTAGTATCCCGTTACCGATGAGGGATAACATCGCCCAAGCTGGAATGGTTTTTAAGGGAATCAACACGAGAATCTGAGAAACGCCCTAAAGTTGTCTATTTATATGTTGACACTCTACCTTTCATTTTAGGAAAGCGTAGATTCTGGGTTCGCGCTACTCGCCGACCAGTCGCAGGTTTAAACCAACAGCAATCGCCTCGTCTATAGCTTGGTGTTGATATTTTCTAGCACGAACCCGGAACTCGTGGACAATCATTTGTGGACCGAGGAGGGACAATATCAGCTTAAAATAACATAAAATGGTGCGAATTGCCATAGTGTTATGTAGGGAGCTAAAGTCGCGCCTGTCGCTTTTCCACCCTGCTCGCTCAGAGATGGGGCGTGATCTCGCTCCCTTGTTGTTTTGGGTGGAAAGAAAAAATCGCCTCCTGTAGGGGCTATGTGCCAGTTAGGAGACGATTTGTTACCAGATGAGATTAGGAGTTTAATAGCTTCTGCTAATTCCATCTTCACGGCTAGGAATACCAGGATCAATACCTCCGACACTGGCTGGGCCTACTTCTTTGAGGAATCCGTTATAGGCTTCCATACCATGTTCGGCGATGTCGAGTCCTTCATATTCATGTTCAGGAGTGACGCGGATACCGACGAGGGCTTTTATGGCTAACCAGAAAATGCTAGTCA
Organism: Limnospira platensis NIES-39; assembly: GCF_026000695.1. GTDB lineage: Bacteria > Cyanobacteriota > Cyanobacteriia > Cyanobacteriales > Microcoleaceae > Limnospira > Limnospira platensis. The sequence continues at coordinate 2,003,587 of NZ_AP026945.1, forward strand.
TGACTACGGTAAATCCACCGATGGAGAGGATACCGAGGATTTGAATGCCGAGATTAGCACCGCCAAAGATGCCGACGGCTAGGGTTCCCCAAATGCCACAAACTAAGTGAACAGAAGTAGCACCTACGGGGTCGTCAATCTGAATGCGATCGAAGAAGGCGACCGAGTAGACTACTATAACTCCGGCGATCGCACCAATGACAACTGCTGCCCATAAAGGTACGGCATCACAGCCGGCGGTAATTCCGACTAAACCGGCGAGAATGCCGTTGATAATCATGGATAGGTCTGGTTTACCATCCTTAATCCAGGAGGTAAGGGTAGCAGATACACCGCCAGCAGCGGCTGCTAGGTTCGTGGTGAGGGCGATATAGGGAACGTTCTCATTAGCGGCTAATTCGGAACCGGGGTTAAATCCAAACCAGCCGATCCACAGAATTAAACATCCCAGGGTGGCAATACTCATGTTATGACCAGGAATCGCCCTAGGTTCACCCGATGGACCGTATTTGCCCATGCGGGGTCCGAGGAATGCTGCCCCCATGAGGGCAGACCATCCACCCACGGAGTGAACTACGGTTGATCCGGCAAAATCATGGAAGTCCATACTTGCTAACCAGCCGTTATCAGTCCAGACCCAGTGTCCGGTAATGGGGTAGGATATTCCGACTAGCAATAGGCTAAATAGGAGGAAGGCGACAAATTCGATCCGTTCGGCTACTGCGCCGGATACAATAGTGGCGGCGGTACCTGCGAAGGCAACCTGGAACAGAAAGAAAACTTCTTTGGGCAATCCTTCGGGGAATGGGTCAAGTCCGTAAACGCTGGGGTCTCCGGTCAGGAAGAAGCCACCACCACCGATGAAGGGGTTTTCACCTCCGAACATGACGGAGAATCCAAAGAACCAATAAATTAGGGTGGCGATCGCAAATACGATTAGGTTTTTTGCGAGAATGTTAACGGCATTTTTGTGACGACAAAATCCGGTTTCTAACATCCCGAAACCAGCGTTCATAAAGATTACCAAAATACTGGCAATCACAATCCAAATTGTATTTAAAACACCCTGCACATATTCAGGAGTTATGGGTTGTGCATCCTCTTGGGCGACTGCTGCTAAACTCCAAAATGTAATAATCAGCGCAGTTAGAGGAATGCAACCTAGCAGGCTAGGAGATAGCCATCTGGGTCTTTGGGGCTGAAAAATTGACGAAGTAGGCTGAGGCGCAGAGCCAACTACCTCAGCAAATTGCCGATAACTTCTGGTTCTCGACTTTTGGCGTTTCAACATTTGCTTAGAGTTGTTCAATTTACGTTAATATGGAAGGGATGAGGCGGCAAATGATAGCCGTCTGGTTAGAGAGATGCTTAATCTTGATGCCAACTTATAGCTGCTAATTTGGTAATTAGCCGGACTTTGACAGGTGAGGTTAACCGACAAAACTAACACATCTGTACTCAACTGAGTTGATTTTATAACAGGTGGATCTACCATTTAACCATAACAAGTACAGATAAACTACAACAAATTTCGAGGGATAGTCAGATTCTCTTATGTCCTAGGCTAGAACTTTAAGCTACGATTTTTATCTACTTTCTTAACACTATATTAACCTAAATTCTGTATTCCATGATACAGAAATATATGGCAAATTGCTATACTTGCGCTGAGAGATTATGAGCCAGGTATGATTATGTACAAACTGGTGTAACTCAGGGGTTTTGCTATTACATTTGTTTCAGGTATTCTTGATATCCAAACTGTGCAAGGAGAGTTTGTTTTTCGAGTACAGATTCGGTTAAATCTTGTCGATAGGCTTGGACTTTTTCCATGAGTTGAGGTTGATGAGAAGCCAAAATCTGAACGGCGAGTAGACCTGCATTTTTAGCGTTTCCGATCGCTACTGTAGCCACGGGAATACCGGCTGGCATTTGCACGATAGAATAGAGAGAATCGAGTCCCTGAAGGTTACGGGTGGGGACGGGAACCCCGATCACAGGTAAGGGGGTGAGAGATGCAACCATTCCGGGTAAGTGAGCCGCGCCGCCTGCACCAGCTATAATAACTTTTAATCCGCGTCCTAGGGCAGTTTTGGCATAATCAAACATTCGGTCTGGGGTACGGTGTGCTGATACGATCGCCACTTCCCAACTAATGCCAAAGTCTTGACATACGGCGATCGCTGCTGACATGGTAGGTAGGTCAGAATCACTGCCCATAATAATACCAATTTGAGCAGGGGAGGAGTTAGGGTCCTGAGAGATTGAGTCCATAGCAGTTGTTAATAACTAAGTGAAACTACAGACCCAGATTATAGCATTAGGGGTGGAGATAGTTGGGAGTAACTACGTCTGTTAAGGAATTGTCCCCCCCAATTGAGCTACAATGTTTATAATCATGAGAGAGGCGAAATACGAGGGTTGACATTGCGCCAGTCTGGTTTGACGACAAGCCAGCAGCAGAGGGACCCGGAAGCATCCACTATTATTGAGAGGTAACAGTAAATCATGCTAAAAAGTTACGAAGCGATCTACGAAAACGGTGAGTTTAAATGGTTGTCAGACCAGCCAGACCTGAAAAAAGCACGAGTGATTGTGACCATCCTTAAAGAAACAGAATCACCACAGAAACGACGCAGATTTCCGGTTCCAGAAGCCGGAAAGGTAGAAATTATCGGTGATATTGTTAGCCCGATTGTTGATGAAGAGGATTGGGAATGTCTGAAATAATTGTGCTAGATACTCATGTCTGGATTTGGCTGATTAATGGGAACTTTGACCGTTTCCCATCTCAGTGGCTAGGGCAGTTTGAATCAGCTTCCAGTCTGGGAGTTTCGCCAGTTTCGTGCTATGAAATCGCCCTAGCTTCTCAGCGGGGTCGTCTGAATTTATCTAAGGGTATGGCAGAGTGGTTTAGGATGGCTTTAGCCCCTGCTGGCATAGAATTACTGCCTTTGAATGCGGAAGTTGCTTGTCAAGCGGTGAATTTATCTACGATTCATAAAGACCCTTTTGATAGGATAATCATAGCAACGGCGTTAGTTTATCAAGGTCAATTAGCCAGTGTCGATCGCCAGTTTAGTAGATATCCAGAATTAACAGATTATTTAATGAGATAAATTTGGGGAAAGCGAGAGTCAGTTTAACCCAGTTATAAATCAATGATTATGTAAGATGATGAATGACAGCCTCCAGCCCCATGATGTGTCAGTAGATTTAATTAACAGTCAGATTCTAGGTAAACCTGGATTACATACCCTACAAATTCGTGATGGTGTAGTGAAGACGATCGCCACGAAACCAGACCCCGCCGCCGCCGTGATTGATGTCGGTGGTGATTGGATTTCTCTAGGGGGGATAGACCTACAGATTAATGGTGGGTTAGGGTTAGCTTTCCCGGAGTTAACGGGGGAGAATCATCAACAACTGCAAGGTATTTGTGAGTATTTATGGCATCAGGGGGTTGACGGATTTTTGCCTACTATAGTGACAACCACGGTGGAGAAATTTAGGCGATCGCTGGCTATCCTTGGGGAATTTCAAGGGGACCGGAAGGGGGAGGCGGCGGAGATTTTAGGAGTTCATCTTGAGGGACCATTTCTGAATGAGCAAAAACGGGGCGCACATCCTGAAAATTGTCTATTACCGCTGACGATAGATAATGTCAAACGGGTTTTAGGGGATTATGAAAAGGTGGTTAAGGTGATGACTCTAGCCCCAGAATTAGACCCCACAAAGACAGTTATTCCCTATTTGAGGAGTTTAGGCATTATCGTCAGTCTGGGTCACTCTCAGGCTAATTTAGCTGTGGCTAATGAAGCATTTAACCAGGGGGCGACAATGGTAACTCATGCTTTTAATGCGATGCCTCCCCTACATCACCGGGAACCGGGACTATTGGGGGCGGCTTTATGTCGGTCGGAGGTATTTTGTGGGGCGATCGCTGATGGACATCATGTTTGTCCAACCATGCTGGATTTACTGTTACGGGGGAGTAAGGGGGAGATTTTTGTAGTTAGTGATGCTTTAGCGCCTTTGGGATTGGCGGATGGGGTTTATCCGTGGGATGAGCGGCGCATTGAGGTGACAGGGGGGGTGGCTCGGCTGGAGGATGGAACTTTGGCGGGAACTACTTTATCCCTGTTGAGGGGGGCAGAAAATTTAGTCAGGTGGGGGATTTGTTCTGCTGCTGAGGCGATCGCTTTGGTAACAGAAACCCCCCGTAGAGCGATCGCCTTATCAACGGAAATCATCGGTCAACCGATAACCCGATTATTGCGATGGAGAGAGGATCAGGGATGTCTGAGGGGACAAAGGTTGAGAATTGGAGTCAGGATTTAGCTAAAATAGACAACTATCTCCCCTCCCTAACCTGCTAGGAATGGGGATAGTTAGTAAATTGGTTGGAAGCGCAAAAATTATGGGTGAAGCTAAACGTCGTAAGGAAATGATGGGGGAAAAGTACGGTAAGGAGGAATAGTGCGATTCGTTTGGTAGAAACCAGCCTAAAGCCTACTTGGTTATAGGTTTGGGGGATTACCAGCGGGGACAGAAAAAACCGAAAAAACTGTTCCCTGACAACTGAATTACCTTGAGGGTGAAAGTCCCTCCCGTCAGGTGTAGACGTGACAGCATCATCCCCACTGAGGCGATCGGATTATCGCGACTTGGTGAAGCGGGATGAAAAGGCAGCTCTGCTGGTAGCCTAAACTGGCACTCTGTCGAGCAGGTATCTATGGATAAGGAAATCTGAAGATGTGATCAAAACGTCGTCACCTTAAACCAGCGAAAAGGCTGACACGCTGGAGCCAAAAGGCTAAGGATCAATGGGGTTGGCTGATTGTTCACAGACCAACATACACTCCCTATAAACCCGGCGTAAAGCATCGTCCTAAAGGTACAACCAAAGGTAATTCGGAACGAAGTAACCCATATATATGCTCTCAGGTATTGGTCGATAACTGAGTAGGTAACCAGCCGCAAGCTGTATGTGGTAAGGATTGGGACAGAAGCGAAGGTCTAGGGTAATGCCTAGAATAGGCTGACAGTTCCACGATGTTACGGAATATAGAGTTGCCAGTAACAGGAAATGAAATCTGAAACGAGTGTAAAGACTACGGAAAGACTGGAATGGGGTGGCATCAACTGGAAAAAGGTTGAACGTCGCATATTCCGCCTGCAAAAACGAATCTATAAAGCCTCAAAGCGTGGTGATTTCAAAGCAGTTCGCTATCTCCAAAAGTTGTTATTAAAGTCCTGGTCAGGGAAGCTATTAGCGGTTAGATGGGTAACTCAAGCTCATGAAGGTAAAAATACGGCGGGTGTGGACGGGGTAAAATCCCTATCCTGGAAAGGAGAAATAAACCTGGTGGGAGACCTGAAGCTAGGTAGTAAAGCCAAGCCTACCCGGAGAGTAGACTTGACAGAAACGGTCGGGGATGCTCCAAGTCGGAATGGAGACCAGACTATATTTGACCGTGCGGGTCAGGGTTTGGTGAGACTAGCATTAGAACCGGAATGGGAAGCCAAATTTGAATCTAACTGTTATGGATTTAGACCGGGACGCTCATGCCATGATGCCATAGAAGCAATATCGAATCATCTGGAGTCAGAGCCTAAATGGGTGTTAGATGCCCAGATAACTAAGTGCTTGGGCGATCGCATTAATAGCGATCGCCTGTTGGATAAATTAGGAACATTCCCTAGATTACGCCGACAAATACGAGCATGGCTCAAATCCGGTGTAATGGATGGAAAACAGCTATTTCCGACCAAGGAAGGCACTTCCCAAGGAGGTATAATCCAGCCATTACTGGCAAATATTGCCCTCCACGGAATGGAAGAAGATCTGCTGAAGATGGCTGATCAGCTATCTGGAAGAAAGCCAGTTAACCGCAATGAACTATCTGTAATTAGATATGCGGATAAGTTGGTTATACTTCACGAAGATGGTGCTGTAATCCATCACTGCCAACAGGTAATCAGGGAGTGGTTAAAGCCATGGGGTCTTGAATTAAAACCAGAGCCAACGAGGATAGCCCATACTCTTGATGGGGAGGATGCAGGTTTCGACTTCCTCGGTTTCCATATTCAACAATACCGAGTGGGAAAATATCACTCTGGAAAAGACATAAAGGGCAACTCTCTGAGTTTCAAGACTATGATCAAGCCATCCCGAAAGGCAGTCAAAGAACACTATGAGCGACTGGTTAGGGTAATTGATGCTCATCAAGCTGCCCCTCAAGCAGCACTCATCAGGAGATTGAATCGAATCATTATCCGATGGAGTCACTATTACTCAACAGTAGTCTCTAAAGAAGTGTTTAATGAGTTGGATTATCTGCTATTCGGAAAGCTGAGAAGATGGGTAAATCGACGTCATCCCAATCAGACCGGAAAATGGGTGGCTGATAAATACTGGCAGAGTATTGATAACAGAAATTGGGCTTTTGCTGTCCGAGGACATGAGGAAATAGCTCTCTTAAAACATTCCCAGAAACCTATGGTTAGGTATGTTAAAGGCAAAGGGGCAGGCTTTCCTAATGGTGGCAATTTAAGCTATGGGAGTATAGGCAATTGTTGAAATTATCAGTGATGGTAGCTGAGGTGATCATGACAAGATCTGTAACATTGAGGAGCCGGATGAAGGGAAACTTTCATGTCCGGTTTTGAAGACGAGTTAGGATGGTGACATCTTGGCTTAGTTTAACTATCTTGCCTTGGGTACCGATTACTAAAACCCAAAGCGAACAGTTTATGCAATGGACTACTAAGGGGGCTTGGTTTGGAATTAGCTTTTTAGTGATTTTTTGGCTAACTATTCGGTTGGTTGGTCCGGCTTTGGGCTGGTGGACGGTTGATTAGCTAATGCGGTAATTAGCACGCTGAGAATCAGCTAATCATCTTACCTGTAGGGTTAATTGATTAATTAGCCTTACAGGTTGCCAGCCTAGGGGTGGACTTCCCGAAAAGATTGAGTTTTGTTAAATTTAGTTATGTTTATCATAAGGATTTGTTTTAGCTATGGCAAAACTCGAATCACTATGCTAGATCTGAGAAGGCTATCTCTAAGCCTAATGCCATCAAGGATTTGGGAATAACGCGATCGCTTTGTTTTCAAGTTGTTTTCAGTTGATTCAGGCTCTGGTTGGACTGAAATATTCAACGGATCATGGTGAATTAGGTTAGTAGAAGTGATACTTTACCAACATCGAGATACCCAGTCCTGAGATTATGTTAAATTTTGAAGATAATCTAAAGATTGTGGTGACAGGAGAAAAACTATGTTTATCAGACTTGCGGAGCAACATCGAAAATTCGTTCAGGATTTGGTGATGAATCTCCAAGCCCTAGCTATTGTGCTGGAACGACGGGGCTACCTGGCTTCCTGCTATACTTGTGGGGGTCAAATGAACAGCGCCTCATTTATGGTCAGCCTGAGTGAAAATCATCTGATCCGGTTTTTGGTGTCGGATTATGGGATTACCTGGACGGAGATGCGCGACGATCGCGAATTGATGAAGTTGGAAGGTGCAGAGGCGATCGCTCAATTAGAGGAACTCGCGAGTCTGGTCAAGCATGATATACTCGGACCGGCGGCTGTACCCCAAAGCATTCATCAGGGATAAGGGATAATTACCAATCCAACCGGGTCTTAAAATGCTAATGTAAATATATAGGTGCGAGACGTTTAGGAGTCAAATAAGGCTGCAATGGCTGAAATAACCTCCTAGTGAGACTTTCACCCCTTGGTGGAATAAAAGGGACTCGTACCCTGACCATCCCATAACTGTTTATATGTCCTCAAAGCGAAAGCTAGGCAAGGGACTCAAGGTCAATCCCATAAAAGAAATCGAATATCCAATCCAAGTATACCACAAGGAGGAGTATTAAAACCACTTGGGCGATTATGGGAAAGAGTAACGGCGATAGCCACCCCCAATTTCAGGAATCACAACCCTGGGACTGAAGCGGGGAACGGAAGGCGTGAAGTAGAACCTACTACCAAAAGCGACCACTGCCAACCATCCATGACTAAGGAAATCTGAATGTTCCGACTTGAACCATCGTTATTACTAAGCAGCGAAATAGGTTGATACGCTGCGCCCAAAAGGGTAAGGGGAAAAGTAGGGTTTTCTACATAACACCTACACAGACTTTTAAAAGTACGCCGGTGGAAAGGACAAGTCTAAAGATGGAATGCCCATATAAACGGAACGTTTTAAGTCCTCCTGGACTCTGAATATCTGGTCGAGATATCAGTAGTGACAAATGTAAGCGCAAGTCCTAGAGGATGTGAGATGTGACCAAAAGCCAACGCCCAGTTGTAATGGCTGGGATATGCTGACAGGTTACGGTTTGATTGTAAGGTTAGAGTCTAGTGGGAGTTACTATGACGAAAGCGAGTTCAAAGAAAGGCTTTGAGAAATCAAAGCCAATCAAGACGTGCGTTTGTATGGAAGGCTATCCCATGGGCTAAGGTCCAACGGAAAGTTTTCAAGCTCCAAAAGAGGATATACCAAGCAGCTAAATCCGGGCAGGATGCAAAGGCTAGAAGGTGGCAACGTCTACTGGTGAAGTCATATTATGCTCGACTCTTAGCAGTGCGGCTGTAGGGGCGGGTTCCACGGTCAGCCATGCTTCCCAACAGTCAGCTTAATGAACCCGCCCCCCAAGCGGGTCAAGGCCAAAAGACAGCCGGAGTCGATGGAGTGATAGTAATATCGCCTAAACAAAGGTTAAAACTAGCTGAGAGCATTAAGGGAAACCTCAAAGCAAAACCCTACATGGTGCGTTACCAGAAAGTTTTTCGTTTCTCTGCCAAGTCTCTCAATGTAACGCACCCTACACGGGTGTGGATTGCAAAACCTGGGAGGGATGAAAAAAGCTGGAATAGGAATTCCCACAATCCAAGACAGAGCTAGGCAAGCCTTGGTTAAATCAGCGCTCGAACCTGAATGGGAATCGAGATTTGAAGGCACAAGCTATGGGTTCCGTCCCGGACGGTCAGCCCAAGACGCAATAGGCTGAATAAATTCAGCCATAAATCAAGGAAATTACTATGTTCTTGATGCAGGTGCGAGACGTTCGGGTATGAGGGCTGAAATGCCCGAAATAACTGCCCGGTGAGGATTCCAGCTCCGAATCTGGATATAAGGAGACCTCTCCTGAGCATCCTCATAACTGATTATATGTCCCGACGCTTGGAGAAATCTAAGCAAGGCAGGGAACTCAAGGTCATAAACAAACTGAGAAATCAGGGAGTAGAGAGTAACGGCGATAGCCACCCCCAGTTTTGGAAATCATAACTCCAGGATAGAAGCGGGGAACGGAAGGCGTAGGTCGGAACCTACCTCCTACTCGACCACTGCCAACCATCCATGATTAGGGAAACCGAATGTCCGGCTTGAATCATCGTTAATACGGAGTAGCGAAATAGGTTGAAACGCTGCGTTCAAAAGAACAAGGGGAAAAGTAGGGTATTTATGTCATCACCTACATAGACCTTTAAAAGTACCCCGGTTCTGAGGACAAATCTAAAGATGGAATGCCCGTCGAGACGGAACGTTTTAACCCCTCTAATGCTCTATTGCGAGTTGCACTCGTAGTAGTAGTGAAAAATTTAAGCGTATGCTTAGAGGGTGAAGGATGTGACCATAAGCCAATGCCCAACTGTAATGGTTGGGATATGCCCACAGGTCAGCAGGGTGTGGATATAGATACTGCGATTAGTAGGAGTATAATGGCGAGAGCGAGTTGAAAGACTACGTGCTGCATAAAGCTCAGAACATTGAAGTACGAAAGCGGGGGGTAGTAACTCTGTTCCTATAACAAAAAAGGGTATCCACATCAGGAGCCGTGTGCAGGGAAACTCGCCGGCACGGTTTTGAAGGGGAGGTGATGGAGGTGACTTCATTATCGACCCCTACCAGAGCATGATGTTCAAGCTCTTTGGCAATCCCAAGCTGCTGCTAGTTCTCTAAGAATCGATGTGGTTTGGGGTAGTTTTTTGTGGCAGTATATGACAGGTTTGCAGTCTGGGTGGGAACACCTATATGTTGAAACGAATAACATTCACCTTCATTCTGTAACCCAAGGACAAGGTGAATTGGTTGTTTTGTTACATGGTTTTCCTGAGTTTTGGTATGCTTGGCGTTATCAAATTCCGGCGCTTTCTCGTTATTTTAAGGTGGTTGTGCCTGATTTGCGGGGTTACAATGACTCAGATAAACCGGAAAGTGGTTATGATCTCGATACCCTTAGCCAAGATATCCGAGGATTGATTCAGCGCTTGGGATATGCAAAAGCCCACATTGTTGGTCATGATTGTGGGGGGGCGATCGCCTGGAATTTAGCCCAAAAATTTCCAGAATCAGTTAACCGTTTGGCTATTTTAAACGCACCGCCTCCCCATAGGTTTGTTCAGGAACTTATGGGCAATTTTGATCAAATTCGTCGCAGTTGGTTTGTGTTGGCTTTTCAAGTTCCGGGGGTTCCTGAATGGCTAATTCAGCAAAACTTGAAAGAGTTTATCCGTGGTTTTCTGCGAGAACACGCCATCCGCAAGGGGGCTTTTAGTGCCGAAGAAACGGAAATTTATCAGGCGGCGTTAGAAAAGCCGGGAGTATTGCGATCGGCGATTAATTACTATCGTCAACTCCTGCAACCACCGGGCTTATTTTCCAGTTGGATGCGTCCCACGGAAATCAATGTACCCACATTGGTACTATGGGGAGAAGATGATTCATTTCTGAGTCAGAAACTGGTTGAAGGTTTAGATAAATTGATTACTGCACCTTTTCGACTACAATTGGTTTCGGACTGCGGACATTGGATGCAACAGGAAGTCCCCCAACTGGTTAATCGGGAATTATTGAGTTTTCTCAGGAACTAATGAACTCCTCCCCCTGACTATAGTGGGAGACAGGGGTGGGGAGTGCCGGACTTCAGGGGAGGCAATTAATTGCCTTTTTCCACTGGTTAAAGGGGACTTGATTTAACTAAATTAATGATTTATTCCTCATCAGTATTCTCGTCAATGTCTTCGACATCATGATCATCTGTGTCAGGATTATCATCAAGTTTAACAACAGAGGTGGCTGATACAACTGCACCCCCTGCTAAAGCGGCACGGACTCGTTTATCAATTTCTTCGGTAAATGCTGGGTTTTCCTGCATATAGGTGATGGTGCGATCGCGTCCTTGACCGATATTCTCGTTGTTGTAGCTATACCAAGCGCCCTTACGTTTAATCACTCCGGTTTCTTCTGCGAGGTCAATCAAACAACCGATAGTTGAGATTCCCTGGCCGAAAATAATATCAAATTCAGCGATTCGGAAGGGTGGCGCGACCTTATTTTTAGCCACCTTAACTTTAGCGCGAATGCCATACTCGTCCGAGCCTTTTTTCAGGGTTTGGGTGCGGCGGATATCAAGACGGACCGAGGCGTAGAATTTAAGGGCATTCCCCCCGGTGGTAGTTTCTGGGTTGCCGTAGACAATACCAATTTTTTGGCGTAACTGATTCAGGAAAATAACTGTACAGCCAGATTTACCGATATTTCCGGTAATTTTCCGTAGGGCTTGACTCATTAACCGGGCTTGTAGTCCCATGTGAGAATCCCCCATATCCCCTTCAATTTCAGCACGGGGAACTAAAGCAGCTACCGAGTCTACCACTACAATATCAACCGCTACCGATCGCACCAATTGATCTACTATTTCTAAAGCCATTTCCCCGGTGTCAGGTTGGGAAACTAGGAGGTTTTCAATATCTACTCCCAGGGCGGCTGCATAGGTAGGGTCGAGGGCGTGTTCAGCGTCCACAAAAGCTGCTATTCCGCCAGTTTTTTGGATTTCGGCGATCGCATGGAGAGCCAAAGTAGTTTTACCGGAACTTTCTGGGCCATAAATTTCAATCACCCTTCCCCTCGGCAAACCACCACCAAGGGCCAAATCCAAGGTTAATGCGCCACTGGAGATAGTTTCCACCTTCATACGGGCGGAGTCTCCTAGGCGGACAATAGACCCCTTACCAAAACTCTTTTCGATTTGGTTAAGGACTGAATTTAGGGCTTTCTGCTTTTCGGAATTCTCGGTTTTGCTGGCCATTAGCTTTGAATCCTGCTCAGAGTAAAAATTGGTAAAATTGCGGATCAAAAATAGATCTATGTGATCATCTGAAGATCTACCCCACCCACTCGCGGTGGGAGAGGGTGGAAGTTCCATTTTATGTTAGCAGTTGGATCACATTACTGGTAAAGGTAAGGCTGAGGGGATGTAACCCCAGACAAAGAGGTGCGTCAGTTGGCAATTTTCAAGTTTCTGACGCACCGGAGTAGGAGATAGCCCGTGGCCAATTTTCTGGTTAATAGGCGATCGCCCATTGCTATAGGTTAGAAGTAGCGAATGATAGCTTCGGCGAATTCTGAACACTTGAGGGGTTCAGCGGGGGGTTCCATGAGTCGGGCCAGATCATAAGTTACCTCACGGTTAGAAATCGCCGCCCCCAGACCTTTTTTAATCAAGTCTGCCGCTTCTTGCCAGCCCATATATTCTAACATCATCACCCCCGAGAGGATTAAGGAACCGGGGTTAACGCGATCGAGTCCAGCGTGTTTAGGTGCTGTACCGTGGGTAGCTTCAAAGACCGCGCAGGTGTCACCAATGTTCGCACCGGGTCCCATACCTAACCCTCCCACCATAGCAGCGGCTGCGTCTGATAGGTAGTCTCCGTTAAGGTTCATGGTAGCCAGGATAGAGTATTCGCTAGGACGGGTTTGGATTTGTTGGAAGATGCTGTCAGCGATGCGATCGTTGACCATAATTTTATCTTTCCATTTACCATTACCGTGACTTTCCCATAGCGCCTCCAGAACCCCCTTCACCTCATCGCAGATTTCTTGGCGTTTTTCTGGGGTCAGCGCATCAAAACCAGGTTCTACCTGGCGCGCGTTATCTTCTAGGGAGATGTCTGGTTTATGTTCCTTGTTGCCGAGAATCCATGATTCTCGTTCCGTGATACATTCTTCCCGAAATTCCGTAGTTGCTAGTTCATAACCCCAGTCTCGGAAAGCCCCCTCCGTGTATTTCATGATATTGCCCTTATGCACCAGAGTCACCATTTGCTTATTTTTGGGGAGGCGCAGGGCGTGTTTAATGGCGCGACGGACTAGCCGCTGGGAACCCGTTTTACTGATGGGTTTAATACCGATACCCGAGTCTAGGCGGATCTGTTTTTTGCCATGTTCCGGGGTAGCCGGGATTAGGTCATTGTTGAGGGTGTCGATGAGTTTTTGGGCGATTTCCGTACCCTCGCGCCATTCAATGCCTAAGTATATGTCCTCCGTGTTTTCCCGATAGATGATCACATCGAGTTGTTCCGGGTGTTTGTGGGGGGAGGGGGTGCCGGGATAGTAACGACAGGGACGGACGCAGGTATATAGATCGTTGATTTGGCGTAGCGCCACGTTAAGGGATCTGATGCCGCCGCCTATGGGGGTGGTTAGGGGGCCTTTGATGGCGACACCATATTCTCGGATAGCGGTGAGGGTGTCTTCAGGTAAGTATTGATAAGTTCCGTATTGTTCGCAGGCTTCATCCCCAGCGTAAATTTTAAACCAACTGATCTGGCGTTGGCCGCCGTAGGCTTTGGCCACTGCTGCATCTATTACTCGTTCTGTCGCTGGCCAGAGGTCTACACCGGTGCCGTCGCCGCGAATGAAGGGAATAATTGGGTTATCGGGAACAATAGGTTCTCCGTCAGAGAAGGTGATTTTCTCGCCTGTATCGGGGGGGGTAATTTTTTCGTACATGATCTGTTCTTAACTCTAAACCTGAAGGTTTCCCTTATTGTGTCATGATTTTTGACTGCACTCGGCAGCGATCGCCACAGAAATTTATCTTTTCTTTAGAATTACCCCTTCCCAAACCTAGGGAACATAAACTATGATTGAGGAAATTTCCGTGTTCTATGATGCAAAATCTGCATTCGGAATTATAACTTAAACAAATGCAATAAAAGTACAATTAGCTCTTCAAAAAATGTAACCTCACAAATTAGGCGATCGGTGTATGATTTTTTTAAGGTGGAGGTAGATCCAACCAAAAACATTGCCAAGCACAACTACCTTCATGCAGATGAGAGCGGGCATTGAGAATCAACACCAAAATCGAAAATATCGTTTCCGAACTTCAAGCTCAAACTTTCCATTGAGGATCAACTTCTAGCTGAGTGTACATAATCTATATATTCACAGGCTAAGTTCGGTGTAGGGGGTTGTTATTAGAGCCACAGTTGTTGGGGTCAGAGTTGTAGGTTACTTAATTAATGTTCCCCAACCACTTCAAAAATAGTTGCCCGTAAATACTTCACTTCAAAACCACTAGAGGTTATCAACTATGGATAGCGTAAATACAGTAGATCGTAGTGATTATCAAAACATTTCAATTCCCAGCCTAATCAATAAAAGATTATCGGACCAAGGACAAGACTTCCCAGTAGCTAACACCGGAAAATATGTCGAACGTCGTCTACAGGGTGATCTCACCTATGGACTAGAAAACCTAGGCTTAAAAAATTTAGGTCATGTCTATCATAATCTACCAGTTCCTATTCTGATTGAACACGCAGTAGCTAGGGGGGAAGGTGTCTTAGCTTCCAATGGTTCCCTTTGCGTAAAAACTGGTAAATATACAGGTCGTTCTCCTCACGATAAATTCATTGTTGAAGAAGCGAATAGTCGGGACGAAATCCACTGGAGTAAAATGAACGTCCCCATTCCTGAAGAAAACTTCGATCGCCTATGTCGGCGGGTACGTTCGTACATCCAAGGTCGCGATTTATATATCTTTGATGGCTTTGTCGGAGCAGATCCCCAGCGTCGTTTTGGTGTGCGGATCATCAACGAGCTGGCATCTCAAAACCTGTTTGTTCACCAACTGTTTATTCGTCCGACAGACGAAGAACTACAAACCCACAATTCTGACTTTACAGTAATTGCAGTTCCTGGACTCCACGGCGATCCCGAAGATGATGGCATCAATAGTGAAGCCTTTATTGTACTTCACCTGTCCAAACGGCTAGTAATTATTGGTGGTTCCAAGTACGCCGGAGAAATCAAAAAATCAGTTTTCTCCCTGATGAATTACTTTATGACCAAAGCTGATGTGCTACCCATGCACTGTGCAGCCAATGTAGATGACGCTGGTAATACTGCCTTATTTTTTGGTCTATCAGGAACCGGAAAAACCACCCTTTCTGCTGATCCAGACCGCTATCTAATTGGGGATGATGAACACGGCTGGTCAGAAGATGGTATCTTCAACTTTGAAGGTGGTTGCTATGCGAAAACTATCGCCTTGTCGCGAGAAAATGAGCCCCAAATTTGGGATGCGATCCGGTTTGGTTCAATGATGGAAAATGTAGTGCTCGATCGCTACACTCGGATTCCCGACTACAATGATGGTAGTTTAACAGAAAATACCCGGGTTGCCTATCCCATTGACTACATTCCCAATGCGGTTATTCCTAGTGTTAGTGGTCATCCCAAAACGATTCTATTTTTGGCTGCAGATGCTTTCGGAGTTCTACCCCCCATCTCTAAACTGACCCGCGAACAAGCGATGTATCACTTTATGTCTGGTTACACCAGCAAGGTAGCGGGAACCGAACGGGGTATCAAAGAACCAGAAGCGACTTTCTCGGCTGGGTTTGGTAAATGTTTCCTACCCTTAGAAGCGGCGATTTATGCTACTTTGCTAGGTAAACGCCTTGCGGATCACCCAGAAACCAATGTATATTTGGTGAATACTGGCTGGTCTGGTGGTGTTTATGGAGTTGGCAGTCGTGTTCCCATCAAATACACTCGCGCCTTAGTGTCGGCGGCGGTGAATGGAGACTTGGATAATGTGAAATTCCATGAGCATCCGATCTTCAAGATTTGGGTTCCTGATGCTGTACCAGGAGTTCCGACCGAAATTCTTGATCCGGTGAAAACCTGGTCTGATTCCCAAGAGTATGAAAAACAAGCGAAACAATTGGCTAAGTTGTTTGTGGACAACTTCAGTAAATATGTGAATGTACCAGAGGAAGTAACCGCCGCTGGTCCCCTTGTCGATTAATCAAGGATTGGGGGATAATTCCCCCAATACCCTATTCTCAGGTCTGAAAGTAGGTCGCGGCGTTGTCGTCGCGATTGAAATCATACTAAACCCGATCGCAAAGCGACTACAGCAACCATTACCCGGTCATCAACGGCTAATTTATTCATAATCCCCCGAACATGAGTTTTAATAGTGTTAGGACTTAAATAAAGAGCCTCAGCAATTTCTGGGTTACTCTTACCTTCTACCATAAGTTTAAGCACCTCTAACTCGCGGGGGGATAAGGTACCCAAGTTGGTTTGGGGTGTGGGTGGCTTGAGGTGTTCCATGACCACACGAGCAACTTGAGGATCTAGATAGGTTGCACCTTCATAGGCTGCCTGTATTGCTACAATCAAACTATCAACACTAGCTCCCTTAACACAATAAGCATCAGCGCCACTAGAAAGGGAAGCAAGTACCTCCGTCTCTGCTGTGTGGGAAGTGAGCATCACGACTCTGATTTCTGGTAGGATTTCTTTAATCTGTTTGGTAGCTGCAATGCCATCAAGGCGAGGTAACCCGATATCCATAATCACAATATCAGGTTTTTTCTCTTTGGCGGCTTCTACGCCTAAATAACCATCTTCAGCAATACCAACTAGGGTAATATCTGGACAGTCTGATAAGACTTGCTCTAACCCTAGTTGCATCATAGGATCGTCTTCAACAATTAGAACGCGCATTATTGTTCACAGGAATGTTATAATAGCAGATTAGTCAACAGTTAACCAAGCCTAGGCTGGGCTAACAGTTTAACAGTTAAGGATGACGGCGGAAACTATAGTCAATATAATATTGGCGATTAGTGTTGATACTTCCCCGTTCAATGAGAGATGTAAGGGGGGTCCTGTGAAACCAAGCAGACCGAAAATCTCAACGGACTTTGAGAATTTGGACAAATTCCCCGGCTTGAGTGCAGGTCTGACCGACTGGAAGCATAGCGAGGGCGTTGGTTTGGGCGAGGTTAATCAGGTTTCCAGAGTTTTGACTTCCTGGGGCGAGGATAAATTGGGTTTCGCCATTGACCGATCGCAGATTTCCCCAAAGGTAGGTTTCTCGCTTACCCCCCGATCGCAATTCGGTTGACGATCGCACTGGCCACCACTCTGGTCCCCAAAACTCACCCGCGAGTCCGCTTCGTTTTTTCAAAGCCGGTTGGACAAACCGCCAGCAGGTGACTAAGGCTGACACGGGGTTTCCGGGTAAACCAAAATACAAACAATTGGGAAAGGTCGCGAAGGTGAGGGGTTTTCCGGGTTTGACGGCTACTGAGTTGACCAGAATTTCCCCCCCAAGGTCAGCGAGAATTTGACCAACATAATCATAATCCCCGACGGACACTCCCCCGGTTGATAATACTATATCAGCGGTGAGTAGGGCTTTGGCGATCGCAGTTTTGAGGGCTTGGGGTTCATCGGGAATAATCCCTAAAATAAGGGGTTCTGCGCCCATTTGCATCACCCAACTAGCTAAAGCATACTGATTAGAGTCTACTAGCTTTCCTGGGGCTATGGGATGCTCTGGGGGGATTAATTCATTCCCGGTTGATATCAATGCTACCTTGAGTTTAGCATAAACTGGGACCGACACACATTTGGCGGCGGCTAAAACTGCGATTTCTGCAACTCCTAAGCTAATTCCCGGAGGTAGCAGAGGGTCTCCGGCGCGACTATAGGACCCCTGATGACGCACAAAGGCTCTCAGTTGGGGGGTGGTTAGGATTTTGATGCGATCGCCATCAGGTTGGGTATCTTCCTGAATTACAATGGTATCAGCCCCAGGAGGTAAACAGGCTCCGGTAAAAATGCGCGCGGCTTGTCCGGGGGCGATGGTTTTTTGGGGACAATATCCGGCGGGTATTTCTTCTATGACTTCCAAGGTAACAGGATGTTCGGCGCTACTGTGGGCGACATCAGCATAACGGACAGCATAACCGTCCATGGCGGAGTTATCCCAGTGGGGGAAGTCTAATTCACTGGTAATCGGGGCGGCGAGAATGCGTCCGGTAGCCTCGGATAATTTGACGAGTTCTATATGTTGTTGGTGGGGTGGGGCTACTTGTTCTAAAATAATTGCTTCTGCGGCTTGGGCTGATAACATACAATCTCACCATGGGGATTTATGGGTTTTCCTGTCAATACTCTATAGCAGCTTTAGCCGCCTCTATGCTAGAGTTAATCATATCTTACTCAGTGATGCGATCGCTATGGAAACTACGGGTTTGACGGCGGAACAACACCGCCAAAAAATGCAGCGCCGCAAGGAAATTCAAGACCAGCGGGTAGCTGATAGACAGGTGGAAAAGGGTTTGATTATTGTCAATACTGGCAATGGGAAGGGTAAAACTACGGCTGCTTTGGGGATGGTTTTACGATCGCTTGGTCATGGCTATAAGGTGGCGATCGTCCAGTACATCAAGGGCGCATGGGAACCAGCAGAAAAGGCGGTTTTCAGTCTCTGGCCGGAACAATTACAGTTTCATGCTTTGGGGGAAGGTTTTACCTGGGAAACTCAAGACCGCGATCGCGATATCCAAAGGGTTCATGAAGCCTGGAAACTTAGTCTATCTTTAATTGAAAATCCTGAGATTAAGTTAGTCCTTTTAGATGAAATTAATATTGCGATAAAATTGGGATATCTCACTGTAGAAACGGTTTTGGAGGGTTTGGACAAGAAACCTCACGACTCCCATGTGATTTTGACGGGTCGTGGGGCTCCCCCTAGTTTGATAGAACGGGCGGATCTGGTTACGGAGATGACTTTGGTTAAGCATCCTTTCCGGGAACAAGGGGTTAAGGCTCAACCGGGTATCGAGTTTTAAGTTATCTATAATCAGGGGAATTTAATGAGTCCTTTTCGAGTGGGAATTGCTGGACCTGTGGGGTCGGGTAAGACGGCTTTACTTGATGCACTGTGTAAAGCCTTGCGCGATCGCTTTCAAATGGCTGTGGTTACTAATGATATTTACACCCAAGAAGATGCTCAGTTTCTGATGCGATCGCAAGCCTTAGAAGCCGAGAGAATTATCGGCGTGGAAACGGGAGGCTGTCCCCATACCGCTATCCGTGAGGATGCTTCGATTAATCTTAGTGCTATTCAAGAGTTGGAGTCTACTTTTCCTAATTTGGATGTGGTGTTTTTAGAGAGTGGTGGCGATAATTTGGCGGCGACTTTTAGCCCGGAATTGGTCGATTTAACTCTCTATGTTATTGATGTGGCGGCGGGTGATAAAATCCCCCGCAAAGGTGGACCGGGAATTACTAAGTCGGATTTATTGGTGATTAATAAGATTGATTTAGCTCCCTTTGTGGGGGCGGATTTAACCGTCATGGAAAGAGATACTAAAAAGATGCGCGGAAATAAACCTTTTGTCTTTACTAATCTCAAGGAAAAGCAAGGATTAACTACTATCCTCGATTTTATTCAGTCTCATATCATTAACTGACCAAACCTTAATATCTATACCACATCACAGACACCTATAGGCGATCGCCTCCCCCCTATTATTGGCTCAAAAAGTTAAGTTTTGCTAATACTTCCAGCCAGATAATTTTGATGTTCCGAACGACATTAAGAATTAATAAGTTTTTATTGAAAATAGCTCGCAAAAGGTTGACGAAATCATAGGGGTTCTGGTATCCTAGAATAAATCGCACCCAAGGGATTACTGTGTCTATACGCAAAAAAAGGCGCTGAAACCCTTATTATAGCGCCCATACAAATATTTTCTGGCTAAAAAATATAATTCACGAATCACGAGTTTTGGGTAAGTAAGGGACGGCCAAAAATCGACCTCTTGACAAAAACGACATTTTGTGCATATCCCCAACCAACCCAGAATTGAAGTCGGTTAGCGAATAGAGGCGCGAATAGCAGGTTGAGGAAACATAGACTCAAAACTATGCTGTCGTTCTGCGAGGGGTTCGGCGGCGTGGTCCCAGAGACTTTCATAGAAAAAGAAAGCGACACCGAATTGGCGATCGCGGGCGGCGCGAACCTTGGACTGGATGAAATTGATAGGAACTGGTCTAGTTCTCAAACCGGTGAGAATACCAACGCCGGTAGAAATCTTGTTTTGTGCGGCTTTCATTTCCGGGCGGTTCAACTCAGTAATAAAAAAGTCCAATTCATCCCGATAAACCTGCACGACCAACTCATCAACAAGACCATCTCTAACCCAAGTAACCCAATCCTGTAAATGACCGTTATAGGCGATATGATAAGGGTTGGGACTAACGGAAATAATGCTATGAGGTTTTTTGGCTTTAATAGCGCGGTGCAATTGTCTCATAAAAGCGGTGATTTTATTAGCACGCCAACGCACCCAGGCGGGGTCTTGGGGGTTACTAGGTGGGGTGCGATTAGTCTCTCTTTGATAAAGAGAAATGGTATAAGGGTCATATCCAAATGCACTAGGTAAACTGGTATGGTCGTCAAACTGTACGCCATCAATATCGTAGTCTGTAACGACCTCTACAATTAAATCAGTCATAAACTTCTGGACTTGCGGGTGAAAGGGATTTAACCAAACCACTTCCCCGGCGGCGCTCATGGAAGTTTTAGTTCCATTTTGCTGTTGAGTGAGCCAGTTGGGATGTTTTAAAGCTAACTCGGAAGTGGGGGGAGCCATAAAACCGAATTCAAACCAAGGAAGCACTAATAAGTTATGACGATGAGCGCGTTCAATTAAATCAGCGAGCATATCTTGTCCTTGGAAACCTCGGCGGACAAAAGGCTGAATTCCTGCTTCTTTAACTACAGAACTTTTATAGGTGACATAGCCAGAGTTCCAAACCACTGGATAAATTGTGTTAAAATTGAATCGGGCGAGTTTGCTGACTGCTTCTTCGAGTCTAGGCTGATTCATTAACACATCTGTATCATTGGTGGTCATCCAAACGCCGCGAATTTCGGTTTTGGGAATTTGGGGAATGGGTGGGGGGGCGATCGGCGGTTCGGGAACTGGTGGAGGTATATCAGGAACTGGTGGGGGTGTAATGGTTTCCTCAATAACTGGTGCGGGAGGAGGCGTGATGGTTTCCTCGATAACTGGTGCGGGAGGAGGTGCAATGGTGGGCTGTGGCGGCTCTAGGGGTAGGGGTTCATCAAGAATTTCTGGGGGAAGTAGGGGTAAGTCGGAGGGGGTCGGTGGTGTCCGAAAAGCTGGCGGGAGTGCGATCGCTGGAATTTGTATGACAGCAATTAGGCTGACCAAAAATAAGGCAATGAGGAAACTGGTTTTTTTGACCAAGGTTGATTTCATGGTTGTAGTTTGGAGCAAACGATATTAAGTTAGTTAAGCTAAATTGATGTGATGGTTATAATTGCACTTTCGGGAGTTTAGCAGAAAATTGGAGGTCTGGGATCTAATCTCAAGGCATAGCTGCTAATTTGATAATTTGAGGAGGATTTGAGATGATGGCTAATTTTTCGAGACTATTGTGGCTCCTACCAATTGTGACTATTACGGCTGGGGTCGGTTCTGATGGCATAGCGATCGCCTCTAATGGAACTATACAAGAAAATGCGATCGCTCAACGGCGGCTCAGGGCTCCCTTTTTTGAGGAAACCCAAGACCCTGGGTTTACTAACACTTTTCTTGGGGATGCTTTAGGGGGTGTTGCTAACCCCTTAGAGAGTAGTGGTGGTGATAGCGTAGAAACCATTAACATGGGATCTGATTCCCTACAGACCATACAAAACAACGTCAATAGGAGTCGGGGAGACTTGAATGGCGGTCTATCTCCTGGTAACGGAATTGATTCTAGAGTAACTCCAGGTAATGGCAGAATACCCACAGGTAGAGGTATTTTTAGGTCTTTACCCCCTTCTAGTCGCTAAAAATTAATTGATAATAAACCATGATGTAGGGGCGGGTTCTGGTGTCAATCTTCAATTCCCAGCGACAATATTGATAAACCCGCCCTCTGGCCGGTTGTGGTGTCAATCTTCAATTCCCAGCGACAATATTGATAAACCCGCCCTCTGGCCGGTTGTGGTGTCAATCTTCAATTCCCAGCGACAATATTGATAAACCCGCCCTCTGGCCGGTTGTGGTGTCAATCTTCAATTCCCAGCGACAATATTGATAAACCCGCCCTCTGGCCGGTTGTGGTGTCAATCTTCAATTCCCAGCGACAATATTGATAAACCCGCCCTCTGGCCGGTTGTGGTGTCAATCTTCAATTCCCAGCGACAATATTGATAAACCCGCCCTCTGGCCGGTTGTGGTGTCAATCTTCAATTCCCAGCGACTCCCAGCGACAATATTGATAAACCCGCCCTCTGGGAGAGGGGGGTAAGGATAAGGATAATCTTAGAAAATCAGAATTGAGGAATCATCTCTTACTGTATCTGAGATATTGGGGAAAGCACCAGATTCGTCGGGGGTAAACTGAGCAATAATAGATCCTCCCCCGAGTCCGTCAGCATTACTATCATAGATTAACTGTCCGGTTAGTCGTTCATAAATAATTACAGGTTGCGATACGGGTAGGGTATCGAGTAGGGTGTCAGCTTCGGTGAGTGTATCAGTGACCACAAATAAGGGGTCAGCCAAGATAAACTCATCGTTAAACTGTAAAGTATCGCGACCGGGGACAAAATCGGTAATCAAATCAGAGGCTGATAATAAGACATCATTAGTAGAGGAGTAGAGGAAAACATTATTTCCTCCCAAACCTGTGAGAGTATTACCACCAGACCCTCCGACTAGGGTATCATTACCAGGACCACCGATGAGAACATCATCGCCAAGACCACCTATAAGAGTATTATCACCAGGACCACCAACTAAAGAATCATTACCCTCATTACCCAATAGCAGGTCATTACCGAAGGCGCTACCTAGAAGAGTATCATTACCAGGACCGCCAATTAAAACAATAGGACCTAAGTGACCGGCGAGAAAATCATCACCTGCATTACCATCAATGGTGTCCACTGTTGCGATACTAACGCTAACCAAAGCGGAGGCGGTATTTCCTAGGGAGTCTTGTGCGGTATAGGTAAATTGACCACCAAATGGTCCTGGGAGAAGGGGGATAAACTCAACGGAGGTATTACCTGGGAGAATATTAACTTGTCCTCCGCTGACACCACTGATGCTATTAATGGTTAATCCACCGACGGGACTATCATTGTCTAGTACAGGAATTTCAATGCGGTTTAAGCTGGTGCCCTCTGCGAAAATAGTATCATTTCCGGGAGTACCTATTACGAGACTAGGGGTGGTAGCAAAGTTGGGGTTAGCGATTAAAGAGTCATCAACAAAAGTTTCGTCGTCGTCGGGAGGTGTCAGTGTATCTGTGGTGGTTCCAATGAGCAATATATCATCAATAGATAATGGAGGATTACCGATAAGTGTAGCGACGGTTACGGGGGGTTGTACTCCTGAAGCGTCGGGGTCATATATGAGGGTTCCGGTTTCTAATTCATAGGCGAGAATGGGGCTGCTAATGGTGCCGAGATTATCGGGATTCAATTCTCCGGTTTCGAGGAAAATAAATTGTTCAGGACTGAGGCTATTTTGGGGGGTAGTACCTATTTGAGTGAAGCGGAATTGATCACGGTCAAATAAAAGGCGATCGCTTCCGGGGGTAAAATCAACAATTAGGTCAACTCCTAAATTAATTTGATTAGGAGATAGATAAGCAAAGGTATCGCTTCCTTCACCACCGACGAGGGTATCATCACCAGCACCACCAATTAAACAATCATTACCAAGATTACCAAATAGGGAGTCATTACCATCAGAACCAATGAGGGTATCATCTCCTAAATTACCATCTATGGCGGTGAGAATATTAACATTAACGGGAACTCTAATTAGATTTCCTTGGGAGTCGATCGCTTCATAACTAAAACTGCCAATATTTCCGCCGGGGAGGGTGGGAATAAACTCGGCGGCTGTACCGCCTTCTAGGATATTCACATTTCCGCCGATTAAATCGGTGATGGTATTTATGACGGCGGGGCGTTCATTATCAGAAGCGGGAATGGTGACGGGAACCCCAACAAAGTCTACAGCATTGATGGTATCAGAAACGGCGATCGCATCATTTCCGGGAGTACCATTAATTAAGGCGAAGGCGGTGACATTTCTAGGGTCTTCATCTGTAGGATCATCATCATCTATGTCTGGTAGGGTATCATCTCCGGCTATACCAATCAAGATGATATCGTTAACAGATAGGGTAGGTGTTCCTTGTAAATTAGCAATAATTTCGGGGGGTTGTGTTCCTGAACCGTCGGGGTCATAGATGAGGTTTCCGGTCTGTAATTCATAGGCGAGAATGGGACTATTTATGAGGCTGAGATTATCTTGATAAGTTCCGGTTTCGACGAGAATAAATTGTTGAGGACTCAGGCTATTTTCGGGGGTAGTACCTATCTGAATAAAGCCGAATTGCTCCCGGTCAAATAAGATGCGATCGCTTCCGGCTTCAAAGTCCACAATTAAATCAGTTCCGGTAGTGATTTGACTGCGAGAAATATAGGCAAAAACATCATTTCCAGCACCTCCAAATAAGGTATCATTTCCGGCACCTCCAAAGAGGGTATCATCTCCATCATCTCCTAATAGGAAATCATCACCCTGTCCGCCATAGATAATATCATTACCAGAACCTCCATATAGCAGGTCATTTCCCAGACCGCCATAGAGTACATCTTCACCACTACCACCGACTAGGGTATCATTACCACTATCTCCGAAAAGGGTATCATCGCCGGCTTCTCCGAATAGGGAATCATCACCCTGTCCGCCATAAAGGAGATCGGGTCCTGAACCACCATAAAGGAGATCATTGCCGCCGCCACCTTTGAGGGTATCGGCACCACTACCACCGACTAGGGTATCATCGCCTGTTTCTCCGAACAAGCAATCATTACCCGCGCCGCCATAGAGGAGATCGGGTCCTGAACCACCATAGACTACATCATCACCATCTCCACCGGAAAGGGTATCGGCACCACTACCACCGACTAGGGTATCATTACCACTATCTCCGAAAAGGGAATCATTACCCGCGCCGCCATAGAGGAGATCGGGTGCTGAACTTCCGACCAAAACATCATCGCCACCTAAGCCGTTAATACGGGTGACGGGAAGGATATCGATAAATACATTAGCACTATCTTGGGTGTTGCCATCACTGGCGGTATAGGTAAAGCTGGCTTGGGTTCCGCCTGGTAATGTGGGGGTAAATCTGACAATGGTGTTATCATTGAGTAGAACTACGTCGCCGCCGGTGATGTTGCTGACGCTGCTGATAAATAGACCTGTCTCAGGACTATCATTGGCTAAAACTGGAATTTCGACGGGATTAAAGGGTTCTGGTGCGATCGCAAAAATGGTATCATCAGAGTCGCTGCCGTTTATTTCCTGGGGAGTGGCGGCGCGAACTTCTCTGGCGATGATGTTGACGGTTTCGGGGCGAGCCAATGAAACGGGATCAACTAGGATAATATCATTGGGGGATAGATTGGGGATGCTACCATCTTCTGATTGTAACTGTGCGATCGCTATGGGTGGAGAGGTTCCCAAGCCGTCTATGTCGTACTCGAGAAGTCCGGTAGTGGTATCGTAAAGGAGAATGGGGATTTCTGTATCTTCGGGTAGGGATTCTCGATTGGTGGTAAACTGTTGGGGGTTGAGGGTTTGGGTGTCGCTATTGAGAGCGGATAAACCAAAACCACCTTGGTCTAGGGATTGACTTTGAAAAACTAGGCGATCGCTATTTGGTGTAAAGTTTAAGATGCGATCGGGTTGCGTTCCCCTATCATTAGGAGACAGGTAAACTAAGGTATCATTTCCTGTCCCAGCGGTGAGGGTGTTTACGCCAGCACCACCTTCTAGCCAATTATTCCCGCCACCACCAGATAAGCAATCATTCCCCTCGCCCCCAAATAAGGAATTATTACCAATACCCCCCAACAGGGTATCATTACCCGCGCCGCCATCAAGGATATTATCTCCTGAGCCGGCTTGTAGGAGGTCATCCCCTAAACCCCCAAATAGAGAATCATTACCAACACCCCCCAACAGGGTATCGTTACCCACGCCGCCATAAAGGAGGTTATTACCTGAGCCGGCTTGTAGGCGATCGTTTCCACCTTGACCAAAGAGGGTATCATCACCAGGACCCCCTAAGAGGGTATCGTTACCACTTCCCCCTAAGATAGAGTCGTTTCCGGGGCCGCCGTCCAGGGTTTGGTCGAATTGATCACCAATTAGGGTATCATTTCCATCTCTCCCTTGCATGGCTGTTACTGGCCGAAAATTAATGGTGGCGGTAGCAGTAGCAAATTGGTTGTGGCGATCGCGCAATGTATAATCGAAGCTACCAAAACCGCCAAGGGAGGTTGTATCGGGGATAAATTCTACTCCGACTCCCCCAGGGAGAATGGTAGCACTGCCGTTATTGACATTACCAATATTAGTGATAACTTTTTCGTCGCTAATAAGATCTGGCGGTAGGGGTATAGTTAATCTGGGTTGTGCGGCTTGGAGAAAATCATTATTTTGTGTACTTACAACTAAGGTGGGGGTTGAGGTGATAATGGGGTCAGCAATTAGAGTGCTAAAATAGGAGATTCTAATATTATCTATGGCTAATTCGGTGGCTTCGGAACCAATGGCAATAATTCCGGTGTTAGGAGGTAGGGTGGTACTAAAGCGCAGAAATTCGTTAAAGGTTTCTCCGGGGGTGGAAAATAAAACGCCACTCCCTAGAGAATTGCCTTCTCGGTCAAATATTTCGACGATATGTTCTCGGTTAGGGGAGGTATAGAAAAAGGAAAAGTTACCCCATCCTATACCTGATGGTGATAAATTTCTGAGGTCAATGGTAATGCGATCGCCTGTGACTAACTCATTGACTTCTATCTGTTCGGAATCTTCGGCATCTTCGGTGTTAATAATCGCCTCGGCATAGGATATAACCGTGGTACCGGGGGGGGAAGTTCTGGTAGCATTAAATAAGCCTTCTCCCTCTTCATCAAGGCTAACCAAAGCTATGGCATTGGGGGAAAATCTCACCCCATCGATTGTGCCAATGGGTGCAAAGTTTCGAGTTTGGAAATCTTCAAAATCAAAAAATAGTTCCCGCATTTTATTGGCTTAAAAAAATATATATGTTTGCTGATAATTAACCTAAGTTAACCCCTGGGGGATTACCTTATCACATTTAACCGACTTTGGCAAGGGCTCCACCTCAAGATTAAGTTAATTGGTTGACAGAAAGAGTTATTGAACTTATAATTGAGAGGTATATAGAGCAGCAGTTTATCAATAGCAAGCCCGGTAGCGAAAAACAATGGCAAGCAACTCATCATATACGCCGACAGAATTAGAAAGCGCGATTATTAGAGAGCCGTTATTAGTAACAGTAGAAACAACGGTGAGGGAAGCGATCGCGCTGATGAGTGAAAGTCGCACCAGTTGTAGTATATCATCAAAAGCCAGTGTTCTATTAGAGGAAGTTTATGGAGAGGCGCGTTCCAGTTGTGTCTTGGTAGTAGAAGGGGAGCAATTAGTAGGTATTCTGACTCAGGGAGATATCATCCGACTCTGTACAGAAAAAAGACCCTTAGAGCAGTTATTGGTAGGGGAAGTCATGACCGCCTCAGTATTAAGCTGGAGGGAGTCAGAATTGAGCAACTTTTTTGAAGTGATTGATTTGCTGAGGAAAAATCAAATCTGCCACCTACCGCTAGTGGATGATAGCGATCGCCTAGTAGGGTTAATAACCCATGAAACTCTGCGTTATATTAGCCACCCCATAGACCTGCTGAGATTACGAACGGTAGAAGAGGTAATGACAACAGAGGTTATTTGTGCTAGTCCTGAGAGTAACCTGCTAGAAATTGCCTGTTTAATGACACAATACCGGGTCAATTGTGTAGTTTTAGTAGAAACCGATTTCGTGAACAATTCAACGGATGTCAATGTTCCGGTCGGGATCCTGACCGAGGGAGATATTGTCAAGTTTAATACCTTCTGCTTAGACTTAGAAAACTATAGCAGTCAACAGTTAATGAGTACCCCAGTGTTCTCGGTAGCAAAAAATGAGAATCTGTGGAGAATTCATGAGTTGATGTCATCCCAATATATCCGGCGAGTTCTAGTGACAGGTTCCCATGGTGAACTGTTAGGGATAGTGACCCAAACCAGTATGCTAAAAGTGCTAAATCCTCTGGAACTGTATAAAATGACGGAGATTTTAGAGGGTCGCATATCGGAGTTGAAATTAGAAAAAATTAGGCTTTTAGAAAATCAGGCGCACCAGCTAGATGAGCAGGTCAAAAAACGGACTTTAGAACTAGAACAGGCGCACCATAGAGAACAACTGGTATTTGAGATTACCACCCGGATTAGGTCTTGGTTAAATTTACCGGAAATTTTGGATGAAACGGTTAAACAAGTCCGCATTTTGTTAAATTGTGATCGGGTGTTAATCTACCAATTTAAGGCAGATTTTAGCGGTGATATCGTAGCGGAATCAGTAGTCGAACCCTATACATCCTGTTTCGATAAAAATATTAAAGATACCTGTTTTGAGGACAACCTATCAATCTATCAAGACGGAGATATTTTCGTAGCAGCAGATATTGATCAGGTGGGATTAAGTGAGTGTCATTTATCTCTGTTAAAACAATTGGAAGTGCGAGCGAATTTAGTAGTTCCTATTGTTTTATCTAACCATGAAGCGGAAAGCCCATCTCAGAGTTTGTGGGGTTTATTTGCGATTCATCAATGCAGTAATACGCGGCTGTGGTCATCAGAAGAAATCCAGATGGTGCAACAGTTGGCGCTACAGGTAGCGATCGCTATTCAACAAGCGATCGCCTACGATGAATTACAAAAGGAACTACAAGAACGCCAAAAAATTCAAACCTATTTACAAGAAACAGAAGAACGTTATGCGACTCTGACAGATTTAATCCCGGTGGGAGTTTTTCGGACGGATAAGGAGGGTGATTGTATCTATGTGAATGAGGAATATTGTCAGATGACGGGACGTATTCCTGGGGAAACAATTGGTTTATCTTGGCAAATTTCTGTACATCCTGAAGATAGCGATCGCATTAATGAAGCCTGGAAACAGACTCAAGCAAATCATCACCCATTTAAGGAAGAATATCGTTTAGAAGCCGGGGAAAATCAGTTGTGGGTGTTTGGTCAAATTGTCCCGGAATTTAGTGTAGAAGAAACAGTAAATGGCTATGTTGGTACTATTACAGATATTAGCGAACAGAAAGCGGCACTTTGTGAACGGGAAAAAGCGGAAACCGCATTACAAGATCTTAATCAATCTTTAGAAGCGACGGTCAAACAGCGAACCCAGGAACTTTCTCACCTAAGCGATCGCCTACAATTAGCGATTAAGTCAGCCCAAATGGGAATTTGGGATTGGGATATTTCTCAGAATCATCTAACCTGGGATGATCAGATGTATAAAATTTATGGAGTCTCACCTTTAGAGTGTCCCCAGACAGTGGAATTATGGAAAAACTCCCTACACCCAGAAGACGCTGAATTAACTCAGGCAATTTTACAGGAAAGTCTGCGAGGGGAAAGGGAATTTAATCCAGAATTTCGGATTGTACGTCCTGACGGTTCTATAGTTTTTATTAAAGCAAATGCTCTAATTATTCGCAACCCCGAAGGAGAACCTCAAAGGATGATCGGTACTAATGTTGATATTACCGAGAGTAAACAAGCCGAGTCCGACCGCCAACAATTACTAAGGGAGTTATCAGATCTAAAGTTAGCCATAGACCATTCAGCGATCGTCGCTGTTACTGATGCTAGTGGAGTGATTACCTACGCCAATAATCGCTTCTGTGAAATTTCCGGTTATTCCCAGGAAGAATTAATCGGTAAAACCCATCGTATCATTAACTCAGGATACCATCCCCATAGTTTTTTCACGAATTTATGGCGGACTATTTCTAGTGGTAAAGTTTGGCATGGAGAAATTTGTAATCGCTCTAAAAATGGTTTTATTTACTGGACGGAAAGTACCATTGTTCCTTTTTTAAATTCCCAGAAAAAAGTCTCTCAATATTTAGCTATTCGCTTTGATATTACCGCTCGTAAACAGGCGGAAGCTAGACTATTAGACTATTCCCATGAAATTGAAGACCTATATAATAAGGCTCCCTGTGGCTATCATTCCCTCGATGCTGAGGGTCGCTATGTCAAGATTAATGATACGGAACTGCAATGGTTAGGATACTCGCGTGAACAATTACTTGGGAGACGTTTAGCAGATTTTCTCACCCCTGAAAGTGGAGAGATATTTGAGAGTAATTTTGAGTTATTTAAACAGCAAGGATATCTCAAAGATCTGTTGCTGGAGATGATTAGTAGTAATGGTCATGTTTTCCCGGTACTATTGAATTCTAGCGCCGTTTATAATCCCCAAGGTGAATATCTTTATAGTCGTTCAACTTTATTTGATATTACCGACCTAAAATCGGCGCAAATAGCCTTACAAAAAAACCATAATCTCCTCCAGTCAATTACTATCGCACAATCCCAGTTTATAACATCCGAAAATCGCCTAACTATTTTTGAGGGTTTACTTAGCAGCTTGCTAACTTTAACTGATAGTGAATATGGCTTTATTGGCGAGGTAATGTTCCGAGATAATGGGGGAGCAACCATGGAAGAAACTTTCCTCAAAATTCGGGGAGTTCCTTATCTAAAAACCCATAGCATAAGTAATGTGGCTTGGGATGAAGCCACGGAGAAATTTTATCAAGAAAACCATGAAAAAGGCATGGAATTTGATAATATGAATACCTTATTTGGGGCGGTAATTATGACCGGGAAACCTGTTATAGCTAACAGTCCTAGCAGCGACCCACGCCGGGGAGGGACTCCTAATGGTCATCCGCCTTTAAATAGTTTTTTGGGGTTGCCGTTTTTTAGCGGTTCTACCATGGTGGGAATAGTGGGAATTGCCAATAAACCAGGTGGCTATCATGAGGAAATGATTGATGATTTACAAGCCTTTTTAGTGACCTGCGGCAATTTAATTGAAGGGTATCGTTTACACAGGAAAAGAAATGAGGCGGAAGAGGCTAAGAAGGCGGCTGAACAGGAAATTGCTAAACAGTTGGCGAGTATTGAAGCGGCGGGGGATGGTATTGGCATTGTTCAGGATGATTTGTATCAGTATGTAAATCACGCTCATTTGGTTATGTTTGGTTATTCTGAACCTGAAGATTTAGTGGGTCATAGTTGGAGAAAAATCTATTCTCCTACAGAAATTCAACGCTTTGAAAATGAGGTTTTCCCGATTTTAATGCGCGATCGCTACTGGACTGGAGAAGCGATCGCCACTCGTCAAGACGGGACGAGTTTTGCGGAAGAATTATCTCTGACCCTAACGGAAGATAAGCTGTTAATTTGTGTCTGTCGAGATATTAGCGATCGCCGAGAAACCGAAGCCAAACTGCGCCAGACTAATCAGGAATTGATGCGCGCTACCCGTCTGAAAGATGAGTTTCTCGCCAATATGAGTCATGAACTACGCACCCCCCTTAATGCTATTTTAGGAATGACCGAGGGTATGCAAGAAGAGGTATTTGGTACTTTAGGCGATCGGCAAAAACAAGCATTACAAACTATTGAACGCAGCGCCAGCCATCTCCTGGAATTAATTAACGATATTTTAGACCTGGCTAAAATTGAAGCCGGGGAAATGAAACTAGACCTTAATTATACTTCGATTCGCCCCCTGTGTCAATCTAGTATAGCTTTTATTAAGCAGCAAGCCTTTAAAAAAGGGATTTCCATTAATGTACAAATTCCCCAAGCCTTACCAGACTTATATATTGATGAACGCCGCCTGCGTCAAGTGTTAATTAACCTCCTCAATAACGCGGTTAAATTCACCCCATCCCGAGGTAAAATCAGCCTGGAAGTTAAGTTACAGCCACCCCCGATAGACAGCGATAAATCCCGAGTCCGTTTTGCTGTGATTGATACGGGAATTGGTATTAATGAAGAACAATTATCAAAACTGTTTAAACCCTTTACTCAAATTGATAGCGCTCTCAACCGTCAATATGAGGGAACAGGTTTAGGATTATCCCTAGTTAAACGCATTGTAGAAATGCACGGAGGTACTGTTAATGTGATTAGTAAAGTGGGGTCAGGAAGTCAGTTTATTTTTGAGATTCCTTGTGATGATATCTTAATCGGAACTAACACCCCCCATCTATCATCTAATACCTCGGATTTCCTGACGAAAACTGAAGATGTGGCTCAAGTTTCTCCCCTGATTTTAATTGCTGAAGATAACGAAGCTAATATCATGAGTTTGTCGAGTTATTTGGGTGCTAAAGGCTACCGTTTAATTATTGCTAAGGACGGTCAACAGGCGATTGATTTAGCACAATCAGAATCTCCTAATTTAATTCTGATGGATATTCAAATGCCGGGAATAGATGGCTTAGAAGCAATTAACCGTATCCGCCAAATCACCACCATGTCCCAAGTGCCAATTATTGCCTTAACTGCCTTGGCTATGACAGGCGATCGCGAAAAATGCCTAGAAGCTGGCGCAAATGATTATGTAGCCAAACCCGTTAAATTAAAACAACTCAACGCCAAAATCCAGGAAATTTTAGACTTATAATTGGAGACTTATAATTGATGCAGCATTCAGGAATATGAAACTATTGTGTTTAAGTAATGGTCACGGGGAAGATATCATCGCTGTCAGAATACTGCAACATCTGCGAAAACGAGTTAATAACCTAGCCGCTTTACCCTTAGTAGGGGAAGGGAAAGCCTATCAGCAATTACCGGATATTCCGATTATTGGTAGAGTCCAAAAAATGCCCTCTGGGGGATTTATTTATATGGACGGTTCCCAACTCCTGGGAGATTTAAAGGGGGGGTTATTACAGTTATTATATTCCCAGGTGCAGACGGTGCGCCAGTGGGGGAAAGAGGGGGGATGTATTTTGGCGGTGGGGGATATTGTACCCCTATTTTTAGCCTGGTTAAGTGGCGCAGAATATGCTTTTGTGGGGACGGCAAAATCTGAATATTATTTGCGGGATGAAAACGGCAAGTTATCTCGCCAGTCCTGGTGGCAAAAATGGGAGGGGTGGTCAGGTTCGGTATATTTACCCTGGGAACGTTGGTTAATGACTCATCGTCGTTGTCGGGGGGTGTTTCCCCGCGATGGACTGACGACGGAAACTCTGCAAAAGTGGTCAATTCCGGCTGTTGATTTGGGTAATCCGATGATGGATAATTTGGAACCTGGGGGAATTATTGCGCCGTCGCCACCAGGTGTGTTAAACTTGACTTTATTACCGGGTTCTCGTAGTCCAGAAGCCTATGAGAATTGGCGGTTAATTCTAGCAGCAGTATCGCAGCTAAAAATATCACCCCTCCGGTGTTTGGCTGCGATCGCACCTAGTTTGGATTTAGACCCCTTCTGTGAGGTCCTCCAAGCTACTGGGTGGGATAAAGTGCATGGTCATAGCAGCAAGGAACAACAATTGTTTCAGCGTGGCGATGATATCACTATGGTGCTGACCCGTGAGGGGTTTAATGATTGTCTCGACCTGGGAGATATGGCGATCGCCATGGCGGGGACGGCTACGGAACAGTTTGTCGGTCTGGGAAAACCAGCGATCGCTATTCCCGGAAAGGGTCCCCAATTTACGCCAGCTTTTGCTGAAGCACAAAGTCGCCTACTCGGTCCGTCACTAATTCTCGCTGAAAATCCCCAAGCAGTGGCAGGAGTGGTGCGATCGCTTCTACAGGACCCCCCACAACTAGCCACTATTGCCGTTAATGGTCGCCGCCGTCTCGGTGAAGCCGGGGCAGGCGATCGGATTGCTGACTATCTCATATCAAAAATTTTCCCAAATGTCAAGGGTTAGCCATGACGTTTTTGATGCCACTGCCAAGCATGGCTAATGATATCGTGAATTTGGGAATATTGAGGATTCCAGCCTAAGATTTGC
This sequence comes from Limnospira platensis NIES-39, assembly GCF_026000695.1. Lineage (GTDB taxonomy): Bacteria > Cyanobacteriota > Cyanobacteriia > Cyanobacteriales > Microcoleaceae > Limnospira > Limnospira platensis. Next base: position 2,037,736 of record NZ_AP026945.1, read on the forward strand.
TGGGCTTTTTCGCTAGTTCCCACTAAACTGGGGGGGTCTCCGGGGCGGCGATCGCATTCTACCGTTTTAATCTCTCGTCCCGTGATTTCCCTGGCGCTTTCAATCACTTCTTTAACCGAGAAACCCTTACCATTTCCGAGGTTAAAAAACTCAGTTTTCCCCCCCGAAAATAGATGTTGTAACCCCAAAACATGAGCATCTGCTAAATCACTCACATGGATATAATCGCGGATACAAGTACCGTCAGGAGTCGGATAATCAGTCCCAAAAATAGAGATATGATCCCGTTTTCCTAGGGCTGTAAATAACGTGAGGGGGATTAAATGAGTTTCCGGGTCGTGGTCTTCTCCCAGTAATCCATTGGGGTCAGCGCCAGCAGCATTAAAATAGCGAAAACTGACCGATCGCAAATTATAAGCCGCGTCAAAATCCGCCAAAATTCGTTCAACCATTAGCTTACTCGCGCCATAGGGACTAATGGGATTTTGGGGGTGGTTTTCAGGAATCGGAATAATTTGGGGAACCCCGTAGGTCGCACAGGTAGAAGAAAACACAAATTTATCAATTCCCGCTGAGTTCATCGCCGCCAAAAGGGTGAGAGTTCCCACCACATTATTACGATAATATTTCTCAGGATTAGTTACCGACTCTCCCACATAAGCATAGGCGGCGAAGTGCATTACCGCGTCAATTTTCCGGCTAGAAAATAGCTGATCTAATAAAAGGCGATCGTTAGTATCTCCCTCGATTAATTCCACCTTCAGCACATTTTCCACCAATTCTTGATGTCCGTAAACCAAATTATCAAGAACTATCGGATTATAACCCGCCCGTTGCAAAGCCAACACCCCATGGGAACCAATATAACCCGCCCCTCCTGTAACCAAGACATTTAGCTGATTTTCAGACACTGTTAAACATCCTTTAACTGATATTGTCAATCTTCTAGGACTCGGGAGGAAACATCAACCGCCTTAACATCAATAGTCCCTGGTGGAGTAAGGCGGGTAAAACGTCCCTGTTCAATTTGAATAGGTTCACCACAATTCGGACATTGACATTGAGTCTGATTTAGGGCTATAAACTCATGGGAACAGACCGGACAGGAATCCTCAATCAAATTCCGGTTTAGCCACCAACGCGCCCCAAACACTAAAATAATGGGGGTGATGACAGCCAGACCAATCAGAATGAGAATCGAGTTTACCAGCCAGCCCAAACCAACTGAGGCTAGTAAACCCATGATCCCTATAACAACGATCCAATTGCCAATTCCTGACCATTTCAATTGTAGGGTTGGTCGTTCCTGGTTCACAAAATCATCTCCTTGAGAGTTCAGGGCTGCTATTGACCATCAATCTAGCCTCACCCCATTGTAACACCAGAGCCGATTATTTTGTCAAAATCATTAATTGCTCAATTACCTGAATTAAGCCATTTTCTGTCTGAATATCAGAATCAATACTATGAGACCCTTCAACTGTGATAGTTTCCGAACCCACCTCCACCGGAATCGACAAATTTTCCTGAGTTGTTAAATATCTATAGATTAACTCCTCCGAGGTCATGGCATCGCTGTCATATCCATCATACCTCATAATCCTAATTAACTGTTCGATATTATTTCCTTTGAGGAGATTTTCTAAAACCGTCCGGGGGAGTTTAGAAAAGGCTTCATCCGTGGGCGCTAAGATAGTAAACACACCATCTTTTCGGAGAACATCCATTAATCCCGTCAGTCTTAACACAGTGGCTAAGGTACTAAAACGACCATCATTTAGCAGTAGATTAACCACATCTTGATTAACAGCCCGTCTAACGCGATCGCTCGGAAATTGGGCAAATTCCCCCAGATTTTCCGATTCCCAATTAAACTGTAATTCTGGGGAACTTTCAGCGATCGCCCTCCCAGTCCCCACCGACATACTGAGAACCATTCCCATTCCCAGACACACAGCAATTTTTCCCAGATAATTCGTGCCACTACAGATAGCCATATTTTTCACTCCCCAATGAAGCTGATAGTTGATTAATCCATTCTAGTCATCATTACAACAATTATTTCCCCGGTCAGGGATAATTGTCTGCACCCCACCCTGAAAATCTCCACCATTAGCCGAACTATTAAAATTATAGCTCATCACCCCCCATAGTCAACCCATCATCATTAAGCTGGCTCCCAGTCAAGGTTAAAGTGTCGCTATTAACATTCCTAATAGTTGTATTAGTCATCACATCAAGTCAGTTATCAACGGGAACAAAATCGCAGTTATTAACGTCCCCGCCACAGTCTGTAAGGTAGGGCGGGTTTATTCATCAAGTCGTGAGGATGAGAATTGCCAGCAGAACCCGCCCCGACAATTATTAATTATTAATTAATGGGGTGAGGGCTGTAATTCCCCTGTGGGGTAGGGCGGGTTTATTCATCAAGTCGTGAGGAATTGAGAATTGCCAGCAGAACCCGCCCCGACAATTATTAATAGAAGCCATATTACCTTTATTAATAGCTAGATTCTAAAGTTTCCTCTAAACTAAACGGCGATTCCTTTGGCAAAAAATTTAACTTAATTCCTGTTTCATCGGACGCTTTTAGACGTGCTTTTTGATAACAATCTTTAAATAATGCTGAAAGTAGAGGTTTCAAACTGGGACTGTCTTCTAACAAACCTTCAATAAAAATGCGTTGTTCTGTCATGGTGCTGCGCCAACTCTCACTCCGTTTGGTGGGTTGATAGTACCATTTTAATAAGTGCATTAATAACACAATTAAACGGCTTTTTAATTCCCGTTTTTCACTTCTTCCCATACTTTCAATTTCTTCAATCAAATTGGCGATATCAATTTGAGTAAATTGATTTTCTTTTAACTGTTCAGCCGTGATTTGTGTCCAGAGGTAAAAATCTTCTTCATATAAATTATTTGATGTTTTCATAGAATACCCATATCCTTGGCGATCGCTCAACCTGCCATATAGCAGTTGCTCAAGTCATAAACTACATTCCGAAGCCCCTTTCTGGGAGAGTAATTACCCGGTGAGGTAGGGCGGGTTTATTAATCAGGTCGTGAGGATGAGAATTGCCAGCAGAACCCGCCCAGACAATTATTAATTATTAATTGATGCCGAACTATTAAAATTATAGCTCATCACCCTAATAGTCAACTCATCATCAAGCTGGCTGCGAGTCAAAGTTAAAGTGTCGCTATTAACATTCCTAATAGTTGCATTATTCATCACATCAAGGAAATTATCAACCGGAACCAAATCGCAGTTATTAACATCTGCAGCCAGAGTTTTATAGTGGGTAGGAATCACCAATCTAGGATTGAGGGAAGCAATTACCGCCGCCGCTTCCGTGGGAGTATAAGCCTTCGGACCTCCACCCACAGGAATTAACAACAAATCCGGGCGACCAATCAAAATCCTTTCTTCAATATTAATAGGTCCTGCTAACCCTCCCATGTGCAGAATTCTGATGCCACTCTGAGTCCATAACCAGGCGACATTCTGACCAAATCTGCGACCTTGTTCACGGTCTTTAATAGTGCGAATACCCTGAATTTGGGTACCATTAAATTGATAAACCCCCGGTTCATATAATAGCGCCGGATTATTAGGAAACCCATCAATCGACCCTTCATCAAGTAAGCGACTGCTAATTAACACCAGGTCGGTCTCTATTTTCGGGCTACCAAATCCGGCGGTACATCCAATTTGTCGAAACGGATTTACCAGTATCCGCAAACCCTCCCCAGTAAACAGAAAACTGGTATGTCCAAGCCAGCGAATAGTCAAGTTAGATTCATTGGGTGTCTGGGCTTGGGAAACCTGCCACCGCGCCCCCAAACCGCCAGCCAAGGTAACTAGGGCACTGGTTTTAGCTAGGTTGATAAACTGTCGCCGTTTCATAGAAATTATATGACCAAAATATTACCGCAAATTTACCGCAAATTGATTAGCTTTCAACTGCCATTAACCGACAACTGTTGAGGAAGTTCTTTAGTAAAGTTTTTCCCGCAGTTGTTAAAATGCTTTCCGGGTGAAATTGTACACCCTGAATATGGGAATAATGGCGGTGTTGAACCCCCATAATTGTACCATCATCCACCCAGGCGGTAACTTCTAGGACTGACGGACAGGTTTGGGGGTCTATGACTAAACTATGATAGCGCGTCGCGGTAAAGGGGTTCTCTAAATCGCGAAATATCCCCTTGCCATTATGATGAATGGGTGAGGTTTTGCCGTGCATCAACTCTGGGGCTGAGATAATCTTGCCACCGAAGGCTTGACCGATGCTTTGATGTCCGAGACATACCCCTAAAATCGGTAAAGTCTTGCCTAATTCTCGGATAATGGCTAGGGAAATTCCGGCATCTTCTGGGCGACCGGGACCGGGAGAAATGACTAAACCATCGGGTTTTTTCTGTCTAATTTCTTCAACGGTGATGCCATCGTTTCGGTAAACTTCTATGCGATCGCATACAGGGTTTTCTGACCCTAATTCCCCTAAATATTGCACCAAGTTATAGGTGAAACTATCATAGTTATCAATAACAATTATCAATGTCTATACTCCTTGCAGCCAAACTTGCATCGCCGTTAACAAAGCTGGCAAAATCAGCACTCCCGCCACCAATAAAGCCGCCAAAGACGAGATTAACACAGCACCCGCCGCGCAGTCTTTAGCAATGCGTGCCAATTCATGGTAGGACTTTCCTACTGTTAAATCAACCACCGACTCAATAGCTGTGTTTAACAATTCTAAAGCCATCACCGCGCTGATAGTTAAACCAATAATAGCAATTTCTACAAAGTTAAGATGCAACCAGAAACCGAGACTGACCGCTAAAGTCCCTATGGCTGTATGGATGCGAAAATTTCGCTGGGTCCTGAATGCGTAAGCCACACCATTCCAGGCGTATTTAAAGCTAACCAATAGGTTATTGGCGATCGCCCAAGACTGAGATACTCGGTGGTTGGTGGTTTTAGTCTCTGGGGGGGTAGGAATGTAAGCGTAGTTGGCGGACCTAGTTACTAGGGGGGTGGGAAGTGCCGAAACACAGGTTTTTTTAGGTTTCATGGTTGGGTATCCTTAAATCAGCATTCAAGAGAAGTATCAGGATTTCTGATCAATTCTGGGTGCAATGTAGCACAATCGTGGCTTAGTTCAGATTTTCTTCCGAGTCCCAGGCGTAACCTGAACCAATTTGTAGGTTAACCTTCTGTAAGAGGGCTTTTTGTTGCTCCAACATTCGAGTTAAACTGCGATCGTCGGGATGATCCCACCCTAGTAGGTGTAATAAGCCATGACTCGTCAACCATGCTAACTCGGTTGTAAGGTTATGTCTGGCCTGTTGTGCCTGTCTAAATGCTGTTTCGACTGAGATGATTATATCCCCAAGATAGCAGGGATGCAATGAGAGGTGTTCTGCTGGCATCACAAGGCTGGTTTCTAGGGCGGCGAAGGAAAGTACATCTGTAGCCTGGTCTAACTGCCTATATTGGGCGTTAAATGCCTGTATTTCCCTATCGTCAGTCAAACGCAGACTAAGTTCATATCCCTTAGCTGGGGGTAAATACGGATCAAGTTGTTGTAACCACTGCTGAAACCATGATTCCCAGGTTTCAGATGCGATCGCCTTTTCTCCTCGTCCCCCAGAAGTCATAGACTCTCCATCTTTCCCAGACCAGAAATTATCTTCAATATTAACTTCTAACTGCACCTTCTCACCCCCCTACAGCACTTAATGTTTAACGGGTAAGATAGGCGAGACCCACCAGCAGGCCAATTAGACCCATAGTAGTCAAGAAAAAGTGAAATAGGGATTTTGAACCTTTCCTAACCATATTCCGCATTGCCAGTTTAACATAACTCGGTTGCGGTTCAGTAGCCGAAACCGGAGTTTCTGGGTTAGTAGTTTCATTCGTAGTAGTCTGGTTAGTCATGGTCTAACGTTAAAAAATTCAATTAGTGAGTTGTCACCAATTGTAAGCCATATTCGGAATTTCACAACTCCGGGGATACCCCCCACCTATCCCCCAGCCCCTCATCATCAAGTCTCTACCACCAAAATATCAAATTTGATTAATAATTGATGATAGTTATATCTGGATAAAAGCAGTTATAATAATTTCCGCACCAACAGTTAAACCAGTTGAACCACCTTACCCCCATAAGTTACCCATTTTATGATGTTGAATCATAATCTTGGTTTCTCATGTGTATATTCATATAACTTTATGGAAATATCCCAAGTAAAGACATGAATAATTCCACTCGCCGTCACTTTCTGCAATTCCTAGGTGCAGCCCTAGCCACCCTAGGAATTGACCCCGTTTTATTTCACCGACAAACCCAACGCCATCGCCAAGTCTTAGCCCAGAGTACCTCCCGCAAACTCGCCTTGCTAGTGGGAATTAACAGCTATTCCCAACATCCCTTAATCGGCTGTATTAACGACATATATTTACAGCGAGAACTACTCATCCACCGCTTTGGTTTTCACCCCCAAGACATCTACATATTAGAAGACAAACAAGCCACCAGAGACGCCATTTTAACCGCCTTTGAAGAATACTTAATCAAACAAGCCAAACCCGGAGATGTCGTAGTTTATCACTATTCTGGGCATGGTTCTCGCATTTTTGACCCCCAACCCATTTTCCGAGAAGTAGGAAGTACCCAACAACTCAACGGAACCTTTGTTCCCGTCGATAGTGATTTACCCCCTGGATATCCTAACACACCAGGAAGCGTCAAAGACATTATGGGGCACACCTTATTTTTATTAATGTCCGCCTTACAGACCGAAAACGTCACCGTTGTATTAGATAGTTGTTTTGCCGGAGGTGCCACCAGAGAAGCGCGAGTCCGGTCTCGTGATGGTGGTCAAAACGTCCTAGTTTCCGACTCTGAAAGAAGCTATCAGCAAAAGTGGTTATCACGCCTAAATATGTCACAGGAAGAATTTGTTAACGGTTACCGCACCGGAGTTGCCAAAGGCGTAGTATTATCAGCCACAGCCCCCCACCAACTAGCGAGGGAAGTTAATGTCAATGGTTTTGACTGCGGCTTATTTAGTTATTTATTAACCCATTATATGTGGAATTCTGATAGTAATATACAACAGATATTTACCAAAATCATCCCCGAAATTCCCAAAAACTTCTATCAACAGCCCCGTTATGAAGTCAAAGTAGGTAGTGGTTATCAACTTCAAACTCCTTATTTTATCAATAATCCGAACCCGCCAGCCGAAGCAGTTGTTACCCAGGTAAGTGGTAGTAACGCCCAATTATGGTTAGGGGGGATTGATTTACGAAATGTCAGCAGTGGCACAATCTTAACAGGGGTAAATAGTACAGGAAAAGTCCGAATAATTGACCGGAATGGCATAGTAGCACAAGCCGAAATCCAGGAACCAGTAACCGTAGGGACCCTATTGCATCAGGGCAGTTAATAGACTTATAACCTTCATGTATCCATTATCCCCCTGTCGCCCTCACCCAGCTTGATTCGTAGCTTAATTCGTAGGTTGGGTTGAGGCACGAAACCCAACATTATGGCTGGCTTCTGTTGGGTTTACGTCGTCAAATAAAGCTAGATTGTGATGCTTTCACTGCACTATTAATTATGCTCAAAAAAAACCAAGTAACCCATGATTAAACCACATAAATTCATCAAAATCGGATTAACAGCAGTCACCTTATCAGTGATTCTAGGGGAGTCAGTAGTGGCGACCTCATCACAGCTTTATTCGTAGGTTGGGTTTCGTGCCTCAACCCAACATTATGGCTCAAATCGCGGGGATTGACTTACTCAAAAAAACCCAGATTTTCTAGCTTTTACTTTTCCATAAATTGTCTGCAAAAATAAAGGAATGAACCCATGATTAAACCACATAAATCCATCAAAATCGGATTAACAGCAGTCACCTTATCAGTGATGCTAGGGGAGTCAGTATTGGCGACCTCATCACAGCTTTATTCGTAGGTTGGGTTGAGGAACGAAACCCAACATTATGGCTCAAATCGCGGGGATTGACTTACTCAAATAAACCGAGATTTTCTAGCTTTTACTTTTCCATAAATTGTCTGCAAAAATAAAGGAATGAACCCATGATTAAACCACATAAATCCATCAAAATCGGATTGATAGCAGCCACATTATCCGTGATGCTAGGGGAGTCAGTAGTGGCGACCTCATCACAGCTTTATTCGTGGGTTGGGTTTCGTGCCTCAACCCAACATTATGGCTCAAATCGCGGGGATTGACTTACTCAAATAAACCCGGATTTTCTAGGTTGTAATTTTCCATAAATTGTCTGCAAAAATAAAGGAATGAACCCATGATTAAACCACATAAATCCATCAAAATCGGATTGATAACAGCCACATTATCCGTGATTCTAGGGGAGTCAGTAGTGGCGACCTCATCACAGCTTTATTCGTAGGTTGGGTTGAGGAACGAAACCCAACATTATGGCTCAAATCGCGGGGATTGACTTACTCAAATAAACCGAGATTTTCTAGCTTTTACTTTTCCATAAATTGTCTGCAAAAATAAAGGAATTAACCCATGATTAAACCACAGCAAATCATCGAAATCGGATTGATAGCAGCCACATTATCCGTGATGCTAGGGGAGTCAGTAGTGGCGACCTCATCACAGCTTTATTCGTGGGTTGGGTTTCGTGCCTCAACCCAACATTATGGCTCAAATCGCGGGGATTGACTTACTCAAATAAACCCGGATTTTCTAGGTTGTAATTTTCCATAAATTGTCTGCAAAAATAAAGGAATGAACCCATGATTAAACCACATAAATCCATCAAAATCGGATTAACAGCAGTCACCTTATCAGTGATGCTAGGGGAGTCAGTATTGGCGACCTCATCACAGCTTTATTCGTAGGTTGGGTTGAGGAACGAAACCCAACATTATGGCTCAAATCGCGGGGATTGACTTACTCAAATAAACCGAGATTTTCTAGCTTTTACTTTTCCATAAATTGTCTGCAAAAATAAAGGAATGAACCCATGATTAAACCACAGCAACTAATCAAAATCGGATTAACAGCAGCCACCTTATCAGTGATTCTAGGGGAGTCAGTAGTGGCGACCTCATCACAGCTTTATTCGTAGGTTGGGTTGAGGAACGAAACCCAACATTATGGCTCAAATCGCGGGGATTGACTTACTCAAATAAACCGAGATTTTCTAGCTTTTACTTTTCCATAAATTGTCTGCAAAAATAAAGGAATTAACCCATGATTAAACCACATAAATCCATCAAAATCGGATTGATAACAGCCACATTATCCGTGATGCTAGGGGAGTCAGTAGTGGCGACCTCATCACAGCTAAAAACCAGTTCATCATCCCTTGAGTCAACGCCTATAATTCTCGCCCAAAATAGCAGTAATTCAGAAGCCGATAGATTGCGGCAAGAAGGATTACAACTATTTCAACAAGGAACCGCCGAATCATTACGACAAGCCCTAGAAAAGTGGCAAGTCGCCCGCCAACTCTATCGCGCTGCTGGGGATAGAAGGGGGGAAGCTGTCACCCTGCTGAGTATGGGGAGAATTAATGATTTATTAGGAGAAAAACAAACAGCCCTAGACTACTACAACCAAGCTTTACCCCTGTATCGGGCTGTGGGGGATAGAGGAGGGGAAGCTACTACTCTCAGCAATATTGGTGCTGTGTACGACTCCCTGGGAGAAAAACAAACAGCCCTAGACTACCTTAACCAAGCTTTACCCCTATTCAGGGCTGTGGAGGACATAGGGGGGGAAGCTGCTACTCTCAACAATATTGGCCATGTGTACGACTCCCTGGGAGAAAAACAAACAGCCCTAGACTACTACAACCAAGCTTTACCCCTAAGAAGGGCTGTGGGGGATACAGGGGGGGAAGCTGCTACTCTCAACAATATTGGCCATGTGTACGACTCCCTGGGAGAAAAACAAACAGCCCTAGACTACTACAACCAAGCTTTACCCCTAAGAAGGGCTGTGGGGGATACAGGGGGGGAAGCTGCTACTCTCAACAATATTGGCCATGTGTACGACTCCCTGGGAGAAAAACAAACAGCCCTAGACTACTACAACCAAGCTTTACCCCTATTAAGGGCTGTGGGGGATAGAGGAGGGGAAGCTACTACTCTCAACAATATTGGCGGTGTGTACGACTCCCTGGGAGAAAAACAAACAGCCCTAGACTACCTTAACCAAGCTTTACCCCTAAGAAGGGCTGTGGGGGATAGAGGAGGGGAAGCTACTACTCTCAGCAATATTGGCGCTGTGTACGACTCCCTGGGAGAAAAACAAACAGCCCTAGACTACCTTAACCAAGCTTTACCCCTAAGAAGGGCTGTGGGGGATAGAGGAGGGGAAGCTACTACTCTCAGCAATATTGGCGCTGTGTACGACTCCCTGGGAGAAAAACAAACAGCCCTAGACTACTACAACCAAGCTTTACCCCTATTAAGGGCTGTGGGGGATAGAGGAATGGAAGCTACTACTCTCAGCAATATTGGCGCTGTGTACGACTCCTTGGGAGAAAAACAAACAGCCCTAGACTACTACAACCAAGCTTTACCCCTATTAAGGGCTGTGGGGGATAGAGGAATGGAAGCTACTACTCTCAGCAATATTGGCGCTGTGTACGACTCCTTGGGAGAAAAACAAACAGCCCTAGACTACTACAACCAAGCTTTACCCCTAAGAAGGGCTGTGGGGGATAGAGAGGGGGAAGCTACTACTCTCAGCAATATTGGCGCTGTGTACGACTCCTTGGGAGAAAAACAAACAGCCCTAGACTACCTTAACCAAGCTTTACCCCTATCAAGGGCTGTGGGGGATAGAGGGGGGGAAGCTACTATCCTCACCGGTATGGCTTTTCTCCAACGTTCCCAAGGCGAACTCACCGAAGCCCTGGTTAATATGGAAAAGGCGATTAACTTGACTGAAGAACTCCGCAGCTTAGCCCCTCCAGGCGAACTCCGCCAAACCTTTTTCTCCACCGTTCAAGACCGTTACCAATTATATATTGAATTGTTAATGGAACTGCATCAACAAAACCCCCAAAAAGGATATGATGCCCTAGCTTTTCATGCCAGCGAACGTAGCCGCGCCCGCCGCCTTTTGGAACTTCTCGCCGAAGCTGGTGCTAATATTCGTGAAGGCGTAGACCCTCAACTTTTGCAGCAGGAACAAAGCCTAATACAACAACTCAATGCCATAGAACATCAACGGTATGAACTCACCCAGGGTCAATTTACCACAGAACAAATCGATGCACTGAAAACTCAATCCCAATCTCTCATTAATCAACTCAATCAACTACAAACCCAAATTAGGGTCGTCAGTCCCAACTATGCTAACCTGCAATATCCCCAACCTCTGAACTTAGAACAAGTGCAGCAACAGGTACTTGATGATGATACCTTGCTGTTACAATATTACCTAGGAGAAGAACGCAGTTTTCTCTGGGCGGTGACTAAGGATAGTATAACCAGTTATATTCTGCCTGCTCAAGGGGAAATCGAGGCAGTAGCTGCCCCTTATCGAGAAGCTATTAACCGTGATAATACCACCACAGTAGCCCAGGGATTACCCCTGAGTGAAATCTTAATTTCACCTGTAGTTAATCAACTGAATAATCAACGGTTATTGATTGTCGGAGATGGGATTTTACAATTCATTCCTTTTGCCGCTTTACCGATACCTTCTCAACCCGATACCCCCCTGTTAGTCGAACATGAAATTGTCACCGCTTCCTCAGCTACTCTCATTGCTATTCAACGAGAACAATTAGCAAATCGGGACACTGCTGCTAAAATTGTAGCGGTATTAGCTGACCCTATTTTTGAATCAAACGACCAGCGATTAAATCAAATCACCTCTGATAATAACTCCCCAAGTCTTGATGATTTAGCCTTAGCTAGGGCGACCAGAAGTTTAGGGTTAGGGGATACAGCCCCCCAGTTAAATCGATTAAAATATAGCCGTGTTGAAGCGGAAAATATTGCCGAATTAGTCCCGGAAAATGAAAGAATGAAAGCCTTGGGTTTTGAGGCTTCCCGCTACCTAGCCACTCACCCCAATTTATCTGAATATCAAATCATCCACTTCGCGACTCATGGGTTAATTGATACAGTCAATCCAGAATTATCTGGATTGGTGTTATCATTATTTAATTACCAGGGAGAATCGGATAATGGCTTTGTGCGTTTAAATGATATATTTAACCTGAATTTACCCGCCGAATTAGTAGTATTAAGCGCTTGTCAGACGGGCTTAGGTCGGGAAGTAAGAGGAGAGGGTTTAGTAGGTTTAACTCGCGGTTTTATGTATGCGGGGGCGCGACGAGTGGTGGTGAGTTTATGGAATGTCAATGATTTAGCAACTTCCCAGTTAATGACTCGGTTTTATCAGGAGATATTGAATGAGAATCAACAGCCAATTATAGCTTTAAGAGAAGCACAATTAGAGATGTGGAATTCCGGTCAATGGCAGTCTCCCTATTATTGGGGTGCGTTTACTATTCAAGGAGATTGGCGGTAATTAATTAATACAGCACCCTCACCCAGCTTTATTCGTAGGTTGGGTTGAGGCACGAAACCCAACATTATGGCTCAAATCGCGGGGATTGAATTACTCAAATAAACCCAGATTTTCTAGCTTGTACTTTCCCATAAATTGTCTGCAACAATAAAGGAATGAACCCATGATTAAACCACAGCAACTCATCAAAATCGGATTAACAGCAGTCACCTTATCAGTGATTCTAGGGGAGTCAGTAGTGGCGACCTCACCCAGCTTTATTCGTAGGTTGGGTTGAGGCACGAAACCCAACATTATGGCTCAAATCGCGGGGATTGAATTACTCAAATAAACCCAGATTTTCTAGCTTGTACTTTCCCATAAATTGTCTGCAAAAATAAAGGAATTAACCCATGATTAAACCACAGCAACTAATCAAAATCGGATTAACAGCAGCCACCTTATCAGTGATTCTAGGGGAGTCAGTAGTGGCGACCTCATCACAGCTTTATTCGTAGGTTGGGTTGAGGCACGAAACCCAACATTATGGCTCAAATCGCGGGGATTGACTTACTCAAATAAACCAAGATTTTCTAGCTTTTACTTTTCCATAAATTGTCTGCAAAAATAAAGGAATTAACCCATGATTAAACCACAGCAACTCATCGAAATCGGATTAACAGCAGTCACCTTATCAGTGATTCTAGGGGAGTCAGTATTGGCGACTTCATCACAGCTTTATTCGTGGGTTGGTTTGAGGAATGAAACCCAACATTATGGCTCAAATCGCGGGGATTGACTTACTCAAAAAAACCCAGATTTTCTAGCTTGTACTTTCCCATAAATTGTCTGCAAAAATAAAGGAATTAACCCATGATTAAACCACAGCAACTCATCGAAATCGGATTGATAACAGCCACATTATCAGTGATTCTAGGGGAGTCAGTAGTGGCGACCTCATCACAGCTTTATTCGTAGGTTGGGTTGAGGAACGAAACCCAACATTATGGCTCAAATCGCGGAGATTAACTTACTCAAATAAACCGAGATTTTCTAGCTTTTACTTTTCCATAAATTGTCTGCAAAAATAAAGGAATGAACCCATGATTAAACCACAGCAAATCATCGAAATCGGATTAACAGCAGTCACCTTATCAGTGATTCTAGGGGAGTCAGTATTGGCGACTTCATCACAGCTTTATTCGTGGGTTGGTTTGAGGAACGAAACCCAACATTATGGCTCAAATCGCGGGGATTGACTTACTCAAAAAAACCGAGATTTTCTAGCTTTTACTTTTCCATAAATTGTCTGCAAAAATAAAGGAATGAACCCATGATTAAACCACAGCAAATCATCGAAATCGGATTAACAGCAGTCACCTTATCAGTGATTCTAGGGGAGTCAGTATTGGCGACTTCATCACAGCTTTATTCGTGGGTTGGTTTGAGGAACGAAACCCAACATTATGGCTCAAATCGCGGGGATTGACTTACTCAAAAAAACCCAGATTTTCTAGCTTGTACTTTCCCATAAATTGTCTGCAAAAATAAAGGAATTAACCCATGATTAAACCACAGCAACTCATCGAAATCGGATTGATAACAGCCACATTATCAGTGATGCTAGGGGAGTCAGTAGTGGCGACCTCATCACAGCTTTATTCGTAGGTTGGGTTGAGGAACGAAACCCAACATTATGGCTCAAATCGCGGGGATTGACTTACTTAAATAAACCCAGATTTTCTAGCTTGTACTTTCCCATAAATTGTCTGCAAAAATAAAGGAATTAACCCATGATTAAACCACAGCAACTCATCGAAATCGGATTGATAACAGCCACATTATCAGTGATGCTAGGGGAGTCAGTAGTGGCGACCTCATCACAGCTAAAAACCAGTTCATCATCCCCTGAGCCCACGCCTATAATTCTCGCCCAAAATAGCAGGAATTCAGAAGCCAATAGATTATTAAATGAGGGATTACGACTATTTCGGCAACGAACAGCAGAATCATTACGAGAAGCCCTAGAAAAGTTGCAAGCCGCCCGCGACCTCTATCGCGCCGCTGGGGATAAAGGAAAGGAAGCCACCACCCTACTGGGTATCGGCACAATTAATGACCTATTGGGGGAAAAGCAGCAAGCCGTTACATAAGACTTACCCAAAGCTGCCCATAACTAGACTTTTCTATCTAAGATAACTTCTACTAGGGGTAGTTGGCGCTCATTTCCTGCTTCATACAGAACTGTCGGCAGCACTCTGTCCACAGGCTAACACCGTCTAACTGACGGCTTTCTCCAAATTGATGGAGGCATTCAAATCACGATCAATTTCTAGGCCGCAGTGGTCACACTTGAACACTCTTTCAGATAGGAAGAGTGTTTCTTTCTTTGTATGGCAGTTTGAGCAAGTTTTGGAGCTAGGGAACCATCGGTCAACTACTACAAATTCAGAACCATGCAGCTCACACTTGTACTCAAGCTGTCTATGAAACTCATAAAATCCCATATCTGCGATCGCTTTAGCTAGATTACGATTCGCCAACATACCAGATACATTCAAATCCTCAATCCCAATCTTGCCGTGGTTTTTGGCGAGGTAGGTGGTCAGCTTGTGTAATCTATCACGACGGATATTGGCAATCTGGCGATGCAGTCTAGCTATCTTTATTTGAGCCTTTTTCCAATTGTTAGACCCTCTAACTTTGTGTCGATTTAGCCGTTGCAACCTAGAGAGTTTATTCTCATATTTTCGGTAACTCTTAGTCCCTTCAAACACTTGACCAGTTGACAAAGTTGCCAGTGTTTTAACTCCTAAATCCACCCCGACAACTCCGACTAATTTAGGTGTGTGGGTTGGTTCAACTTCAATTTTCCAGCTAACAAACCATCTATCAGCCGTTCGACTAAACGTGAAAGATTTGGGTTGATATTGTATGGGTAAACGCTCATAAGTTTTTAGCCAACCTATCACGGGAACTTTGACACGGAAATGGTCAACTGCCAATGACCCATCGACAGTGAAGCTATCAGCACGTCCTTTTTTCTTGAACTTTGGGGGTTTCTTTCCCTTCTTAAATGCCTGCTTCCAGGCTTCTGCAAGATGTCTCAAAGCATATTGAGGAGCGCATTTACTCACTTCGTAATACCAGGAACACTCAGGCTTAACGATGGCGACTAGCCATTTATGAAGGTCTACCGCAGTTGGGAACTTAATCTTGTCCTGGGGATTAGCTTTATTGTGGTCAAGGATGTTTTTGGTTAATGCTAGTCCCCAATTCCAAGCGTGTCTAGCAACTCCACAATGCTTGGCTAGAGCGTTGCGTTGCTGGTTATTTAGTTTGATTGCCGTTTGAAATCCGAGTAACATGGCAACCCCTTAAATCCATTCCCATTTATGTTTGAGACATATTAGCACCTGAAGGTGCGGTAATTAATCTTTGTCAAAATCTTTAGCGCCTTCTAAGACAGGATTAAGGTCAAACCAACTACCATCATGATCGCAATATTCAAAGACAAATAGACTGCGGAGGAGAGTTTGATATTCTTCCTCACCTCGGACGGTTTTCTGCTGCGAAACTTGGCGGAGAAGTTCCCACTCGTCGGAGGTGATGGCTTTGCCTAATTCGTTGCGTCTCTCGCTAATTACCCGTTCAATCATGGTGCGGGTGAAGGGTGGATCGTCTTTTTGTAGACAATTAAATAGTAAAATTAGCAGGTTTCGTACATGACCACCACTCATCTGACAGAGATAATCGAGGGTGCTGGTAGAGTCAAATAATTTAGGGATTTCACGAAGGCGTTCTGTTTCGTTTAATTCGGGAAATGCTCGTGCTAATACCATTTGTCTGAGCAGATTAATTCCGGGTTCGCAGTCGCTACCGTCTCGTTCTTTGACTCTGACCATTGGTAGCAGTTTGGCGGGGGAACCAAAGCGGTTGCTGACGGCTTCTTTATCGTTGGAAAAGGTGAGAATTAGGGGAATTGTATAGATGACATGGCACAGCAGTTTATTGAGTTGTTCCCCCCTATCTACAAATAGATATTCTGGCTGGGTACGGATGCCGAATTTGGCTTTATTATCGATGCGATCGAGGTTGTCAATAATCACGACTAATCCCCCTTGTCCCCGTTGCTGTAGTTGTTGTTGAGCTGGGGTGATTAATTCCTGGTTAATGACTTCAATAATGTTATTAACTCGGGGTTCTAGGTGTTGTCTTAATAGCGATCGCACATCTCTGGAGTCTTTGGCTTTGGCGGTAATTTCACCAATCCCAAAAGCCAGGGAAAAACCCTCGGAGTCTTGGCTAACACCAATATCACCGACGACGGGAATATTGCTCCGAAAACTGGTAATTTCTGTATTCAGAAGGTTGGCGGCGCTTTTCAGAATGCCTTGAAAGCGTTTGGGTTGCAGACAGACACCACTATTTTCTAAACTTTGGGAAACTTGGCGAGCGATCGCCAGTAAGATGTCACTAATATCGACATCCGCCATATCTAAGTCCTGGGAAGACTCGAAGTAAACTACATGGAATTTTTCGGCTTCTAATTCAGTTTTTAATCGTGATAATTCCGTGGATTTTCCACAGCCTATATGTCCGGTAAATAATTGACAGGTAGGTTGATGGTCAGAAAAGGTGATCGTCCGTTTCAGTTCCCGAATTACATTAGAACCCCGAACTGGTGCAAAATCAATATAGTATTGTCGATCTTCAGGTTTCGATATATTCAGAGTGTATCGCGGGTTACAGGCTCGAAAGAATCGTCCAAGGTTTAGGGACATTTAATTTCTCCCCAGAATTTTAGGTCTACCTACTATTATCTACGATCGCAGCAGTTACATATCAGCATCTGCGATTAATTTCCAACGGGACTGGCCGGACTCGAACCGGAATTACAGCCTACAACCCCTATTCTACCGTTACTTAGGTGTTACTCAGAGCAATAACAGGATAATAGGTGAGTAAAAAATGAGTAACGACATTAATACCCCTACAGTGGGGGGAAAGGGTAACTATGACGAGAGCTATAGCAGATTCCTGAAAGCCTATCAAGACTTTAAAGGGGAATGTCCCAAAGGAGTGACACTCAAGTTACAAAAGTCCGGGGCTAGGTACAATCTGCTATTGCAGTTTAAGCAACCACCTACCGGGAAACGGCTACCCAAGACAGCTAATCTTGAGTGTACACCTCAAGGGGTGATAGACGGGGTTAAGAAAGCTAAACTGGTATCAGAAGCCTTGGGAACCATTACTAGCGCTAGTGAATTTTGGAACTGGTACGATGCGACTATCTTAGGAAAGAACCAGATTGAGGATAATCTGATAACCTATCGGGAAATATTCCAACAACTAGAGGATGAGTATTTTGCGGGTTACAACCGCAACACAGGAAGACCACGCTCCCGCGATATCGCTAGCGACTTAGCATCTTACGAGTCTACTAAAGAGGCATATTTCAGGTTGTTCCCTAACTGGGATGATTACCCTAGCTGGGAGAGTTTCAAGGTTATGCTATACACTCCCCTACAGAACGGAGAACAATTAGTAGGTTCCCAAACATTTAAAGAACGTTACTACATCTTAAAAGCCATAGCTAAGAAATCACCTAACAAAGACCATTTGCTTAAACAGCTTGAGCCTATTAACCCTAAACAAACACGATTCACCGTTAAGCAGCGTATAGGCATTAATGCCTTTAAAGATTGGTGGTTTAACACCAAACAGGAAGCCTATACCATCAGAAACTCACAACATCAATCATCCCGACATAGCTGGTTATGGGTAACGGGTATGACAGTAATGTACGGACTGAGACCAACTGAAATAGCCGCTGCTGTTAATCTAACCAAACGTTATGTAACGGATGATGGTGTAATCATCAAAGCACTATCAGACCCTGATAATCAAGATAATTATCTTGTATTAGGAGATTAATTAGGGGTCGAGATAGACCTCACGGTCTACCCCTCCCATTCAAAACCGTACTTGAGACTTTCACCTCATACGGCTCCTAGTTTGACCGTCTCCTTGTTAAGAGTACAGCATCATCTCTTCATCAAGAGCTGTTTTATCGTCGTGACAATGGCGATGTAATAATTGAATATTCTTATAGTCATCCTTTCCGCCTTGGCTTCTAGGTACAATGTGGTCTATTTCAATTAAATCTGATGGGGTAAAGAATTGCCCACACCAGGTACATCTACCTTTTTGCTTTTTGAGTAGTTTTGCTACCCTATTTGGCGTATCGATTGCTCGTCCTTTCCTGCTTGCCCAGTAGGTCCAATTTCCGTCATAAAGTGTTGCGTCAGGGCGTCTTAAGGTATGTCTGACAATTGGAGTCCAGTTGTGTTTGAATAGATGTAACCCATCTTTGGTTTGGAACAGCCAATTTTCGTGTCTTTCTTTCCCATTGCTAAGTTTAATTGTTCCATGTCTGAAATAATTTCTTAGCTTTTCGTGACTTGCCTTTCCGCATCTTGATACTGTCCATGCCCGTAACATTTGCCAGATTGTCTTATCTAGTTTGGTGAATGTCTCTGTTGAGACTACCCCTGAGTAATAGTTTGACCATCCCATAATAATTGGGTTTAGTTTGTTAATTAGGGTTGATTGAGGTGCTGTTTTAAATTGTTTAATTACACCTTTTATCACTTCTGTGTGGGCAACTGCTTTTTGGCTGGGTTTAATGTGGGTCTTGTGACCGATTAATCGGCTTGCCATTCCCCCTGTTTTCCCAGATTTATATTTTCCTGCTGGATATTGCCTGATATTGAATCCTAGAAAATCAAATCCTGGCTCCTCTGTTCTGCCTTCATATTCAATAGGTTTGAACGTATGGCAGATTCGAGTCTTTTCAGGTTTTATTTCTAATCCCACAGGTTTTAACCGTTCGGAAATAGCAGTTTTGCACTGTTCAATGATTTCTAGTGATGGGGATATCACTACAAAGTCATCGGCGTATCTTATAACAGTAGCCTGCGCTCTGTTTGCTTTCTTTGGATACATTGTCTCTATGAACCTAATCATGCCATCCAATGCGATGTTAGCTAGGAGTGGACTTATTACCCCTCCCTGGGGTGTCCCTGATTCTGTATCCTCAAATACGCCGTTATCTAGCACGCCTGCTTTGAGCCATTGTTTCAGGTCTCTTTTTAGGCAGCTTGGACAATGAATTTTGGACAGTAGGTAATCATGGTTTATTCGGTCAAAACATTTTGCTATATCAGCATCGAGTACATAATATTCACCCTTGTTGATACTTGAGTAAATTCGTGCTATTGCATCTTGGGCTGACCGTCCGGGACGGAACCCATAGCTTGTGCTTTCAAATCTCGATTCCCATTCAGGTTCGAGAGCCGACTTAACCAAGGCTTGCCTTGCTCTATCTTGGATTGTGGGTATTCCTATTCCAGCTTTTTTCATCCCTACCAGGTTTTGGAATCCACACCCGTCGCAGTGGTTTTGCTTTGAGGTTTTCTTTGATTTTCTCGGTCATTTCTAGCCTTTGTTTAGGGGATATTGCTATCACACCATCTACTCCAGCCGTCTTTTTGCCTTGACCCGCTTGGGGGGGCGGGTTTATTAAGCTGACTGTTGGGAAGCATGGCTGACCGTGGAACCCGCCCCTACAGTCGCACTGCTAAGAGTCGGGCATAATATGATTTCACCAATAGACGTTGCCACCTTCTTACCTTTGCGTCCTGTCCCGATTTAGCTGCTTGAAATATACTCTTTTGGAGCTTGAAAACTTTCCGTTGAACCTTAGTCCACGGGATGGTCTTCCATGCGTTGTTCGTAGTCTTGATTGGTTTTGATTTCCCAAATCCTTTCTTTAAACTCGCTATCGCCATTTGTACACCTACTTGACTCTATTTCTTTACAATCAAACCGTGACCCGTTAGCATATCCCTACCATTACAGTCGGGCGTTGGCTTCTGGTCACATCTCACCCCCTAATAGGCTTACGCTTACACTTTCACTACTGACTTTCTCGACCAGATTATCAGAGCCTAAGAGGGGTTAAAACGTTCCGTTTATATGGGCATTCCATCTTTAGATTTGTCCTATCCACCGGGGTACTTTTAAAGGTCTGTGTAGGTGATGAAGTGATTACCCTACTTTTCCCCTTACTCTTTTGAGCGCAGCGTATCAACCTGTTTCGCTGCTCAATAATGACGATGGTTCAAGCCGGACATTCGGTTTCCCTAATCATGGATGGTTGGCAGTGGTCTCGGTTCTGGTGTTGGGTTACACCTAGGAGCTTTCCGTTCCCCGCTTCAATCCTGAGGTTGTGATTCCCAAAATTGGGGGTGGCTATCGCCGTTACCCTAATTTCCTAACTTTACTTATCCATTTCTGGGCTTACTATAAGGAATTTGTATGGGTTAGTTCGTTTTGACCTTGGGTTCCCTGCCTTGTTTGGTATATCTCTATACCGAACGTTGGGACATATAAACAGTTATGAGGATGGTCACGAGTGCGTTCCTTATATTCAACCAAGGGGTTGAAGTCCCCACCAGGCGGTTACTTCGGGTATTTCAACCCTATTTCATGCCTGAACGTTTCGCACCACTTACTTTACTGACGCAGAAGGTCGGAAAGTGAGTATTAAAACAGGGGGAAGGGTTGTAGCCCCAATTCCCAGTCCCGAAATGTTTGATTTCCTAGAATTGAAACGGCCGTTGTTACCAGAATATAGCCCGAAAAAAGGCAGTCAACCCAAAACCATAGCTGGAGGCTTTGACGCAACGTTTAGTAACAGAATTCAATCTATGAAATGCCCGGTAACCCAGAAATATGCTTTTCGTAGACTGTACAACCTGTTAGGTGAACAATATGGACTACCTATCGAGTTGCGAGCTAGACTTATGGGACATAGCACAATCGTCAATGAGGGTAAATACAAGACAGAAGGCATTGACGCTACCTTAGAAGTTCTCAAAGGGGTTTCTAAGTTACCTATACCATTGAACGTGGCTATAGAACGGTTAACAGCGTTAGGGGTTGATATTGATAGCTCTGAAGCTAAATTATTTCTTAGAGTTATCTATCTGATAGATTAATCTAATCGTCAACCTTTCATAAATTAACACCCCTAGATTAAACCCCTAGGGGTTATTTTATGGCTACAGATTGATAGATCCTGCTATGGTTTTGAGTAACACCTAAGTAACGGTAGAATAGGGGTTACAGCTTATGGGTTAGGAAACTCTCCTTTCGCCTGCATTGCCTTTAAACCCTTATCCTGACAGCGATAGCGGGTTATTACTCAACCCCTATATCCTATTGAGTTACTCAGATACTACTCACAATCTAGTCCTAGCACAGGAAAATAATTCTGTCAATAGGTTGATTACTCAGTCAATAAGCACAACTTAATCAATCTGTCAAATACCCATACCACCCCCCAACCAAACACCGATAGGGTAACTCTCTCGTGATACCCGTCAATGGCAAGCCTATCGGTTCGTTACGAACCATTGACTGCTATCACATCGGTCGCACCCCTAAGAGTGTTTGTTTCGGTTATGGGGGGAGGGTATGGCTCAAATTTCAAAACCCATAGGGGTAGTCAGATTATTAGTGAAATATTGAGGAGCCTACTCACTACCAACAAAATGCGATCGCATAATCACGACTAACCTGGCTATGACATACTGAAGCGATACCCCCAAACAACTTTTCAACTGGTGACTTGTTTCGTCATCTCTCGCTGATACCTACATAATCCTCAGCAAGTCTCCAATTTATAGGGGTATTCATTTCGTTCAAAACCCAGTACCCCTAATAAACACCCTAAGCCAAAATCTTAGCCGTAGGTTGTAGGTAAAGCTATCTGTTAGGGGTAAAGTAGTTCTGGGTAATATCTGGACATGATAGGGTGAGCATTCATATAAACGATTTATAGTCTATAAATTATAGTCTATAAATGAAAAATACGTGCGAGACGTTTAGGAGTGAAATAGGGCTGCAATGCTCGAAATAACCTCCTAGAGGGGAATCAACTGATTCAACCCAGTTACCCCTTAACTGTTTATATGTTCCAACGCTCGGGCTTAAAACGAGCAAGGCAGGAAACTCAAGGTCAATCCCATTTTAAGAAATCGCAAAATTTACCGTCCAGGTGAACTTAGGAGGAGTAAAATCCACTTGGGGCGATTATGGGAAAGAGTAAAGGCGATAGCCACCCCCAGTTTTGGGAATCACAAACCCAGGATTGAAGCGGGGAACGGAAGGCGTGAAGTAGAACCTACTACCAGATGCGACCACTGCCAACCATCCATGATTAGGGAAACCGAATGTTCGGCTTGAACCATCGTTATAAATAAGCAGCGAAATAGGCTTGATACGCTGCGCCCAAAAGGGTAAGGGGAAAAGTAGGAGTTTGTATTTACTACCTACACAGACCTTTTTAAGTACCCCGGTGGATAGAACAAATCTAAAGATGGAATGCCCATATAAACGGAACGTTTAAACCCCTGTTAGGCTCTCAGTAGTGTTGTGTCTATTGAGTAGTGAAAAGTGTAAGCGTATGCCTATAAGGGGAAAGGATGTGACTGAAAGCCAATGCCTAACTGTAATGGTTGGGATATGCCCACTAGTCACGGTGTGGATATAGAGACTGCGATAAGTAGGAGTGTTATGACGAAAGCGAGAGTAATGGAGAAATCCATGAGACTACGTGTTGTATATAGCTCCCAAAGTTGAAGTCACAAAGCAGGGGGTTGTAACCCTGTTCCTATTGACAATAGGGTGTCCACATCAGGAGCCGTGTGATGTGAAAGTATCAAGCACGGTTTGGAATTGGAGTTGGGGAAGGCGACTTCCCTTTCGACCATAACATACACGCACCCCCTACAGTCCAGCAATTCTCATTTTGGCGAAAACCTGTTCAAGTCCCCAGCATCCCTGTATCGTAATGACATCTAAGAAACCCAGGAGCGCCAGAGCCGTTGAAAAAGCCAGGTGGCTTTGAGACTCTAGTCGGTTCTTTCCGCCAGTGCTTGTCATCGCTACCGGACAAGCGCCGGGGTAAAAATCGCCGCTATGGAATGGAGGATGCCGCTTTAAGTGCGTTTAGTGTGTTTTTTACTCAAACTCCGTCGTTTCTGGCTTATCAACGTCTGATGGAGGGGAGTAAAGGCAAGAGCAATGCCCAAAGTCTGTTTGGAGTTCATCGAATTCCCTGTGATAACCAGATTCGGGACTTATTAGATGCCGTGTCCCCAGAGCACCTGTTTCCAGTGTTTGAGGATATCCTACAAGTCTTGGAAGCCCAGGGGCAGTTAGAAGACTTCCGTTGCCTAGGGGACAGTCTATTAGTCGCGTTGGATGGCACCGAATACTTCAGTTCCGACCAAATTCACTGTCCCCACTGTTCAACGCGCACCCAGAAGTCAGGAAAAACCCATTACTTCCATAGTGTTGTCACTCCAGTCATCGTCTGTCCGGGACAGAATCATGTGATTCCCTTAGTCCCCGAATTTATCGTGCCCCAAGATGGTCATGATAAGCAAGACTGTGAGAATGCCGCCGCCAAACGCTGGCTATCGAGGCAAGAACAATGCTTGAGGGCTTTGAATGTCACGGTTTGAGGGGATGACCTCTATTGCCACCAACCGTTGTGTCAGCAGTTTTTAGAGCAGCAACTTAACTTCATCGTCGTCTGTCGCCCCGAGTCTCATACTACCCTCTATGAACACCTAGAGGGCATCGAACTCCCGACCCTCACGACCAAGAAGTGGACTGGTAAAGTCGAGAAAACCTATACCTACCGCTATCTCAACGGAGTCCCCCTCAAAGATAGCGATGAGGCGCTGTTGGTTAACTGGTGCGAACTTACTGTCACCACCGCTGATGGCCAGGTAACCTATCACAACTCCTTGGCCACGAATTATCCTCTCAGCGATGAGAATGTAGCCGAGGTGGTTCGGGCCGGGCGGACTCGTTGGAAAGTTGAGAATGAGAACAACAACACTCTCAAGACCAAGGGCTACCATCTCGAACACAATTTTGGCCATGACAAGCAGCATCTTTCTTCCTTGCTCCGGACCATCAACATCCTCTCGCTGCTCTTCCACACCCTGCAGGAGTTGCTCGATAACAAGTACCAGTTGCTACGAGCGCACTTACCGAAGCGCCAAACCTTCTTTAATGATTTGCGCGCGCTTACCCAGACTGTACTTCGACAGTTGGGACCACCTTCTGACCTTTATGCTTGAGGGTCTCGAGTTAGACATCCCACCCGATAGCAGTTGAATTTCCAAAATGAGAATTGCTGCCTACAGTCAGAAACCATAGGGGGCCATTTAAGTTATTGGGGTAGCTGTTAGGTGTTAGGGTTTAGGGTTTTCTCATTCTGCACTTAGTAATCATAGCTAACGCTACGTCTGTTAGCTTGTCTACAGTGACTTGGTCAGCTTTCCCTATGTAAATGTGATGATTGACGCTACCATCCCACCCTTTGAGGTTCCAGTAGGTAAAACCATTGATTGAGGTTTTTTTGCACGCTGTAAATCGTTTACCATTAACCTCTACTGAAAAGGATTTATGGGTTTATAGGTATTTAAACCATTCTGAAGAGCCTACCTCAATGCAGATACTATGACTTACTAAAAACCCGGTATAGCTTCCCGTTAACGTTACTACTGGGAGTAATTTAGGTATCAAAGTTACCTCCCATAAAAATATCGCTACTGTAACCATTGCCGCTAAAGTCGGACATAAATGATACTGGTTGAATAACTGTCTCTTGAGACGATACCCATTTTTTCTGTACCGTCATAAAATCAACAGCGGCGTTATGAGCTATTTCGGCTAATTTCATCCTGGTATCTTGGTTAGCGTAGGGGATATATCGTGACATCATTTGAGCGTAAATATCACGTGCTAATTCCGCGATAACCATTAACCTTGCTTGTTCTTCATTCATGGTTTTGTCTCCTATTGATTGCATTGCAGTAACTGATTAATTGAACTCATGATAATCATTGTCAGGGTGATTTTGACTATTGTTGTGTTCTGTAATTTTTGCATTAAGCAAGGCTTCAATGCCTTTGAGTAACTCGATTTCCGCGTTTAAAAAATGCCTGTGGATTTGGATAAATTCGATAATTTCATCAAATTGTTCAGGCGTGATAGCAAGTTCTACTAAGTCAAGCAATCCCACAACGTTAGGGTTGACTCGATTGCTCATATAGCTATATTCTACTACGTTTAATCCGGGTGTACTTGATTTGATTGACATAGTTTTATCCTTTGATGATGGTTAAGCTGTGATAGTTTAAACCCGTCCGAGACGACGTTAAACTATTCGATTTTGGTCAGTAAATGCTTGATATAATTAAGCTGTTTAAGCAATAATTGTTTTTTTGCTTCTGCTACAGATAACTCAATCTCGCAATCATCCATAATACTGATTAACGTATCTCTAGCGTCTTCTCTGTTGGCGTTGTAGATTGTAATATCTACCATTTATTTAAATGTTTTAAACCTTATTTTTGCAATAGCATTTATATTGTTTTGGGTCATTTTTGGGTCTCATAAATTATTTGTTCCCAAACATTTTTGCCGTTCTGATTAATCATATTATATCCTCTATTTTTCATTAGATTATTTAATTCATGCACAGTAACTATTGAATCTAAATAACCATCATTTTTGGCTCTCTCAATGGTTTCTTTCAGAGTCTTGGGGTCAATATCAGTTACAACCTAGATTAATTCTGGACACCCCGCGTTAATAGCTTGTTGATTTTGATTTGTTTTGGCTTCTATACTTTGAGCGATAAAACTATCCAAAAATTGCTCAGTACCTGATGATATAGTCAAGATTTTTTTAATAAAAAAATCCCAGTAATCATTGAAGCGTTTAATTGATTCATTGATAGATAATTGATAAATCAATGAATGGGTGACAATGATTTCACTTGATAACCTAGCGTTAATGATATCTTTTTTGTGTTTCTGTAGTTGTTTTTTGACCTTGCTGTATTGATTGCAGTTATCGATATCTCTCCAGAAAATTTCTAATTGAGATGATAATGAGATGATAATTTATCAAGCGTAATATCTTCTACATCGTTTAAATCGCTTAATTCGTAACTATTCCCCCTATATTCTTCTGATGTCATTGTATCTCGTTTTTTAAACCATATAGGAAACATTCGTATTTTGAGTTCGTTTAATTTCCAAAATGTCCACAATGGATGTATTGAATTAATCACCTTGAAAGCGAAAGCATCAAATACCATGTTAGTTCCCGGTATTTGACTACTGATGGTTATTCGGCTATTTTTGCGGTTTAACACCTTGAAAAGCGATAACATATTCTCATTTTCAATTAATAAGCTAGGGGTGATATCTTCCCATACCAATATAAAATTTTTCTCAAATTCACATTGAAGGGGGTCATAAAAGCGTTCGTGTTGTATCTTGTTTCTCAGTGAAGCAAATGTGCTGTTAGCTAACACTGTGTCGGTGCGATACAGTGAAGCCGCAATAGTAGCTATCTGTGACTTTCCAGTACCACTAGACCCCCAAAGGAACAGGATTCCTGCTGTACTCATAAGGGTTACTGGAGACGCTATAAACGAGGTTACAATAGGGAATTGGATATCAGGATATGGCAGAACACAGACAGCCCTACACACCGATTCTATCTGTTTACCTAAATTGCCATCCGTGATTATTTCGTCAAGTTCAGATGACATTTGGCTTCTGATTAGCCTATAATCGATATAGTCGTCGGACATGGTACACTCCTATCGCTCTTGTATTGCTGACATGGTATGGTGGTTATCCCCCCTAAAATTTTAGGGGGGATTATTTGTGACTACATTAATCGCAGTAACTCAATTAAAGCTATCAAGACATCAGAATCAAGTTTTTTAACCTTGTTATAAAGGCTCTCAAAGCTAGGGTCACAATCCAAAACCTTAGCCCCTTCTGTTAGCCTTTCTTCAAAGGTTTTGTATTTCGGTTTACCACCAAAGCCACCATTTTTTGGGTTTTGGATTCAATGAAAGCGTCAATATCAGCGATAGAGTAATTAGCTACCCGTTCATCAAATTCTTCTATATCCTCAATATAGAAGATATTAGAAATGTCAGAGTTGAAATTATCATCTCCGATATTTCCTTCTAATATCCTGTTAGAAGGTATGACTGATGATTGCCCTAAGTTTATTGTTGCTGTAAACATCACAGAACCGTCTGTAAGCATTGCGTCACTTTCTATTATTTTAAGCAATGCAAGTTCTAGCATTGTAGGGGTGTATTATCGTTTTTTCCCGTTATATTCAGTCTCGTATTTTTCAATAAAAAACCTGACAGCTAATAATTCTTCATCACCTTTGGAATAACTCCAATCCCTATCATTGAAGTTAGCAAAATCACCTGATACACCTTTACCGAATATCCATAGGTGAGGTAAATTAATTCGGAATTGTGCTTGACTAATCACTAGGAATGTGCCTGATTCTCCAGATTTAACTGCACTACAAAACGCGAATTTATCGTCATCTCTTTTACCGTAATATCCAATACTCATGATTACTCTTCCTTAGTTAATTGTTGATTGTTGATTGTGTTAGGTGATTTGATTCTGGCTGCAATTTGGCGACAACCATACCAAAACATTGGATTACCTTACCGGATAGCTGAACTCTAAACTGTGATTGTTTAGTTAGCTTAATAATTGCAGAGCCTTGATAATCACCACGTGGTCTGTAACTACCCATTACCTGATAGGTAATATTCTTGACTTCAGGTGTTTTGTGTTCCTCAATATGTGTCAAGACTTGATAAGCCACAATGATTGTATTTTGGTCAAATTTATGGGGGTTATAATGGCTTTGCACAAGTTCACCATTGAGGCTAAATATGCCTTTATAGTGTAGATTTATCACGGTTGCTGTTCTCCTATTAACTTAAATTATTGTGCTTTCAGATGTCGTTGGAACTCATCGATATTCATTAAATAAATACCTGGCCAACGATAAGACCTGTTCCGAGTGACAAACCAAATATCTTCAATCATTCCGGGATTAAGGTAATTAAGCAATTGCATCTTGAGTTTAAACTCGGTTGTTAGCGTTCCCTTTACTTCGATGTATTGGTTGAAAACTGGACTATAAAAGTCTGGCTTCCATGTAATTGACTTCCAATCATTACAGTGATCAACCAAAGTTAATCGGGGGTGTATTGATAGGTTGTCATCATACTTTTTGAGTAGGTGATACACCTTGCTCTCTAGCGTTGATGCAAAGTAATGCCCCTCATCATATTGTCCTTTGGCGTGATACTTGTTAATCATCATTATTTACCTCCTCTTTATCGCCACCAGATTCAGCTTGATAAATCCTCCATTCTTCCCGGCAATATTCAAGTGCTTTATTGAGAATTTCCTCAATTTTATCTGGGCGTAATGGGATTAATTTTTTTCATCATTTTTCCCACATAATAAGCCAGAAATTCATGGTAAAATTTAACGGCTGTTAATTGCCATTGAAGTTTTCCTCTTCCTGCATAGTTAGGAACCTTTATAGCAAACGACATTCCCATATACATCAACGGGTCAAGTTTAATATTCCTGAGATTTAACCGCACTTCTTTCCAGTGCTTTGATATCATGGTGATAGTCCTCGATGTTTGGTGTATTGGCTACCTTTTTACGGGTAGCCTTTTCTATTTCCCAATTAGACTGCTGTAATTAGACTGTTAGGGATTAACCCTGAAGCCAGACTGAAAATGGGTCAGGGTCGGTTGATAACTCAGGGATATCCGGGCCAACATGATTATCGGAGAGATTAAAAAAGTGACCCTCCAAGGCAGCGATATCGTCAGCAATAGCACCAGAAACTTTACGTGGCATCTTGACACCACCACCAAGTTTAATCAGAGTTAGAATAGCTTTAATGCTATTCTTTAACGCGATAATCTCAGAGTAGGTTAATTCCAGATTAAAGTCCTTTTCGTCCGTTACAGATGCAAACACTAACTTTTCTTTTAATGTGTAGATAGGTGATGTTTTGGGATATGGCAGATAAGGAACTACTTGGTCAAGAAATCCGGCAAAGTTGCTGAACCTTTTTAAGATTGCCAGATATTCACTAGGTGAGAGTCCATGTGTATCCTTGGTTTTTACGCTGTCTTTGTCAATCTGGTAAATAGCGGTATTTTGGTCTACTAATGTATTTTGGTTTTTACGCATCTGTCAGTTATTTTCAACTCATTGACAAAATCATTTTTAAAAAATACGATTGAGTTATTGAGTTGGAAATCACTGTTTTTGATATTTTTGGTTGTTTATGATTATTATTTTTAACCTAATTAATACTTATAAATAAATCAGAAATATATAAGCCCAAAAAATAAAAGAATTATTGACTTTATACCATAATTGTGAAATGTTTAAATTATCGCCACATACAACTCAAACAAAAGACCACTATTTTTTTATATAGTGGTCAATTCTCTTTGTCTACTTTTTGGCGGTTTATTTTTTCTTACTCTTACTGCCAGGTGACTTAACAGGAGCATTAGCAGGAAGATCACCCTGTACTTGGTTTGGTGCTTCACTTCTCTCAACAGTTAATTCACCCAGGTTAGCTAGGGCCAGCCCATCGCTGCTAGGAATTCTGAACATACTGTTATAGGTTCTTAATGATGCTGGCTTGATAGTAAAATAGTGAGCAAATACATATAACAAGCCACTAACAGAAACGATAGGAGGTGCTTTAATACTGATAAATCTCAGTATTTTTTCGCCTACCCGTGTTTGGGTGTATTTACGCCAATAGCCAGGATTAACCGGGGCCTCAACAAAGAAACGAGTGTATTCAGCCTTCTTGTATGCTCTTACCCGACTGCCTTTTATGATATTACGTCTGTTAGTATTAGGCGTGGAAGTATTCCTAACAGGTGGTGTCCAAATGGTTAAGTTCCTGACGGCCGTTGGTTCATTAGATACTGACCCTCCACTTAAAACGTGGAGTCAAAGCATAGGCATAGGTACGCCTATTTTTGAAGTTGCATCTACTGGAACTTCAACTACTAGACTACGACCTAAATGTGAGCCTTTGGCTGTGGCTAACTTTTCTACCCAGTCTTCTTTGTCTCTGTTAAATGCGTCGCTTAAAGGCATAATAACTCTCTTGTTCTACATGATTTAAGTCAGGGTAGGTAAAACGATGATATTAGTGCCTACCCGATATCTATTAATCAACAAATAGCTCTGTAGCTATTACATCAATACTGCCGTCAGTAGGGTCTAAAACATCGTCTGTTGGAATTGACAATGAAACAGTTACGAGACCTGTAGCCATATTTCGGGTATAAGCAGTGACTACGGTTGCACCATCAGGATTATTACTTGCAGTCGATTGCATTCGTTGGGTTGGCTCAATAATTTCAAGTAATTGGTTTTCCAGTGTCGCAGCACCTAGCGTTTTCTTAGTAGCTATAATCTCACCTTGATTTTATTCAATACCTAGACTATAGCAGTGTATTTGCTGATTGTGGCTGCTATGGTTCTTTCAACAGAAGCTACATATATGTAGCAGCTTTTGAGTTAAACGCGACGGTACGCTACCAATACCAACATTACGCTAACTACCAGTTTAACCATGTCTAAGTATGTTCGTAATCTCTTTCATCGTGGATGATAGTTAGTGACTGATATGACTCAATGATTAGGTTGTAGTTGGGGGTTGATTTCCAGTTTTTAACTCTAACGATGTCCTCGTAGCTTTCCGTATGGCATTATCAACCCAACTAGGTTTTCTCTGGAAATGTAGAGGAATTTTGACTTGGGTTTTTCTAGGGTCTTGATACATCGCCAAGGCACTACTTTCACCTAAGTCGATTTTAGCTTGTTCAAATTTATCAATTAATTCCCAGTTAAGTATTTTCACTTCACTGATATACATTTTGCTCTCTTTGATTCTTTTCGCATTTTCCCTACCGCCAAAACCTTTCCTTTCCTCGAAGGTAATAGGATACACGATTTTAGCGTCAGTTAAATCAACTAATTGTTTACAGATATTTTCTGCCTCATTTTTACTAAATTCATTAATAAAAAACGCAAACTTTCTACCATTATTTATAGTGCAATTAACTTTAATATTTTCTTTAGTAAATGCTGACTGGGTTGAGTAAATATCCTTTGTAACCTATCCCATGTAATTTTATCCCTACTAACCGACGGTAACTCTATTTGAGTTTTTTGCAGTGTTGACTGCCTATTTTTAGTCCAATATGGAGGTTTTTCGTAGTTGTACAAAACCAAAGTTAACTGTATTTTAAGATTAGCTGACGTACTGATTTCCGGAAAATCACCTGACCCTACAAATTGCCCTATATCTCTATTTCCTAGTATTTCAGTTTGAGCCCAAGCATTAGTTACGTTTTCCGGTAAATTACGCAGGCTTGACACTAGTCTAAATCTTTATCCATTGTTTTCTATAACCGCGTTAACTAATTGTTGTTGTCTATTTTCTTCTATTCTTTGTAATGCCATATATTCATCTAAACCTTGAGCGACTAACACAATAGCCTCTTTACAGTTCTCGCTAAACTCATCCCCGAATTCCTCGGAACTGTCTTGGTTCCAAATAGTGTTAATATTTCCGTCATAGCTTTCTGGTAATTTCTCCCTAGCTTCCCTTCTCTGTTTACCGAAACTCCATTCTTCACCTTTTTCGTCACCCCACTTTTCAATCGTTCCTTTACCAGCAGTAACCATTGAAACAATAGCCGTTGCAAGTGTTGAAGGACTTTTATCTAAAAACATTTTAACAACCCGTCTACCGTGTTTAAATAACGTCCATGCTATTGCTTTCATAGCCATGTTAAATGACTGTTTAACGTATGAACCGACAGCTGTAGATACTTCCATAAGCATTTCATGCCCCTTGCTTAATGCTACATGCATAGCGGCCGCTTTATTGAGAAATGCAAGACCTGCTACTGGTAAAACACCACATACTAATTTCCCAGCCATATTACCTAAAAACCCAGCCGTGGTGGTTATAAATTGTCCGGCAATATTTTGGATGTTTCTATCAATATCACTATCGCTAATATTCCAATTAAAATTCCAAAAGCTGTCCCAATTAGAGGTAATAAATGTCGCTACTTTCTCAAAGCTAAAGTTAGATAAAAACTTAGTAATTCCTTCCCATAGCCAACCTCCAAAACTTTTGCCCCATTCAACAACTTTACCAGTAACTTTTGCCCATAATGTGCCAAACCAACCCATCTCTTGAGTAGATGTTCTCTGGGCTAAATTAACTTGTCTAACGCCATTCCTACCTATACTGCTACGGGTTTGACGGCTAGACAAGCTACGAGTACTCCTTAGCATTCTTGCACTTCTGGCAACCATTACAAAGTCCCTCTTAGTGGGTTATCGCCGTCAATCAATTCGGTTTCTATCTTGATATCAGGAAAGTCTTTTTTCAATAATTCTTGTACTTTCTTGGTTTCCTGTTCTCTGATATCGTCTTGTTTTTTCATTGAATCATATAACCGCGTTAAATCGGCTAATATGTCTTTGGCTGGGTCATTACTGTTCACCTGTAAAGTACCTTGAGCACGTAAGCAAATATTTCTTTAATTTGATTTAATGTTGTTTGTCATGTTTCTTTCGCATCCTTCTGGTTGGTAATCTTAACCTGGCTTTTATTGGGTTCTAGTAGTTCCTCAAAATTATCAGCTTCTGGAGTAAAGGCTGTTTTAATTTTTGCGTATTTTTTCTCATTAGTAAATTCTAAATAATCAATTATTTTAGATACTTCACTACCAGCTTTAAAGGCTGCCGCGTGAGCCAAACCTGCTTCATATAACGCCGTTAAAACAGCGTTTTCTGTAACCTGATGAGAGATAAAAATTTCCATTACCATACCAAATATTTCAGCAATTGATTCAGCTAAGTTAGGTAATTTTATTTCGGCTTTTTCTTCTGCTTTTATCATTAGATTGACATCATCAATCTCTACTTTAACTTCAAATTCACCCCATCTTTCATCATCGATGTCAAATCTGTACATTAGCCATTCTGGTAATGTGTTTATTCGTTGAATTATGTTCTCTGGATTATTAGCATTAACCGTTATTTTTTCAGGCATTTCAGCCGGAAAGGATTCAGGGTCTAGCAACTCGTAAATCCTTCTAATCATTCCGCAACAACACTCTTCGTTCATATCTGGTATTGTTATCGTTCGTATATTTTCAGGTTCTTTTTTATTTTCAGGTTCTCCTCCTCCGATGCCTGGCGGGATATCTTTTGTGCTCGCGGAAAAGTTGGGAATTACATAATCAAATTCTGTGCATTCCATCCACGAATCACAAAATGCACCTACACTTTCATACATTAAATCAGGGTCGCCGTATGCCCACTCAGACTCCCACCGTCCTTGCCTATAAAAAACCTCTCACTTCCTGTTGGTTGAGGAGTTTCCCCCCACCTCGGATTCCCACCCATGTGACTAACAAAAGTGATGCTACTTCTACTTGGTGGAGGATTACGGCATCCCCCGCTACCCATTTGTCTGTCGAACTCTTCAACGCTGTACTTTTCATCAGCTTTTATGGTACAACCGATATTGCCATTTCCGCCATTTCCATTGTCTGAATCATCATCTGAATCATCATCTGAACTATCGCCTGGTCGCCTTCCTTTATCATCATCAATTTTGTCACCTGAATTAGGACCCCCAAAACTTCTCCCGCTACCACCACCGCCACTTCTGCCGCCGCGTGGTTTTTTACCTCCCTTTGGTTCATCTCTCTTTGGTGGTTCCTCGTCTACTCGCCGCGCATCATCTTCCCTTTTCCACCTACCATGGTCTTCTGGGTTAATTCCACGCGGCACTCTGGTGATTGGGTCCCAAGGATTTACTAATCCGGGAACACCTCCTCTATCTCTTTCCCTTGCATACGGTAAACCCCTACCAAAGTCCATTGTTGAAGATGTTTGGTCGCCTAAATCTCCTGCTAAACCTGAACTTACTCCTCCTGACCTACCAATATTCCTGGGTGTGCTTGACCTAATAGTATCTTTAATTTTTAGAGTGTCTCTAATTTTTAGAGTGTCTCTAACCATGCTGAATAATTATTGAAGGCTATTAATAAATTAGAAATATTATATAATATTACAAAATAATTGAGGACTATCCATGAGGGGAATTAAAAATATGGCTACGGAAATTAATGCCAGCAATTGGCATAACGCCGTAGAGTTATTTAATGGCGCGATTTTAGAAGGCTTGATAACTGACAGATGTCGTTATGATATTACCGCTTACGCTTATGTCTCTAGCTTGAATGCTAGGTGCTATATCCCTAGTCTCAATCAATCAAAAATACCCAAAATTTATCCAGAATATAGTTATTATCAAAGATGGGAAAAGAAACAAGATGTGTGACAAGGTTCTATCAGCTTACCGGTATTTTATGGGAACCTAGCAACAGAAAACAGGTTAAATCTAGGTATCGTAAAACTCCCTTATTCTGGGGGGATTCACACAGAAAACCTATTGATTGAGTTGATTACCAATCAGACAGAAGGATTAGCTATAGATTCACATTCTGTATGAAAAGCTAGATGTTTAAATCAATTGCACAATAATGATTAAATTAATATTTTTGGTATGGCAGAATACCAACTTGATACCTTACCAAAAACACCATCATTAACTCAACCCGAAATTTTGGTATTTCCGTAGGTAATACCCCTACACTTATCCGCGCCGCCAATACTTACAGATATCGCTTACACTTGCAGAATACGGGTAGCGTTGGGGTTTGGTTTAGTCATGGACACATCAGCAATTGCATACCAGGTCAATGTTTATGGCTACCCCCTAATACTGCATAGGATGACGAGTTAAAATCTACTGCCAGCATCTATGGAATGACAGAGGATAGTGTTTCGCAGATTGTCGGGTTAGAGCAGACAATCACTTACTAACCGACTACAATAGAATTATTTAAGAGGTAGGTGATTATGAGTTTCTCAGTTTATAGCAGTGTTTTAAATTTAGACACTCTCAATATTACTGCTAAGATACCAGGTACTCCCGTTACAAGCACTATTAGTTTAACGGCTAATACAGTTGCCGAATGAGTAGCAGAAAATGCTAACACAAACTGGCGTAATGTATTTATCAAAAACCCGTCTAATATACCCGTTCATTTGATTTTAGACCCTACCGGCGATAGCGTGTCAGACGCTGCATTTTCGGTTAAACCAGGTGATACAGTTATGCTAACAATTGGTGGTAGCGATTTACAAGCTATCGCGGAATCTAGCGCTAACGTATCAATAACTTTAATTGAATTTGTTACTGTAGGTTAATAATAATTAGGGGGAATCCCCCCTAAGATGAATATAGAGGCAGTTATGACTAATTTCAACATTTACTCTAGTAAATTTGGGCAATCAACCGATGACTTGCCAGAAGGTGAAGTTAATCTGTATTTAACTAATGAACGGATACAAGCAGTTATTGACTCCAATACTAATTTAGTCAAATTAACTCAGTTAACTTGGAATAATATTACTAATAAACCTGGCACTTTCCCCACATCTACTCATTCCCATAGCTGGACTGAAATAACGTCCAAACCGTCTACGTTCGCGCCATCCGGTCACGGTCATCTATGGGGCGACATCAGTAGTGCGCCTGCTACCGCAACACGGTTACCTACTTGGTCTGAAGTTACAAGTAAACCGACAACGTTTACTCCATCAGAACATACACATACTATTGCAAATGTTACAGGACTTCAAGGTGCATTAGACGGTAAAGAGCCTACTTTTACCAAAAATACAGCATTTCATAAAAACTTCGGAACAACTACTGGAACTGTAACCGAAGGTAACGATGTCAGATTATCAAATGCTAGAACGCCAACTAGCCATACACACGGTAACATTAGCAATACCGGAACTATAGGTTCTACGGCTAATTTACCGTTAATTACCACCACATTAGGCGCTGTTACTACCGGTACTTTCGGTAGCACGGCAAATACATTTTGTCGTGGTGATGATAGCCGCCTTTCCACCAACCTAAGCTACACTACCGGGGCAGCCCAAGGGACGGTAACAAGCAGTACCGGAACTAACGCTACTATTCCAGCAGCTACGACGAGCATCGCCGGTTTATTAACTTCTGCTGATAAATATAAATTGAATGGAATAGCCGCAGGCGCACAAGTAAATGTAGCAACTAATTTAGGAGTAACAGCAGGAACAACAGCAGGTCCTGTAGTTACATCATCAACAGGAACTAATGTTACTTTACCTACAGCTAGTGCAACTAATTCAGGGATAATTACAACTGGGAATCAGACATGGACAGGAGTTAAAACATTTAATTCATTAATTACCGGGTCAATAAGTGGAAACGCCGGAACAGCAACAGCACTTCAAACAGCAAGAACAATCAATGGAACAAGTTTTAATGGAACAGCAAATATTACTACTGTAAACTGGGGAACTGCTCGGACTTTAACAATTGGTTCTACAGGCAAATCAGTAAACGGCTCTGGAAATGTAAGTTGGAGTTTAGCAGAAATTGGTGCTTTACCAAATCTTTCAATAACTGTAACAGGAGATTGGAATGATGTGTTAACAACAGGTTTTGCTCAAGGGAGTTCTCTTTTAAATCAAAGTCCGGGAAGTTCATGGCGTTTTTGTACTGTACAAAGACATAAGAATTCTGCGATTTCTCAAACAATGATACCTTTTGGAGGAGAAGATATTTATCAAAGAAATCGTGTAAATGCAGTCTGGAGTAGCTGGCAACAATTAGCTTTTACAAGCTCTAATATTACAGGTAATGCAGCAACTGCAACCACGCTTCAAACTGCTAGAACAATTAATGGGACTTCGTTTAATGGTAGTGCCAATATAACAATAACTGCCAATACTCCTAATACATTAACAAATGGTACGGGATTAACTGGAAATAATTTTAATGGGAGTGCTGCAACAACATGGGCAGTTGCTTACGGCAAGCAGGCACAGCCTGTCAAGGTAATGATAGTAGATTATCTGACGCTAGGACTCCCACAACGCACACACATTCAAATATTACATTAACAGCAGGAGATGGTTGATCAGGAGGAGGAACTTTAGCAGCTAATAGAACAATTAATGTAGATTCAACTGTAGTTAGAACTACAGGTAATCAAACTTTAACAGGAATTAAAACATTTAACATAACAAATAATCCAGTAACTTTTGCAACTAATGAAAGTTTTCCTGATGGAAATATGCTTATTGATTTTAATGTTTGGAGGGGGTTTGACATCCGCCGGATAGGAGATAATCCAATTACGGCTTTAGTACTAAATAGTAGAGTTGGAGCAAATAGCTGGGCGTTTTCTCATCAAGGGAATTATTCTATAGAATTAGAAGCAGATGCTAATCCTAGAGTATTTATATATCATGGTATTAATTTTCATCAAAGCGATGTTTGGCGAACTGCTCCTAGCGATAGATATTCAATACAATTATATAACGGGCAGACATATTTTATAAAGAGCTCAACTCTTTCATCATCTGGAGTACATACTAGATTTAGAGTAGAACACACAAACGTATCTTTGATTAACGATAGTGGAGATTATGTTAAAGGTTCTTCGTATATTAGACTTAAAACAGTTTGTGCTCAGAGTATTAATGGCTTAAATTTACTTAAAAAATTAAATGTAATTGAATTTCAATATAATGAGTTGGCAGCCATGGATTTTCTACACAATAAACAAAAATAGGTTTAATCGCACAAGAGGTTCAACAGTCTTATCCTGATGCAGTTTAATTGGTTAAAGATGACCACACATATAGCCCTGAAGTTGACGACAAAAACATAGATTATCTGACGATTCTTTATGAAACATTAGTTCCTTTATTAGTGGCAGGGATTCAATAATTATCCCCAAAATTAGAGGCACTAAGTAAATCAACAGCATCTACAAATGTTAATATCAGTAATTTACCGACAAGCCCTACAGGTTTAAGTGTAGGTGATTTATGGTGTGACACGGATAACGATAATGTAATCAAGCAGGTGAGATAATGTCTAACAAATATGATATATCTGAAACTAATTGGTTTTTAGCTTACAACCAATACTTTATCAAAGAGGATGATACCCCACACGGAAGTAAACAATTGCCAGATATATCAGGTAGTAAATTTGTGAGGATATTATTTGATGCAGACCAGGTTTCTATTTATTTGAAAATGGCAGGATGGTTAAAATTTTACACATACAATGATGTGAAGCAGAATATGATGGTTAAACGTGAAACTATTTGGCTAAATGAATATCAAATAATTGAATCACCACCATATAGTAATTTTTACTCAATATTTGAACCCTGGGAGAGGATTAAATGGTTTACCCTTTATTTTTGGAGATTAATGCAATGAGTATAATAATACTAGAGGTTCTGTTATTGATCACTGTTATTGTTTATTTGGGCATTGATTCATTGATAGGCAATAAAATAATTGAGTCTAAACTAGATTTAAACAATAAAAAGTTAGACATATTATTTGAGTTTTTGAAAAATTAGTTAGTTCAGATAGTTGGTAAAAAACAGTTAGAAGATAAAAAGCAATCACCCCATCTCCCAATCAACAGAGATGATATTGATGATGATGGTTGGCGTAAACCCTAACACCTAACAGCTAACACCTAACAGCTACCCCAATAACTTAAATGGTCCCCTATGGTTTCTGACTATGGGGGTGTCTATTTATTTTTTGGCTAACGGACTGTTGCAACGGACTGTTAAAAATTTATATGAATGCTTACCCTATCATGTCCAGATAATACCCAGAACTACTTTACCCCTAACAGATAGCTTTACCTACAACCTACGGCTAAGATTTTGGCTTAGGGTGTTTATTAGGGGTACTGGGTTTTGAACGAAATGAATACCCCTATAAATTGGAGACTTGCTGAGGATTATGTAGGTATCAGCGAGAGATGACGAAACAAGTCACCAGTTGAAAAGTTGTTTGGGGGTATCGCTTCAGTATGTCATAGCCAGGTTAGTCGTGATTATGCGATCGCATTTTGTTGGTAGCGAGTAGGCTCCTCAAGATTTCACCAATAATCTGACTCCCATAGGGAACCAGGTAGGCGGTCTGATATCTTTGTACATTGATAGGAGTATCGTTGTACATTGATAACCTAGTGGGTTCCCCCTACGGCTACCTACGGCTATCGTGTTGACTTGGAAGCATATCCCCCCCCTAACCGAAACAAACACTCTTAGGGGTGCGACCGATGTGATAGCAGTCAATGGTTCGTAACGAACCGATAGGCTTGCCATTGACTGCTATCACAAGGGAGTTACCCTATCGGTGTTTGGTTGGGGGGTGGTATGGGTATTTGACAGATTGATTAAGTTGTGCTTATTGATTAACCCGTCAATAATTAAGATTTGTTGCTGAGGGATATGCGCTAATTGTCCCGTGTGCTAAGACTGAGTTGAGTGTATTTTGTGTGTGACGGTACGACTATCGGGTTAAGTAAATTCCCGCTATCGCCGTCAGGATAAGGAAATAGAAAAAACGGGACTGACGGGGCTCGAACCCGTTTTATAGCCTATAACCCCTATTCTACCGTTACTCTAGTGCACTCAAAAGCGATCGCACATTTAGGAGTTAGTGCAAAAGGAAAACCCCCTAGGTATTTAGCCTAGAGGGTATTGTGTTGTGGGTTTATTGGGGATTAATCATCAAGCTGGTAAAGAGCTCTGATAATTGCCTTAACCTCTGGTAGGTCTGGATTAATGCCGATATTAATCAGGACTTGTTTCCCCATCTCTAGCGGTAATGGTTGCCTTTGATGTCTTGTTAGGATGCCTAACTCTGTCGCAAGATGGCGACGTTTTTTGTACTTGCCATCATTAACTGACACCGAGTGACCAAACGAACGCGCTCTGATTTCCTGTGGTATCCCGTTCATCTCCCCTAGTTGGTTTCCAAGGTGTCGAAAGGCATAGGCTTGAGTTAGTCCCCAATTATGTCGTGATAACCAGTTGCGATGATTATTATTAAACATTTTTGGATTTTTAGACTCAGTAACAGGTAGATAAACGTTATGAATCCCTAGGCGGTTAATTAGAACCTTGTCTTTACTCATTGGGATAGCTAACCGCCAACCCGTTTTGGTACTGCCGCCAAAATTAGTAAACTCACCAATCACTAACACTAACTCAGTGTTATTGGGGTCTGAGATAGCCGGAAAAGTAATACCATCAATCTTAACTGGCTTAGTTAAATTTTGACCTGCTGCTACTTCAGACGGTCGTAATCCGTATAGGGTACACATTGCACTAACCCAACACCAACCATCACGCGCATTATTGTCTACAGATGTTCTGTAGTCAGTGTTGCGTTTTTTATCTAACAAGCCTAGCAAGGTATCTAAATCTACACTTTGAGACTCCGTAAATACTGTTTGGGTTGGGTCAATTTTTTCTAGCTTGTCCAGTGCTTTTTTGCAGCCAGCCCGTTCCGCTACCTGCCTTAACTTGTAATATCGGTCTTTAAAATCCTTGTGCCCCACCGGACTGCTACCGTCTTTTAATGGAGTATACAAGGCTTCTTTTATACCCTCCCAAGTGACGTAACTATCCCAGTCTGTAACTTTGTCAAATACATCTAAGAAACACCGTTTAAATGAAGCTCTGTCACTAGCCATATCGCGAGAGCGCTTCCGTTTAGTGTTCTTGTGTACCCCATTAAAGTAATCATCTTCCATCTCTTTAAACACTTGGCGATAGGTGATTAAGTCGTTTTCCAAAGGGGTTTTGTTTTCATCAAGGATAGTAGCCTTGTACCAGTCGAGCCATTCAGACACCGACTGAAATTGTCCGTCAAGGGATTTATGAACTAACCAGGCCTTATCAACGGCCTTACGGATACCCTCAAAAGTGAACTGACAATTACATCCTCGCTGCTTACGCCCTCCCGTCTCCGGGTCAGTAGTGATGTCTAGCTGAATTGTCCCCCGGTTACGCTTAATCCTGACACCTTTGGGACATTGTTTGCGGGATAGGTTGAAAAACTCAAGAATATCCTCAAAGCCTTGATATGTACCACTATGTGTACTGTTTGTACTTGCACTCATTTGGCACTAACTCCTAAATGTGCGATCGCTTTCGAGCGCATTATAATGGCGGTAGAATAGGGGTTATAGGCTATAAAACGGGTTCGAGCCCCGTCAGTCCCGTTCTAAATAATTAACAATTAATAATTAACAATTAATAATTAACAATTAATAATTAATGCTGCGCCGTTAATTGATGGATAAATAATTAAAGATTAACAATTAATAATTGATGCTGCCCCGTTGATTGATTTGTAAATAATTAACAATTAACAATTAACAATTAACAATTAATAATTAATGCTGCCCCGTTGATTGATTTCTGGGAAGGCAATGGGCAATGGGCGATGGCTGGGGATAAAATCATCAATGCGATCGCGCTTATTATAGGTTTAATTCAAGCATTTTCTGGGATGCGATCGCTATGGCATCTTCACGGGTGGATATTTGACCCTCAGCCTTAGCAATTTGTATCTCTTGGAGTAGATCCCCTAATAAGGGACTGGGAGAGAGTCCCAATTTTGCCATTAAGAGTTTCCCGCTAATGACGGGTTGGGGGTGAGCGATCGCATCATCGGGATTCAGATAATGGTTAATTAGGGTAGTAAACTCCTGTAGTGATGCTCCGGCGGCTATGGACAGGACTACTAAGGCGGGGAAAAATTCCCCCACATTAGCAAATAGAAAATATTGTTGGCGTATGGATAGATCGGCTATGGGGGTGGGTTGTAGTTGCTGAAAGGTTCCCAGTAAAGCCAGAACTCCCCGGATCTCAACTCGGCTATATTTGAGGGTAATTAACTCGGCTTCGGCTTGGTCCCGATCCTCGCTGGTCATGGTGGCTAATTTGGCGATCGCGAGTTGGGACATTTTAATGGTTTCCCGCACCGACTCGCTCAAGGGTTTGGCTAATGGTGGATAGGTTTGTGAGACGGCGGCGGCGACGTGATCAAGATTTTTGAGGCGATCGCATCTATCTCCCAAACTGCTAAACCAGGGGGAGATCAGACCGATTTTCCAGGCTTCAATTAATTTCGGCACTCCCAAGGGGGTATTGAGTAAATATCCTAACTCAGTGCGGATACGTTCTGCTGCTACCCGTGGTAATAAACTGGCTAAATCGGCGATCGTCTGTTTAGTTTCCGGTTCAATCACAAAGCCTAACTGCGCCGCCTGTCGATATCCCCGCAGCAACCGCAGGGGATCATCAGCTAAATTTTCCCGACTGATCATCCGCATCAGACCCTGTTTTAAGTCTTGTTGTCCCTGATAGGGGTCGAAAAAAGTTTTGGTTATGGGATGATAGGCGATCGTATTAATTGTAAAATCCCGCCGCCCTAGATCTACCTCTAAACTTCCTCCCTCAGCTTGAGCAAAATCTACTGTTACCCCTGGGAATACTACCCTAGCAATTTGTCGCTCCGCATCTAACAACACAAATCCGGCTTGATAATGGGAGGCGATGGTTTTGGCTGTGTTTACTGCTTCCGACAACACCACAAAATCTAAATCTAAATCACCCACAGCGCGACTCAATAAGGCATCCCGCACCGCACCCCCGACTAAATAAGCTGATTCGGGTAGATTTTCTAAACCAAACGGCCAGTTTTCGGGAGATAATGGGGATGTAATAGCAGCAGACATATAGCAAGCAATACCTATCTATAGAAGAATCCGCGATCGCAAATAGTCAATCAAATTACCAAAGTCCACCAAGTTCAAGTGTTCAGATAACGATAACTTTCTCAGGTGACTTTCTTGATGTTGCCGAAAGGGACTATTTTTGACAAAGCTCAGGATATGGGATTAGGGGTCGAGAATGGAGTCGCCTCCATCCCCTCCCATTCAGAACCGTGCGTGAAAGTTTCCCTTCACACGGCTCCTAGTTTGACTGCTCCATTGTTAAGGATACAGCGTTGGCGTTATCTAGTGCCGTTTTATCATCGCGGGTGTGGCGATGTAATAGCTGAAGATTCTTATATTCATCCTTTCCACCGTGGTTTCGAGGTATAATGTGGTCTACTTCAATTATATCTGATGGTACGAAATACTGTCCACACCATGTACACCTACCTTTTTGCTTTTTGAGTAGTTTTGCTACCCTATTTGGCGTTTCAATTGCTTGACCTTTTCTGGTTGCCCAGTAAGTCCAATTTCCGTCGTATGGTGTTGCGTCAGGGCGTATTAGGGTGTGTCTAACAATCGGAGTCCAATTATGTTTCCATAGTTGGAATCCATCTTTGGTCTTGAATAACCAAGATTCATGTCTTTCTTTCCCATTGCTAAGTTTAACCGTTCCTTGTTGGAAATAGTTTCCTAGCTTTTCGTGGCTTGCCTTTCCGCATCTTGAACCTGTCTATGCCCGTAACATTTGCCAAACTATGTGGTCTAGTTTAACGAAGGTCTCTGATGAGACTACCGCTGAATAGTAATTTGACCATCCTCGAATAATCGGGTTTAGTTTGTTAATCAGGGCTGACTGGGGTGCTGTTTTATGTTGTTTTATTACACCCTTAATCACTTCCGTGTGGGCTTGAACTGCTTTCTTGCTGGGTTTGATGTGGGTCTTGTGACCGATTAATCGGCTTGCCATTCCCCCTGTTTTCCCAGATTTATATTTTCCTGCTGGATATTGCCTGATATTGAATCCTAGAAAATTAAACCCTGGCTCCTCTGTTTTGCCATCATATTCAATAGGTTTGAACGTATGGCAGATTCGAGTATTTTCAGGTTTTATTTCTAGTCCTACAGGTTTTAACCATACGGAGATAGCGGTTTTGCACTGTTCAATAATTTCTAGTGATGGTGATATCACTACAAAATCATCGGCGTATCTTATAACAGTAGCCTGCGCTCTGTTTGCTTTCTTGGGATACATTGTTTCTATGAACCTAACCATTCCCAACAGTGCGATGTTGGCGAGTATTGGACTTATTACCCCTCCCTGGGGTGTCCCTGATTCGGTATCCTCAAATACACCGTTGTCTAGCACACCAGCTTTGAGCCACTGTTTCAGGTCTCTCTTTAGGCTGCTTGGACAATGAATTTTGGACAGTAGGTAATCATGGTTCACGGTAAGAGCATTTCGCTATATCAGCGTCGAGAACATAGTATTGTCCTTGATTTATGGCAGTATAGATTCTACCAATTGC
Organism: Limnospira platensis NIES-39; assembly: GCF_026000695.1. Lineage (GTDB taxonomy): Bacteria > Cyanobacteriota > Cyanobacteriia > Cyanobacteriales > Microcoleaceae > Limnospira > Limnospira platensis. The sequence goes on from NZ_AP026945.1 coordinate 2,082,578, forward strand.
GTCTTGGGCTGACCGTCCGGGACGGAACCCGTAGCTTGTGCCTTCAAATCTCGATTCCCATTCAGGTTCGAGAGCCGACTTAACCAAGGCTTGCCTTGCTCTGTCTTGGATTGTGGGTATTCCTATTCCAGCTTTTTTCATCCCTTCCAGGTTTTGGAATCCAAACCCGTCGCAGTGGTTTTGCTTTGAGGTTTCCCTTAATGCTCTCCACAAGTTCAAACCTTTGTCTTGGAGAGATTGCTCTCATTCCATCAACTCCAGCCGTTTTCTTGCCTTGACCCGCTTGGGGGGCGGGTTTATTAAGCTGACTGTTGGGAAGCATGGCTGACCGTGGAACCCGCCCCTACAGTCTCACTGCTAAGAGTCGGGCATAATATGACTTCACCAGTAAACGTTGCAACCTTCTTGCCTTCGCGTCCTGTCCCGATTTAGCTGCTTGAAATATCCTCTTTTGGAGCTTGAAAACTTTTCTATGAACTTTCGCCCATGGAATATGTTTCCATCCAAACGCACCTCTTGATTGGTCTTGATTTCTCAAAGCCTTTCTTTAAACTCGCTTTCGTCATAGTAACTCCTACTAGACTCTATTCTTTACAATCAAACCGTGACCTGTCTGCATATCCCTACCGTTACAGTTGGGCATTGGCTTCTGGTCACATCTTACCCCCTCAGAGGCATCCGTTTACATTTGTCACTACTAACTATCTCGACCAGATTGTTAGAGCCTGAGAGGGGTTATAACGTTCCGTTTATATGGGCATTCCATCTTTAGACTTGTCCTCTCCACCGGGGTACTTTTAAAGGTCTGTGTAGGTATCTAATAAAAAACCCTACTTTTCCCCTTACTCTTTTGATCGCAGCGTTTCAACCTATTTCGCTACTTTGTATTTACGATGGTTCAAGTCGGAACATTCAGATTTCCTTAGTCGTGGATGGTTGGCAGTGCTCGCGTCTGGTAGTTGGTTCTACTTCACGCCTTCCGTTCCCCGCTTCAATCCTGGGGTTATGATTCCCAAAACTGGGGGTGGCTATCGCCGTTACTCTCAACGCAATTGTTAAGGAATCATTAAGATTCTCAATTTTGCGTTTTGACCTTGAGTTCCCTGCCTTGATTAGGGGTCGAGATAGACCTCACGGTCTACCCCTCCCATTCAGCAGCAGAACCGTACATGAGACTTTCACCTCATACGGCTCCTAGTTTGACCGTCTCCTTGTTAAGAGTACAGCATCATCTCTTCATCAAGAGCTGTTTTATCATCGTGACAATGGCGATGTAATAATTGAAGATTCTTGTATTCATCCTTTCCGCCTTGGCTTCTAGGTACAATGTGGTCTACTTCAATTAAATCTAATGGGGTAAAGAATTGCCCGCACCAGGTACACTTGCCTTTTTGCTTTTTAAGTAGTTTTGCTACCTTATTTGGCGTATCGATTGCTTGTCCTCTCCTGGTTGCCCAGTAAGTCCAATTTCCATCGTATGGTGTTGCGTCGGGGCGTATTAAGGTGTGTCTGACAATTGGGGTCCAGTTATGTTTCCATAATTGGAGTCCTTCTTTGGTCTGGAATAACCAAGATTCCTGTCTTTCATTCCCATTGCTAAGTTTAACCGTTCCATGTCTGAAATAGTTCCTCAGCTTTTCGTAGTTCACCCCTTTGCATCTTGATGCTGTCCATGCCCGTAACATTAACCAGATTATGAGGTCTAGCTTATTGAAGGTCTCTGCTGAGACTACCGCTGAGTAGTAATTTGACCATCCCCGAATAATCGGGTTTAGATGTTTTATCAGGGCTGACTGAGGTGCTGTTCTATGTTGTTTGATTACACCTTTAATCACTTCTGTATGGGCTTTAACTGCTTTATGGCTGGGTTTTATGTGGGTTTTATGTCCGATTAATCGGCTTGCTGCCCCGCCTGTTTTCCCAGATTTATATTTTCCTACTGGATGTTGCCTGATATTGAATCCTAGAAAGTCGAACCCTGGTTTTTCTGTTTTACCATCATACTCAGTAGATTTGAGCGTGTGGCAGATTCGAGTTTTTTCAGATTTTATTTCTAAGCCTACAGGTTTTAGCCATTCAGAAATAGCAGTTTGGCACTGTTCAATGATTCCTAGGTCTTTGGAGATGACCACAAAATCATCGGCATATCTTATAAGGTTCACCTGGGTGGCTGTGCCTTTATTTGGATACATTCCTTTAACTAGCCTTTCCATTCCCAACAGTGCGATGTTGGCGAGTATTGGACTTATTACCCCTCCTTGAGGTGTTCCTGCTTCTGTATCCTCAAATACACCTTTATCTAGCACTCCCGCTTTGAGCCATTGTTTCAGGTCTCTTTTTAGGCTGCTTGGACAATGAATTTTGGACAGTAGGTAATCATGGTTCACGGTAAGAGCATTTTGCTATATCGGCATCGAGAACATAATATTGTCCTTGATTTATGGCAGTGTAAATTCTGCTAACTGCGTCATGGGCTGACCGTCCTGGACGGAACCCGTAGCTTGTGCCTTCAAATCTCGATTCCCATTCAGGTTCGAGAGCCGACTTAACCAAGGCTTGCCTTGCTCTATCTTGAATTGTGGGTATTCCTATTCCAGCTTTTTTCATCCCTACCAGGTTTTGGAATCCAAACCCGTCGCAGTGGTTTTGCTTTGAGGTTTCCCTTAATGTTCTTGACCAGTTCAAACCTTTGTCTTGGAGAGATTACTCTTACTCCATCAACACCGGCTGTCTTCTTGCCTTGACCCGCTTGGGGGGGCGGGTTTATTAAGCTGACTGTTGGGAAGCATGGCTGACCGTGGAACCCACCCCTACAGCCGCACTGCTAAGAGCCGGGCATAATATGATTTCACCAATAGACGTTGCCACCTTCTAACCTTTGCATCCTGTCCCGATTTAGCTGCTTGAAATATACTCTTTTGGAGCTTGAAGACTTTCCGCTGAACCTTAGTCCATGGGATTGCCTTCCATGCGTTGTTCGTAGTCTTGATTGGTTTGGGCTTGCCAAATCCTTTCTTTAAACTCACTATCGCCATATGTACACCTACTAGACTCTATTCCTTACAATCAAACCGTGACCTGTTAGCATATCCCTACCATTACAGCAGGGCGTTGGCTTTTGGTCACATCTCACCCCCTAATAGGCTTACGCTTACACTTTCACTACTGACTCTCTCGACCAGATTGTCAGAGCCTAGAAGGGGTTAAAAACGTTCCGTTTGTATGGGCATTCCATCTTTAGATTTGTCCTCTCCACCGAGGTACTTTAAAGGTCTGTGTAGGTGTTAACAAAAATACCCTACTTTTCCCTATACTCTTTTGAGCGCAGCGTATCAACCTATTTCGCTACTTAGAATTTACGATGGTTCAAGCCGGACATTCGGTTTCCCTAATCATGGATGGTTGGCAGTGGTCAAGTTTGGCAGTTGGTTCTGCTTCATGCCTTCCGTTCCCCGCTTCAATCCTGAGATTGTGATTCCCAAAACTGGGGGTGGCTATCGCCGTTACCCTGACTTCCTAGCTTTACTTATCCATTTCTGGGCTTACTATAAGGAATTTGTATGAGTTAGTTCGTTTTGACCTTGGGTTCCCTGCCTTATTTGGTATATTTATATACCGAATGTTGGGACATATAAACAGTTATGAGGATGGTCAGGAGTGCGCTCCTTATATTCAACCAAGGGGTTGAAGTACCCACCAGGCGGTTATTTCAGGTATTTCAACCCTATTTCATGCCTGAACGTCTCGCACTTTGTATATTTATATACCCAACGTTGGGACATATAAACAGTTATGGGATGGTCAGGGTACGAGTCCCTTATATAGCACTAGTCAATACGGTTAGGACGCAGCTGGGAGAACGGAATCCATGGCATCATCGAGAGAATCAAACTGCTCACGTGCAATGGCGAATGCGGGCTTTCAACCACGACCAACATTTCTCTATCTTGTTGAGGTCTGGCGAATAAGGCCGAAGATAGAGTAAACGGCATGGAGCTGCCTCCACCAGTTCAGCCTGCCGCCCCCCTTTATGAAACGTTGCATTGTCCAGTACTAGAGTTTGACCTGGCTTCAGTGTTGGAATTAAGATGAACTCCAACCACAACTCAAACACTGTCCGATTACAACAACCCTCAAAGGTAAAGGGAGCTAAGAGTTGTTGATGACACCATGGGGCCATATAGCTCACCCTGCCCTGCCTCTTCCCTGATTTGAGGGCATCGAAGCGTTGTCCTTCCTGGCAGTAACCATAAGGATAATCCGAGTCTTGACTATTCATGCCAGCTTCATCGAGGTAAACCAACCCTTCCGGCTCCATATGTTCAATCTGAGCAATAAACTCCTCTCGCTGTTGCTCATCACCTTCTTGGTAGCCGTAAGTTTTTTTTCTGGTGAAGCCAATTTTCTTCAAGGCTCTGGATATGGTGCCAGGAGAGATGTCGTCATCCCAAAGTTCAGCCATTTGAGCGGAGGTTTTGTGGCCATGCTCTTGGGCAAAAGCCTTGAATTTATGCCAGTCGGTAATTTTGTGGTTATTGCCAGGTCGGTGATTAGGTTTAGGGAGGAAGTCTCCGGTCTGTGCTTTTCTTTGCAGCCAGAGATTGATAGTGTTCCGGCTGACATGGAAAACTTGACTGGCTTCTGTTTTGGGCATACCGTCTAGTTCAATTGCATCAATAACTTTTTGTCTGAGGTCGTAACTATAGGGGGCTGGCATTTTTGGTCTTCTTAGTCATCTCGTCCTCTCCATTATACGTCCTAATTTTCCTGTCTGGGGCTATATTTCACCAAGGGCGAAAGTCCCACTAGGAGGTTATTTCAGGCATTGCAGCCTTATTTTGACTCCTAAACGTCTCGCACTTAATATATACTATACAATACCATGAGACCAAAAATATTTTGAGGGAAAATGGATCAAGCTATACCGCCAGAATTAGAATTCAGTAATCCTCTTGGTTGTCTCCCATGTCCTGATAGTCCGCTGTCTCTGGATTCTGCTTTTTATGTGGAGCGTCCCCCCATCGAAATTAGAGCCTATCAGCAAATAACCCAACCTGGTAGTGTTATGCGAATTAAAGCACCCCGAAAAATGGGAAAAAGTTCGTTAATGCTAAGGTTGATTAACCACGCCAACAGTTTAGGATATAGTACCGTCTTAATTGACTTTCACCAAGCGGATTTAGGGATTTTTGAAAGTTCGACCAAATTTTTGCGTTGGTTATGTAGTAATGTCACCAGACAGTTAGGAATAGCCTATAATATTAATGATTATTGGGATGAAGACATCGGCGACAAAGTGAGCTGCACGATGTATTTTGAAGAATACTTAATTCCCCAAATTAACGGACCTTTTTTATTGGTTTTTAATGAGGTTAATTTGCTGTTTGAGTATCCCAAAATCTTCATGAACTTTCTGCCATTATTGCGATTTTGGCATGAGAAATCTGCACATTCAACAATTTGGCAGAAATTGCGCCTGGTTTTGGTTCATTCCACAGAAGTTTATGTTTCTTTAGGGATTAATCAATCTCCCTTTAATGTAGGTGTATTGATTGATTTACCTGAGTTTACGCATCAGCAAGTGGGAGAACTAGCCGACAAATACCAACTCACTTTAACCGAAAATCAGTTACACAAATTAACCTGCTTGGTCGGTGGACATCCCTATTTAATTCATCTAGCTTTTCATTATTTATATGATCATCAAACAAAATTTGATGATTTTTTTCATCGAGCTTCTACCGATGCAGGTATTTATAAAAATTATCTGAAAAGATTCTGGATATTAATTCAAAAAAAGCCACAATTAGTGGAAATTATGCAGCAGTTAATCGCCGCCAAAAAAGCCTTAAAAATTGAGCCAATATCAGCCTATTACTTAGAGAGTATAGGGATAATTAAAAGCCTAAATAATCATTATCTTTTGGCTTGTGATTTGTATCGTGTTTACTTTAGCTATAAACCGATATTCCCCCAAGTGCCTAGTTCTATTTATATAGAACAATTGGAACGTGATAACCAATATTTATCAAATTTAGTTTATGTTGATGAACTCACTAAGGTGGCTAATCGCTCACAATTCCAGAAGGCTTTTAAAATGGAATGGGAATGTATGGCTATCAAACATAATCCCCTGGCATTAATTGTCTGCGATATAGATTACTTTAAACTATATAACGATACTTTTGGTCATCTAGCCGGAGACGTATGTTTACAAAAAGTAGCCCAAGCTATTCAACATAATTTACAACGTCCCAATGATTTATTAGCTAGATATGGTGGAGAAGAGTTTGTGGTGCTTCTACCCCAAACTGATGGGAAGGGAGCCATGTTTGTGGCGGCAAAAATTTGCCTCGCGGTCAAAGAATTAGCTATAGCTTCTGGAGTGCCTAAATCTGTAGATTCTCAGCATCCGGTAGTAACGATAAGTATAGGAATTGCCAGCATAATTCCTAGCAGTGATTATCATCCAGAGACCCTGTTTATGGCAGCAGATCAAGCACTGTATGAATCCAAAAAAGCTGGACGCGATCGCTATACTATGAGTTCAGAATTTAACTTTAAATACTAAACCGATACCCATGAAATTCCCAGAAATTGGCATCAGGTTCGAGATCGGGTAAAATTGTACTGAGGGGGGTTAAGCCAGTATCATCCCCCAGTCTGAGTCAGAAACAGCCGTAACAGTCATCTGTTGGCGCAAAGGTGCTTGAGATAGTGGCTAGACCAGGATAACAGTAGGCTAGACCCATAGCAGCATCAGCAAGAATCGATTAATATAAGCTAAATTAGCAGAAAGGGAAATCAAGTAGTCAATCCTTTTGAAAATATACAGAGGATTTTGAATATGTGTATTTGTGTTAACTGTTACTATGTCGATCGCTGTATCACCTACCACGCGGTAGAAACCCAGCATCAGGAACGCCATGTTAGCGAAAATCCCACCTTTGACCCCGTTGAACCCAGCATCAACGTTAATATTCGCACCACAGAAGATAGCATCGAGATGGAATGGGATGTAGTTGGCTGTGAGAGCTTTAAACAAGAAACCGGAAAATGGTCAAAATTGCGACCAGGAGAGCCTATCCCCACCTAATCACCAGCGGACAGCCATTAACAATTGGGGGTCAATCGTCACCCCCATCTTTAATTTTTTTTAACATCCTCAGATTATGAGTTACTGTTTTAATCCCCACTGTCCCAATCCCGAAAAACCAGGTGAGGGGGAGTTGTGCCAACACTGTGGCGCTTCTGTGAAACTATCGCCGCCAATGGCGGGGTCAGCCAATAGCCGTTATGCTGCGCTGGAACTCCTGGGACAAGGGGGATTCGGTCGCACATTTTTAGCGGTTGATCAACTGACACCCCACCATCCCCAAGTCGCCATTAAACAGTTTTTTCCCCAGGGAAATAATGCCAAGGGAGCGGCGGAGTTATTTCGTCAGGAAGCGCAGCAACTGGAGATTTTAGGGGAACATCCCCAAATCCCTAACCGGGTGGCTTATTTTGAGTCGGAACCCTATCAATATTTGGTTCAAGAGTTTATTGAGGGTAATAACCTGGCTCAAGAATTGATGCTCAAGGGTCCGTTTACGGAAAATCAAATTTATCAGGTTCTGGATGAATTGTTACCTGTGTTACAGTTTATTCACAGCCATAAGGTGATTCATCGAGATATTAAACCGGAAAATATTATCCGTCGCCACCGTAGCAGTAAAGGCTCAGAAAATACCTTGGTTTTGGTGGATTTCGGGGCGGCTAAATTGGTGACAGGGGGGCTATTACCTAAAACCGGGACTCTGATTGGTTCGGCTGCTTATACCGCCCCAGAACAGTTGATGGGAAAGGCTGTCTTTGCTAGTGATATTTATAGTTTGGGGGTAACTTGTATTCATTTGTTGACGGGTGTTACCCCTTTTGATTTGTTTGATGGTCATGAGGGTAATTGGGGCTGGCGTAGCTATTTAAAAAGTCCTGTTAGTGACGAATTAGGTGATATTTTAGATAGAATGTTGGCGGGGGCGACTAGCAAGCGTTTTCATTCGGCGGCGGCGTTACTGCTCAAGTTGCACCCTACTCCTAAATATATTGAGGCTATGCCGGGTTTCCAGTCGGAATCGGAAACTGGTTTTGTGGCGATCGCCACTAATCAAACCCCGATTAAACAGCCAATAAAACCTAGTAAACTCCCCCAGGAAGAACCACAAATCACTGAGGTTCTGCAAAAGGCTCTCAAATTCTATCAAGTTAAGGTGCAAGTTAATCGGATTAGTAAATCCAAGTTAACTATTGTGATTAATCGTGCCGCCCAACAACAGGTTGATTATCCCCAAATAGCTAAGGCGATCGCCTCTGAATTAACCCAATTAAACCTCAAGAATATTGTCCGGGTTAAGTTATTAGGTAGAGTCCAAAATCGAGGGGTTCCTGAATGGCAAATGGTACTCAAATTAGACCCCAAAGCTAGACGCAAAAATCAGCGCCTGCGGTTTAAGCAATATTGCCATAACTTGATTAGCAGTGAACATTGGCGCAAAAGAATCCACAGTAAACAGTTCTGGATGGATACATTAACTATGGCTATGGTCGCCTATATTTTTAGCAATAACTTGATAGTTTTTACGCCATTTGTAGCACTGCTAATTTCTCCAATGTTTATCATTTTTAAAAACTGGATAAAACCATATCATGACGTGGACGAAAACCAAGTTTTTGCCATAGTTGTCGGGTTATTCTTGGTGCTGGAGTTGCTGCAATTAAGATGGGTTCGTAACGACCTTTTTGGTATCATTATCGCTGGGATGTTTGTATCTATGCCACTGTTTTCCAACCGGAATAATTAATAATTAATGCTGCCCAAAGGCGTTGATTAACTTCCGGAAAGGGAGTGGGCGATCGCCTCTCCCATAACTTTGATGCGCGCCCCTAGTTGTCAGCACGAGATGACAAAATTTGCTGAATTTCCTGCAATGGTAAACCCAACATTTCGGCGATCGCTTCCGCGCTATTTCCCAAATTTGCCAAACGCACAACAATATTTATCCTTTCCTGTTGCAGCCCTTCTTGGCAACCGTCGGCAAATGCTTCTTGATAGAATCGGGTTTGTTTTAAATCGGTGATTCCTAACATTTGGGCAATCTCCTCGCGACTTATTTGGGGTAGTTTGTAAATAACTATAGTTTCGATGATATCAATGATATCCCGTTGAATTGATTCTGGGGGGAGGGTTTGTTGGGCTTGCTTGATCAGGCTTATGGCTGATGCGATCGCCTCCGATGATGTTGGGTTTCACTGCCCTGCACCCAACCGACGGACAGTTACTGAGGTGGTCGGGAGAAATACTCCGTCGAGGCGGAAGGCTAGTTGTTTGACTTCTACAGAGGTGAATTGGTAGCGATCGCTTTCTTCGGGTGGACGGTTCGGCAGTTCAAAGAAGCTGCGGGGGTACTGTTGGAAAATATTGAAAATTGATGTGGGGTGGCAATGGGTTACACACAACCCACGGAAAGCTAGTTGGGTTTCACTGCCCTACTACGCAAAGCTGTGGATGTTGGGTTTCACGCTCGTTGCACCCAACCTACGGACAGTTACTCAGCAGCGGATATCCACCTTAAAAAGAACTGCCATCACCTATCAGAATTAAAGGCGACCAATAAAAGGGATGTATGGCTTGTTGGGCGAAGGTTAATTTCGCCTGCCGTAAGGCCTCAACTTTCGTCATTCCCTGGTTGACATTCTCATAAAATTGTGTCATAATTAAGAGGGTTTTGTTGTCCTCGGCATTCCATAAACTGGCTATCACGGCATCGGCTCCCGCCCGTTCAAATAAGTAGGCGATCGCTGCAAATTCGCGGCCGTCTGATTCGGCTTCCATGGCGGTTTCACAAGCACTTAAAACCACCAAGTTAGTTTGGTTTAATCCCAACAAAGCGGCATCAGCAATATTGAAGGTTTCACCATTAGCAAATAATATGTTATTTGCCTCTAAATTTAGCCCCGGACATCCTTGCCTTTGAAAGCAGCCGTGGGTCGCCAAATGCAGGATATTAAACCGGGCAGAATCGTTATAAAAACGGTGGCGGGTGGCTTGTTCCCGCAGCCAATATTCCCCTGATAAAATTTCGGTAACTTGGCGGGCTTCCTGTTCGGCTCCGGGAAGTTCTCGGGAGGTGGGGGTGGGGTTGCCAAAGGCTAAAACATTGGTGGATAATCGGGGGTTATTTGGGATATTGCGGGTGGCGGAAATGCGGGTGAGGTAGTGGATGGGGTATTTTTCAAGGAGGTATTGTTCGCTTTGATTATCATAGAGGGTTTCAAAGGGAATATAACGGAGTTTTCCGGTGGCAATAATGGCGATTTGTTCGGGAGAATAGGCAGCAATATCCGCCTCGACGGGACGAATGAGATAATCATACAGTAGTTCTTGATTGCCAGCGTAGTTGTCGGAGTTTGGGTTTTGGAGTTGGGCGCGATATTCGGTGAGGATGGCATCAAATTCGGTGGGGTTAATGGGAATGGTGCGGACGAGGGTGGCTTGGTCGCGGCTGACTAAAAAAATGCCGATTTTATCCTGGACGTTACGAATATTAGTTAACAAAACGGGTTGAATCACTAGGGTTCCGGGGGCGATATTTGCCCGGAGAGTTTGGATGTCTTGGGGGGTGGTTTCAAAGAGTTCGGCAACTGGGGGATATTGGCGGGAGATATCCTCGGCTAGTTGGCTATTTTCGGCTTGTAATTGGTTGATTTGTTGGGAGAGTTGGGGTGTCCAGTCCTGGTCAACTTGGGCGTAAAGGAATTGTAGGCGTTGATGGTTTTGATTCCATTGGTCAATGAGTTTTTGGGCTTCTGGGTCGCCAACTTGGGCATCGATAAGGCGGGTATAGTCGGCGAGGTCGAAGGTGGTGGCGAGGTTATACCATTTAAAGGCTTGGTCGGGTTGGTTTTGGTCAATGAGAAGGTCTACAAGGGCGACGGATCTTCCTCGGTTACTTTCTAGGAATGTTTGGCGGTTTTCCTGTTGCAAACCTGCACGCATTTCTAGGGTAATTTGTACGGATTTTTCCAAGTTTTCGATGGCGGTCTGGGGTTGATTGATTTCGCTGTAAACTCCACCGATATTACTGAGAGTAGTGGCTTCCCCGGCGCGATCGCCCACTTCCCGCCTAATGGGTAATGCTTGCTGGTAGTATGTTAAGGCTTCCTGGGGTTGACCGATATCGCGGTAAACTAAACCGATATTACTGAGAGTAGTGGCTTCCCCGGCGCGATCGCCCACTTCCCGCCTAATGGGTAATGCTTGCTGGTAGTATGTTAAGGCTTCCTGGGGTTGACCGATATCGCTGTAAACTGCACCGATATTATTGAGAGTAGTGGCTTCCCCGGCGCGATCGCTCACTTCCCGCCTAATGGGTAATGCTTGCTGGTAGTATGTTAAGGCTTGCTGGGGTTGACCGATATCGCTGTAAACTAAACCGATATTATTGAGAGTAGTGGCTTCCCCGGCGCGATCGCTCACTTCCCGCAATATGGGTAATGCTTGCTGGTAGTATGTTAAGGCTTCCTGGGGTTGACCTATTTGGCTGTAAACTCCACCGATATTATTGAGAGTAGCCGCTTCCCCCCTGCGATCGCGCACTTCCCGCCATATTGGTAATGCTTGCTGGTAGTATGTTAAGGCTTGCTGGGGTTGACCGATAGCGCGGTAAACTCCACCGATATTATTGAGAGTAGCCGCTTCCCCGGCGCGATCGCTCACTTCCCGCCATATTGGTAATGCTTGCTGGTAGTATGTTAAGGCTTCCTGGGGTTGACCGATAGCGCCGTAAACTGCACCGATATTATTGAGAGTAGCCGCTTCCCCGGCGCGAGCGCTCACTTCCCGCAATATGGTTAATGCTTGCTGGTAGTATGTTAAGGCTTGCTGGGGTTCACCGATATCGCTGTAAACTAAACCGATATTATTGAGAGTAATGGCTTCCCCGGCGCGATCGCTCACTTCCCGCCTAATGGGTAATGCTTGCTGGTAGTATGTTAAGGCTTGCTGGGGTTGACCGATAGCGCGGTAAACTGCACCGATATTACTGAGAGTAGTGGCTTCCCCGGTGCGATCGCTCACTTCCCGCATTATGGGTAATGCTTGCTGGTAGTATGTTAAGGCTTCCTGGGGCTGACCGATAGCGCGGTAAACTCCACCGATATTATTGAGAGTAGCCGCTTCCCCGGCGCGATCGCTCACTTCCTGCCTAATGGGTAATGCTTGCTGGAAGTATGTTAAGGCTTCCTGGGGTTGACCGATAGCGTGGTAAACTGCACCGATATTATGGAGAGTAGTGGCTTCACCGGCGCGATCGCGCACTTCCCGCCATATTGGTAATGCTTGCTGGTAGTATGTTAAGGCTTGCTGGGGTTGACCGATAGCGCGGTAAACTCCACCGATATTATTGAGAGTAGTGGCTTCCCCGGCGCGATCGCTCACTTCCCGCCATATTGGTAATGCTTGCTGGTAGTATGTTAAGGCTTCCTGGGGTTGACCGATAGCGCCGTAAACTGCACCGATATTATTGAGAGTAGCCGCTTCCCCGGCGCGAGCGCTCACTTCCCGCAATATGGTTAATGCTTGCTGGTAGTATGTTAAGGCTTGCTGGGGTTCACCGATATCGCTGTAAACTAAACCGATATTATTGAGAGTAATGGCTTCCCCGGCGCGATCGCTCACTTCCCGCCTAATGGGTAATGCTTGCTGGTAGTATGTTAAGGCTTGCTGGGGTTGACCGATAGCGCGGTAAACTGCACCGATATTACTGAGAGTAGTGGCTTCCCCGGTGCGATCGCTCACTTCCCGCATTATGGGTAATGCTTGCTGGTAGTATGTTAAGGCTTCCTGGGGCTGACCGATAGCGCGGTAAACTCCACCGATATTATTGAGAGTAGCCGCTTCCCCGGCGCGATCGCTCACTTCCTGCCTAATGGGTAATGCTTGCTGGAAGTATGTTAAGGCTTCCTGGGGTTGACCGATAGCGTGGTAAACTGCACCGATATTATGGAGAGTAGTGGCTTCACCGGCGCGATCGCTCACTTCCTGCCTAATGGGTAATGCTTGCTGGTAGTATGTTAAGGCTTCCTGGGGTTGACCGATATCGCTGTAAACTAAACCGATATTATTGAGAGTAGTGGCTTCACCGGTGCGATCGCTCACTTCCCGCCTAATGGGTAATGCTTGCTGGTAGTATGTTAAGGCTTGCTGGGGTTGACCGATAGCGCCGTAAACTCCACCGATATTATTGAGAGTAGCCGCTTCCCCGGCGCGATCGCGCACTTCCCGGCTAATGGTTAATGCTTGCTGGAAGTATGTTAAGGCTTCCTGGGATTTACCGATATCGCTGTAAACTGCACCGATATTATGGAGAGTAGTCGCTTCCCCGGCGCGATCGCTCACTTCCCGCCTTATGGGTAATGCTTGCTGGAAGTATGTTAAGGCTTCCTGGGGTTGACCGATAGCGCTGTAAACGAAACCGATATTATGGAGAGTAGTCGCTTCCCCGGTGCGATCGCGCACTTCCCGCATTATGGGTAATGCTTGCTGGTAGTATGTTAAGGCTTGCTGGGGTTGACCGATATCGCTGTAAACTAAACCGATATTATTGAGAGTAGTGGCTTCCCCGGCGCGCTCATTAACTTCTTGAAAGAGTCTAACAGCTTGATGATAGAAGTTTAAGGCTGCCTGGGGTTCACCGATCCGATTATAGTTGAAACCCAGAAAAAGATTTGCCAATGCTTCCCCTTCTCGATTTTGGATACTTTGGGCAATAGCTAGGGCTTGTTTAAGGGTTTCTATGGCTTGTAAAGGTTGCCCTTGCTGAGTTTGCTGGGCTCCCAAATCAATCAGTTGTTGCAATTGTGCCGCCTGAGTCTGGGAGGTTTGGGCATAACTGCGCTGTGCCAGAATTGGCAATATGGCGGGAGTCCCCAATAGCATTGTTACTCCCAATAAACCACCCATCATTAATCTTTTCATGGCATCACCTATTATTAATTGAAAATTGATGTTGGGTTTCACTGCGTTGCACCCAACCTACGGGAAGCTGCTAAATCAATCAGTTGTTGCAATTGTGCCGCCTGAGTCTGGGAGGTTTGGGCATAACTGCGCTGTGCCAGAATTGGCAATATCGCGGGAGTCCCCAATAGCATTGTTACTCCCAATAAACCACCCATCATTAATCTTTTCATGGCATCACCTATTATTAATTGAAAATTGATGTTGGGTTTCACTGCGTTGCACCCAACCTACGGGAAGCTAGTTGGGTTTCACGCTCGTTACACCCAACCTACGGACTGCCAATAGAGAACCAATTATTAATCTTTCCATGGCATCACCTAATCTAAGTTTATTCAGCCACATTTGAAAGTTGATGTGGGGTGGAACCTTGCCTGTCAATTTTACAGTAATTGTTAACTGTTGGGTTGACCGGATTTCTCACCCCACCCGAAAACCTCAATCCATCCCTAAATATCTCCCCCCTTCAACTTGCCAATATTCCCTCATAAATAACTGCCATCACCTATCAGAATTAAAGGCGACCAAGAAAAGGGATGTAGGCCTTGTTGGACGAAGGTTAATTTCGCCTGTCGTAAAGCCTCGGCTTTTGTCATTCCCTCGTTGACATTCTCATAAAATTGTGTCATAATTAAGAGGGCTTTCTTGTCCTCCGCACTCCATAAGCTGGCAATCACGGCATCGGCTCCCGCCCGTTCAAATAAGTAGGCGATCGCTGGCAATTCGCGGCCGTCTGATTCCCTTGTCATCGCGGTTTGACAAGCACTTAAAACTACCAATTTAGTTTGGTTTAATCCCAACAATGCTATATCCGCAATATTTAAGATTTCTCCATTGGCAAATAATATCTGATTTGCCTCTAGCTCCGCACATCCCTGGGGGTTCAAGCAGACTGGGTTGGCTAAATGGAGGATATTAAACCGGAGATAATCGTTATAAAAACGGTTGAGGGTCGCTTCTTCCCTCACCCAATATTCCCCTGATAAAATTTCGGTAACTTGGCGGGCTTCCTGTTCCGATCCGGGGAGTTCTTGGGAGGTGGGGGTGGGGTTGCCAAAGGCTAAAATATTGGGGGTGCGGGTGGGGTTGCTGGGGATATGGCGGGTGGCGGAAATGCGGGTGAGGTAGTGGATGGGGTATTTTTCTAGTAGGTATTGGTCGCTTTGGTTATCATAGAAAGTTTCCCAGGGAATATAACGGAGTTTTCCGGTGGCAATGATGGCGATTTTTTCGGGAGAATAGGCAGCAATATCCGCCTCGACGGGACGAATGAGATAATCATACAGTAGTTCTTGATTGCCAGCGTAGTTGTCGGAGTTTGGGTTTTGGATTTGGGCGCGATATTCGGTGAGGATGGCATCAAATTCGGTGGGGTTAATGGGAATGGTGCGGACGAGGGTGGCTTGGTCGCGGCTGACTAAAAAAATGCCGATTTTATCCTGGACGTTACGAATATTAGTTAACAAAACGGGTTGAATAACCAGGGTTCCGGGGGCGATATTTTCCCGGATAGTTTGGATGTCTTGGGGGGTGGTTTCAAAGAGTTCGGCAACTGGGGGATATTGGCGGGAGATATTCTCGGCTAGTTGGCTATTTTGGGCTTGTAATTGGTTGATTTGTTGGGAGAGTTGGGGTGTCCAGTCCTGGTCAACTTGGGCGTAAAGGAATTGTAGGCGTTGATGGTTTTGATTCCATTGGTCAATGAGTTTTTGGGCTTCTGGGTCGCCAACTTGGGCATCGATAAGGCGGGTATAGTCGGCGAGGTCGAAGGTGGTGGCGAGGTTATACCATTTAAAGGCTTGGTCGGGTTGGTTTTGGTCAATGAGAAGGTCTACAAGGCTGACGAGTGTTCCTCGGTTACTTTCTAGGAATGTTTGGCGGTTTTCCTGTTGCAAACCTGCACGCATTTCTAGGGTAATTTGTACGGATTTTTCCAAGTTTTCGATGGCTTCCTGGGGTTTACCGATAGCGCGGTAAACTGCACCGATATTACTGAGAGTAGTGGCTTCCCCGGCGCGATCGCCCACTTCCCGCCTAATGGGTAATGCTTGCTGGAAGTATGTTAAGGCTTGCTGGGGTTGACCGATATCGCGGTAAACTGCACCGATATTATGGAGAGTAGCCGCTTCCCCGGTGCGATCGCGCACTTCCCGCATTATGGGTAATGCTTGCTGGAAGTATGTTAAGGCTTCCTGGGATTTACCGATCCGATTATAGTTGAAACCCAGAACCAGATTTGCCAATGCTTCCCCTTCTCGATTTTGGATACTTTGGGCAATAGCTAGGGCTTGTTTAAGGGTTTCTATGGCTTGTAAAGGTTGCCCTTGCTGAGTTTGCTGCCATGCTTGTTGCATCAGTTGTTGCAGTTGTGCCGCCTGAGTCTGGGAGGTTTGGGCATAACTGCGCTGTGCCAGAATTGGCAATATCGCGGGAGTCCCCACTAGCATCGACACTCCCAATAGAGAACCAATCATTAATCTTTTCATGGCATCACCTAATATTAATTGAAAATTGATGTTGGGTTTCACTGCGTTGCACCCAACCTACGGGAAGCTGCTAAATCAATCAGTTGTTGCAATTGTGCCGCCTGAGTCTGGGAGGTTTGGGCATAACTGCGCTGTGCCAGAATTGGCAATATCGCGGGAGTCGCCAATAGCATTGTTACTCCCAATAAACCACCCATCATTAATCTTTTCATGGCATCACCTATTATTAATTGAAAATTGATGTTGGGTTTCACGCTCGTTGCACCCAACCTACGGGAAGCTGCCTAACAATTTCTTCGGATATCCATAATGGTTGGTTCACTTTGCTAATTCCCGCAACGCATTCTTGTACTTATCAGCGATCGCCTGATAAGCCGCGATCGCCCGACCCAATTCTACCTGATTATTGGCAGTATCATTATCTGGAATTATTGGTTTTTTCGGTCATTTATACAGCGTAAAAATGTCAGAACATCTGGCAAAACATCATCGGGTAGTTCTCTGGCTAGGTCAATAATTTCTTGACGGATATCGGAATTCATGATGATCTCCTCTTGTCTATTTAGTCTACTTGAGTGGACTTTTGCTATCAGCCTTCAAATTCATTTCAAGGCGGGTCTAAAATTAGCCGCTCAGTCCGAACCGCTCTGGCGGTTGCTATATAATCCTAGAAAGTGTTAGTTGGGTTGCACTCCCCTGCACCCAACCTACGGGAAAGCTATTCGGAAGGGGATAGCAATTTCGCCGTGATAATTAACTCGGAATTCTGGGGGGCGAATTCTATGGCAGTCACCACATAACGACTATGAATTATGTTCTTCATTCCCCTGGGAATGCCCGGTTGATCATCTACTGCGATAACGGCTTCTGGTACGATCGCCAAAAAGCCTTTATCTGCATCTTCCCAAACTAATCCATCCACCCGCACCCGGAAGCGTCGGGGGTTTCCGCCTGTGTTCTCATGGTCGCCGCGAATCACTATCCGACCGTCGGAAGTCGGCCACCAAATATCCCCCCGAAATTGCACGCGGGAAACATTGGCGATCGCTTCTTGAGCGCGACTGTCACCTCGTGTTACAATGAGATATTGAGAGTTAATTTCAACCAGTTGACCGGAGCGTTGACCGCCATTAACCAAACTCACCGCCGCCGAGGTCGGCAAGGAAATCGGAATCGGTTGATTTTGGGCTTGGTTTTGGGCTACCAGCACGGGGAGTGCGATCGCTCGTGGAGTGTCAGCGGTGGGTACTGTCAGACCAGCCAGCACTAGGAAAATCATCAGTTGAGGGGTTTTCATGGCAGGTGTGAGATAGGATATAAACTAATACTAACATCTTCACGCTCGCTCCACCCTTTTTCGGAAACTTCGCACAATTTCACCACACCCACACCATCCCATCATTAACGTATTGAAAGTTATGGGCGATCGCCTCTCCCATAACTTTGATGCGCGCTCCTAGTTGTCAGCACGAGATGACAAAATTTGCTGAATTTCCTCTAATGGTAAACCCAACATTTCGGCGATCGCTTCCGCACTATTTCCCAAATTTGCCAAACGCACAACAATATTTATCCTTTCCTGTTGGAGACCTTCTTGCACCCCTTCTTGGCGACCTTCTTGGCGACCTTCTTGGCGACCTTCTTGGCGACCTTCTTGGCGACCTTCTTGGCGACCGTCGGCAAATGCTTCTTGATAGAATCGGGTTTGTTTTAAATCGGTGAGTCCTAACATGGATAATTGATAATTGATAATTGATAGTTAAGGCTGCCCAAAGCAGTTCATTAACGTATTGAAAGTTATGGGCGATCGCCTCGCCCATAACTTTGATGCGCGCTCCTAGTTGTCAGCACGAGATGACAAAATTTGCTGAATTTCCTCCAATGGTAAACCCAACATTTCGGCGATCCGGATCGCGCTATTTCCCAAATTTGCCAAACGCACAACAATATTTATCCTTTCCTGTTGGAGACCTTCTTGGCGACCGTCGGCAAATGCTTCTTGATAGAATCGGGTTTGTTTTAAATCGGTGAGTCCTAACATTTGGGCAATCTCCTCGCGACTTATTTGGGGTAGTTTGTAAATAACTATAGTTTCGATGATATCAATGATATCCCGTTGAATTGATTCTGGGGGGAGGGTTTGTTCGGCTTGCTCGATCAGGTTTATGGCTGATGCGATCGCCTCCGATTCGGATTCGAGTACCAATTTGATGATACCAACTCCCAAACGGTTTTCACTTTCCAACTCGTCGAGATAAACCCGAGTCACCCGGTCTGAGTTCAGGAGTTCCCGGAATTGGTGGGACTGTTCCCGCTCAATGCTACGGTTGGGATAGATAACGACCACCTGCCACGGGTGGGGGGGTCGGTATTGTCGCAGGTAGAGGAACAGTTCCGCGAAAATGCGATAATAGAGGTCGTCGTCGGGTTGAAATTGCACTTCCGCTAGGTAGAAGGGGCGATCGCCTTCTGAGGTCGTCGGGAGAAATACTCCGTCGAGGCGGAAGGCTAGTTGTTTCACTTCTACAGAGGTGAATTGGTAGCGATCGCTTTCTTCGGGTGGGCGGTTCAGCAGTTCAAAGAAGCTGCGGGGGTACTGTTGGAAAATTCGGTAGAATATACTATCAGTTTTCACGGGGGATAATGGCTCGATAATAGGGGTTAAATTGCCTTGATTTGCCCTGGTCTCCTTGGCAGTTTTGTTTTTGATTGTAACCCACTGGTTAACTGATAGGTTTTCTGGGTAGGCAGGCAATGAAGGCGATCGCCTCGCCCATAACTTTGATGCGCGCTCCTAGTTGTCAGCACGAGATGACAAAATTTGCTGAATTTCCTCTAATGGTAAACCCAACATTTCGGCGATCCGGATCGCGCTATTTCCCAAATTTGCCAAACGCACAACAATATTTATCCTTTCCTGTTGGAGACCTTGTTGGAGACCTTCTTGGCGACCTTCTTGGCGACCTTCTTGGCGACCGTCGGCAAATGCTTCTTGATAGAATCGGGTTTGTTTTAAATCGGTGAGTCCTAACATGGATAATTGATAATTGATAATTGATAGTTAAGGCTGCCCAAAGCAGTTCATTAACGTATTGAAAGTTATGGGCGATCGCCTCGCCCATAACTTTGATGCGCGCTCCTAGTTGTCAGCACGAGATGACAAAATTTGCTGAATTTCCTCCAATGGTAAACCCAACATTTCGGCGATCCGGATCGCGCTATTTCCCAAATTTGCCAAACGCACAACAATATTTATCCTTTCCTGTTGGAGACCTTCTTGCACCCCTTCTTGGCGACCTTCTTGGCGACCTTCTTGGCGACCGTCGGCAAATGCTTCTTGATAGAATCGGGTTTGTTTTAAATCGGTGAGTCCTAACATTTGGGCAATCTCCTCGCGACTTATTTGGGGTAGTTTGTAAATAACTATAGTTTCGATGATATCAATGATATCCCGTTGAATGGATTCTGGGGGGAGGGTTTGTTGGGCTTGCTCGATCAGGTTTATGGCTGATGCGATCGCCTCCGATTCGGATTCGAGTACCAATTTGATGATACCAACTCCCAAACGGTTTTCACTTTCCAACTCGTCGAGATAAACCCGAGTCACCCGGTCTGAGTTCAGGAGTTCCCGGAATTGGTGGGACTGTTCCCGCTCAATGCTACGGTTGGGATAGATAACGACCACCTGCCACGGGTGGGGGGGTCGGTATTGTCGCAGGTAGAGGAACAGTTCCGCGAAAATGCGATAATAGAGGTCGTCGTCGGGTTGAAATTGCACTTCCGCTAGGTAGAAGGGGCGATCGCCTTCTGAGGTGGTCGGCAGAAATACTCCGTCGAGGCGGAAGGCTAGTTGTTTCACTTCTACAGAGGTGAATTGGTAGCGATCGCTTTCTTCGGGTGGGCGGTTCAGCAGTTCAAAGAAGCTGCGGGGGTACTGTTGGAAAATTCGGTAGAAGATACTATCAGTTTTCACGGGGGATAATGGCTCGATAATAGGGGTTAAATTGCCTTGATTTCCAAGGGTATCATTAACTGTTATAGCGGTTCGGTGGATTGGTGAGGTGCTTTTCAAAGCCCCTCTCCCGTATGGGAGAGGGGTTTGCGGTGTAGACGCGCAGCGGCTTCTCTTTGAGTGAGTGGGCTGTACCTTATGGATATGAGAAACGCTATAGCATAAGTAGTGATTCCCCTCCCCCAAATCATGGTCATGGGTTTAATGGGCGATGGAGGTTTAATGTTTAGTAGATTAGCCAGTTTATTAACTATATTAGGAGTCGGCTTGTATTTTACGGGCTGGATTTACCGCTGGGCATATTTCGGTTATTTTCAAATTGAAATTACCACGTTGGATTTGCCGATAGAATCGTTTTTTATTGCCCCGCTTCAGGTCTTTTTTGGCAACTTTGCCAGCGGCGAGTGGTCTACGTTTTGGCGAACATTTCGAGTGGCGATCGCTATCAGTTTGCTAATTTATCTTACTCTCAAATTGCTGGAGTGCAGTAGCGGCAAATTCGCTCATTTTATCAACGCCAGCCGTGATTATCTGTTAAAAATTAGCCTCAAACAGCGCCGCTATCGAGCGACTCGCACTTTGCAGATTTTCCCGGACTTACAACCAATTGACTATGATAAAAACTTTTTAAATGAATTCGTGATTGCTGGTTGGTGTTTGGCGGGTTTATTTTATCTAGGTCAAACTCAGGGAAACCTAGACGCGATTCGAGATGCCCATAACCATACATCAATGCTGCCAGTGGTAACTGTAATTGCTCCAGAAAATCGGCTGCCCCTAGGTCGCAAAATCAACGACCTGACTGATGACCCAGCGGTGGGAAATTTTCGATTTATCGGAGATTTGGAACTTTATAAAACCTTACTAGATCGAGATTATAACGATAAAACTCAGCCGGATCAACAAATTGTCTGGCGGCTGTTAATTGACCGAGACAGTCAATATTATATTTTCCCATCATTGCCTGAAAATGCCCCCTCTGATACCCGCCCTCCCCTGGTGATTATTCAGCAAAGCACAGCCGGAGAATATGTTATTATTCTGAGTCCAGAACCGGGCCAGCGAAATCCTTAATTATTGTCGGTTATAGCTTTTCTCATTGATGACCTAACTTTGGTAAACTGGATTTACATGGGCTTTATGCAGAAAGTTACACTTATTAGGATAGCATAATATCAGTGAGTTACACAAGGTACACTAATGGCAAAAAACTATGGTTTGGCTATCCATACCAGTAGCCCAGAATTGGGTTTAGCTATGGGGAAGTTTGGGGAACCTGTGCGCTGCCAAACTTGGCATTTGGGCAGGGATTTATCAACCCAACTACATCAACATATATCGGAATTTATGCCCCCTCAAACTTGGTCGGATTTACAACTAATCGCAGTGGCGCGGGGGCCGGGAAGTTTTACGGGGACTCGCTTGGGAGTGGTGACGGCGAGAACCCTCGCACAACAGTTAGATATTCCCCTGTTTGCGATTTCTACTTTGGCGGCGGCTGCCTATAATTTAGCGGGGGATTATGCGGGGAATATTGCCCTAGAAATGCCGGCACAACGGGGACAATTATTTGTGGCTATTTATCAGGTTTCTTCCCAGGGTTTGGTGACAGAATTGGCTGATAGTGTTATGTCTCCCTCACAGTGGGAAATGCTGTTATCTCAACAAGATAAACCATTAAAAAAAATCTTGCTGACGGGTGGACTCGGACACACAAGTTGTGCTATATTAGAATGGGCTACTCTGTTATGGGAACAGGGAAATCGCCCGCACTGGTCGGATGCTTTACCATTTTATGGACAGCATCCGGTTCAGAATTTGATGGCAGATTAATCCCACCATTTGCGGTTAAGTGGAGATGGTGGAAAGGGTGACAAATAGGGTGGCTAACATTAAACTGATTCCGAGGGCGATCGCACTAGGAAAATCGGTCAAAAACTCCCAGGGTTTATGGGTTTTGTCGGGGATTCCATAACCTCGCAATTGCATGGCTTTATAGACCTGTTCGGACTGTTGATAACTACGAATTAATAAACTCCCGGCTAAGGCTGCGTAAATCTGTAAATTTCGGCGACTGAATTGGTGGGGTTGAAAACCTCTTAATATGGTGGCGCGTTTCATCATTTGCAACTGATGGCTGAGTTCAAATATATATCGGTAGGATATTAATAACATATCCGCTAAAATGGGGGATAAACCAAGCGATCGCATGGCTTTAATTAGGGTGATAAATGGACAAGTCCCTAGTAAGACAACTCCAGTGGTAAAAATTGCCAAAAATCTACTCGCAATTAGCAAGACGGCTAGACTTCCTTCCTGGCGAATAATCACGGGTCCCCAAGACCATAATACAGTCGGACCGGAAATAAATGGCAATAAGCCAACTAACCCGAATATAAACAGTCCGGGATATTGTAGGCGATCGCCTAAAAAGGATAGGGGAAGTTTGGATATGGTATATAATATTAATGTGACTAGCAACATGGGGGGGACTAGCCAGAGTTGTTGAACATTAGCAAAAGCAAACATTAATATTCCCAACCCAATTAGCTTTGATTGGGGGTTCCATCTATGAATAAATGAATCGAGATTAGCATACTCATCTATCCTAAATTTCATAGTTAATCTCTCCGGTTTAGGAAGGGTGAGTTAGGGGGATTATTCAGACTCCCTCATCAATACAGTCTGTTCAGAAATCATCTGATCACATCTCAAAGTCCCTCTCCTCTCTGGGAGAGGGATTTAGGGTGAGGGTAATGTATTAAGCGACTGGTGAACAAGCTGTAATAGGGGTTATTGGGTTAATAACTCTGGCTTGACTCGACTTAGGAAATTCACCACCATCGCGGTAAATACTCCCTCAATAAACATCAGGGGAATATGGGCGATAATTAGGGCGATAATTGCAGCTTTTTCCGCTGGACTTTCCAGGGTCGAGGGAAGATTGGTAATCAGTATCACTAAAAATAAGATGGTGGAGAAACCTACACTAGACGCACCTGCTAAAAAACCGAATAAATTTAGGCTGATGGTAGGTTTCAGGTGATGACTAAATCGATGTCTACTTTGAAAAATTACGGCGGCTATTATAGCTGGAATCCCCATAATTATCCCATTAATCCCCAGGGTGGTTAATCCCCCATGTCCGAAGATAATCGCCTGGAATATTAAGCCGATGAGAATAGCCGGAAAAGCATAATAACCTAAAATAGCCCCCAGAAGACCATTTAAGACTAGATGAACACTGGCGGGAGGGATGGGGATATGTATGGAAGAGGCGACAAAAAAGGCGGCGGTTAAGAGGGAGGCTTTGGGAATGTTGGCGGTGGGGTTGGCTTGGCGGTTGATTTGACGCAGAGAATACCAGGTTACTAAGCCGGTGATTCCATAACCAGCCAGACAAATTTGGGCGGGAATAATTCCCTCAGAAATGTGCATAAGTTGATGATATTTGTCAGGTTTGATGGTGGGTTAGTTTTGCGATTCTTGAGAGGTTATATGGGGGCTGTCGTCTCCAACATCATCAGAGGGTTTTAATCGGGTAAAAAATAGGGCGGTGCCGATAAATCCCCAAATGACGGCGGCGGCGGCTACCCATTTTTGCACAGGGCTTGATGCGGAATTGGAGGCGATCGCATTTTGGGTGCTGTCGGATACCTCTTCCCCTGGGGGACTCACCGGAATCGCAATTAACGCCCCATGTCCGGCTTGACGGACGGTGGCTTCCCACAAACCGCTATTATCGTGGTCGGGAATGAATAAAAATTGACCATTATCATCGGTGTTTCCGGTCATCCAAGGGGTGCTAGGGTCCTGGGGGGTGTAGATTCTCACCTCGGCGTTAACCATGGGTGTCCCTGAGTCGTAGGCGGCGTTAATTTTGATGGCTGAGGTGGTTTGAGATTGGACGATGACTCCATGGGCGATCGCTGATTCTGGTATGGCGATCGTCCAAAATAGTAGGGATATACAAAGTTTCCAGTTCATTAAATCATCTCCTGATTATTCAAAAATAGTAAATTATGTGGGAGTTGATCAATCTTTTCGACTCATGGGCTTTTCGGCGCAGTGACCCTCACCCACATGGGCTAAATTCGGTAAAATTGCCATGATTCTCTGATAATCTTCCGCCGCCAGTTGTTCTCTGAGTGTATCTAAATTGGCATCTAAACCCTCTGGGGTGGCGATCGCTGCTAGGGGTTCAAAACCTAATGCACCAGTATTAATCTCCGCCTCCGCCTCCGCTTCTGGGTCTCCAAATAAGTGATCAAAATGAAAGGTAGCTTCTAGGTCTGCGCGACCCCCTGGCTGTAAAGTTCCTTTGCGTTCTTCTCCTACATAATCACCACAACTAAACGCCATTTCTTCATTGAATCTCAGGTTAAATGGTACAGTTAGACCATCTTTTGATGCTGTCCCCACTAACATTAATGAATAACCCGCCGCCATACCATCTACCGCCGGAACCATTTGCCACGAAATCGCATTATAGCGCCCTGGTGGTGCTGGAACTTCATTAACTAAAATAGTTGCAGCACTCTCGTCTCCTGCTGCTAAATCTACGGTTTGGAATTCTACTAAACTAATGATTTGTTGGGCTTGAGGTTCCACTCCCGTATCGGGATTATAGGGGATTAAAGTTTCATAGGCTTGGGCATTGGCAATGGTTACATAAACATGATTAAATGACAGTTCCCAACCGTCTTTACTCACAAAACCTTCCCGGATAAAATCTTCTCCATTGGCGCGAAATTCTATAGTCCCAATTTCGGCTGACCCTGGCTGTATAGCAGTGGTTTCCGACGGTGGAGTTTCTGATGTTTGACTCTGTAGGTTTTGGGTGTCGGCACAAGCACATAATGCGATCGCCCCCAGCAATAATATATTGCCTAATTTTAACAACTGTTTTTTCATCTTCCCAGCCCTAATCAGGTTGAACACCCACATTATACATAAAACTAATGGAATTTTGTATAACATACATTGTCTCTTTTGACAATGCCCTTGGGGGGCATATTTATTGACTATAAATTTAAGGATAGTCAAGAGAGTAAATTTTGTGATTATTAATTATTGCCCCCGCCATAGAATTATCTGCACAGGCAGTCAATAATTGTAGATTAACCCGCCTATATTGGCGGCATTTATTAAAGTTTGACAGGTTCCCTAAACGGGACTGCTTAACCACTCAGACCTTGATTAAAGTTGGGATTTACCCCTTGACAAATGTTGTTTTTCATGGTAAAAATTAATCCGAATATCTCTAATGGCATCTCAACCTACCAGCCGCAAATGTTAAGTCGTGCCATAATGTCCTATAATCGTTATGGAATGATGGGGGTTGGGGAAGTTATCAAACCCCGTCCCTTTGACGGAGGCGATGTCAAGCGGGATTCACAGACTAATAGAAAATTATGAGAGACCTTGACCAGGACAAAACCATTGAGCTACTTAACTCCATCATGGAATTTGAGTTAGCTGGGGTGGTTCGATACACTCACTATTCCTTAATGGTGACCGGACCGAATCGTTTACCAATTGTACAGTTTTTTCAAGCTCAAGCTACCGAGTCCCTCACCCATGCTCAACAAGCGGGGGAAATTCTCACAGGATTAGAAGGACATCCTAGCCAAAGAATTGCTCCCATTGAGGAAACTTATCAGCATTCGGTACAGGATTTATTGGCGGAAAGTCTCAACCATGAGAAAAAAGCTCTATCCCTGTATAAAGAATTACTGGAAACTGTAGAAAATGCCAGTATTTACCTGGAAGAATATGCTCGCACTATGATTGGCCAGGAAGAACTACACAGCATCGAAATTCGCAAGATGTTGCGCGATTATAGCTGAGGTAATGTCCGCAATTTAAAGCGATCAATAGCCTAGGTGGTTGAAAGTAACCAGACCACCTGGGCTAAACTATTATCAAGACTCTGGGAGAAGTTTTGATGTTATGATTAATTTGAGCTAGACCCCAAAGACGGCTATAACCCTACTATCCCATTTGAGATAAACACCCGCCATGAAACTCCAGGATATCATCAATACAGATAAACGGTACGATGTGAAAGATATCGCCGAAGATGAAGAACTCACCCGTCAGATTCAAAATATTTTGGTGAGTTTTAATTTACTAGACCCCCCAGTTGATGGCATTTATGGCCCCAAGTCTAATGCGGCTATGCACCGTTTTCAAACCTTGTTAGAATGTCAGGAAAGTGGTTTTTTAGGAACTATCACAGCCCAAAAATTACTGACGACGAAACCAGAGGATATTCGCACAGATATACCCATCCTGAAAATCACTAGGGATACAATTCTCAAGCTGAGACCCGTTGATTCTGCTCAATTAAATGAATCGGAAAAACAAGGTGCTAAAGCTGGGCAAGAATTTCAGTTATTAGCCTTTGAACCAGACCGAAATCACATCAGAGTTGCTCTCAGAAGTGAAACTTTTAAACAGCATTCAATCTGGTATATTTTTGATAAACACGGGGAAATATATCAGGGGAAAAAGTTAGTTTATCCCAAGTTATTACCAGCGGAAGTGAGATTGCGGAACTTTCCCTATTTTTCTCAACTCGATAACTGGTTTAATCCTACGGGATCATGTAATGTTACCTCGATCGCTATGTGTCTGAGCTATTATGGGGCTCGTCGTCGGGTTAGTTATGGTCAATTTGAGGATGAGTTATATGAATATGCTCTCAATAAGGGCTATAGCCGCCACAGTCCCCAAGATTTAGCCAAAATTGTCCGAGAGTATGGCTGTAAAGACTACTTCACGACTAACGCGACTATTGATGATGTAAAAGAATGGTTGGCGGAAGGAAAACCTACCGTAATCCATGGTTATTTTACCTCCTTTGGTCACATCATGCCAGTAGTAGGTTATAATAGCTCTGGCTTGATAGTTCATGACCCCTATGGCGAATGGTTCTCTAGTGGATATCGTACTGATTTGAGTGGCGCATATCTGACCTATTCTTACTCTTTAATCCGGCGGCTGTGCCTCCCGGATGGCAATTTTTGGGTTCACTTTATCGCCCCATAATTCTAGGGATGATTGAGGCACAAAACTATAACCAGAAATTCCGGTTTTCTGTGCCTCGGTCTTCACGACTACCAAATGGGTCCACCAGAAGGGGGATTATTTCCTGGGGTGGCGGGAGTAGATGGGGTGGCGGGAGTCGATGTGCCTTCTACTGGGGTGGCTTCCAGAAAATTGTTAAAGTCAATATACACGCCGCTGTCGTCTTCGCTTTCAAATAGGGGACTACTGGCTCCGGCGCGCACATTAAAAAGCTGTTGTACAGTAGTCACAGGGTCTGAGCCGGGTTTGAGAGTGAATAAAACACGATCGCCTGAACAGGGAATGGCATTGTCACTAGCCACACATACGACATTTTGGCGATTAACTATGCCGTGGGTAATGTAATTTAACCAACCCAAACTGTAAAAGTTTTGGAACCGCGCGGAAACTTCCCGACAGCGTTGTTCAGAGGTATAGCCGGAACTACTGAAATAGTCCGAATACCATTTAATCACAGGAACCCGTCCTCTGGGTGTGACTGCATAGGTGGTAGGTAAACCGTCTGGCCCTTGTTCACAGATAAACTGAGTTCGGGAAACGGTGGGAGGGTTCACCATAGCCTGGTTAGAGGAATTATCATTAGTTGGTATCGGCTGAGTTGTTTCCTGGGGGGGGTTTGTGCTTTGGATTCCTAGGGGAATGAGTCCGGGGGGTAACAAAACTCGATCAATCACAACAATTACACTATCATTAGGACCGGGAATTGGTAACTGATCAGCGTTAGCCTCGTTAAGCATTAGTTTTTGGTCTCTGGGGTTGCCACTAATGCGAACAGTGTTCCCTTGCCGAGTCGTGATTTCCCCGGATTCTACCTGCTGCTGGGTGATGCGACCAGCGACAACGTGATAGTTTAAAATCTCTCGCAGCATTCCCTGATTTTCTGGCCGGAAAAGGCGATCGCGAATTTCACGAGGCAGATTAGCAAAAGCTGCGTCTGTTGGTGCTAAAATGGTGTAAGTTTCCCCCTGGAGTTGTTGGCTCAAACCGGTGTCTTGTAAGGCTTTCCCCAGTGTCCTCAATCGGTCCTGTTTACCTATAACCTCTGCTAACCCTAAATCGTCTTCTGACTCGTAGTAGGAAGACATGGGGTTAAAAAAGCTATAGTAGGGATAATACTGAGCTAGACTCGGTGCGACACTGTGCAGAGCCAGAATGCCTAACGCTGCTGTGCCTACAGACCAATGTTTAAGACTGATAATATTCATAGTTTTTCTCCTAATGCTGCTGAAATAGATAGAAAGGTCGAGGCTATCACTACTGACGACCTCACCAGGGGGATATCATTTAACCTAGCGTGATTATCTATTTCCATACGACTGTACGACCCCTGACGCATGATCGCCGCCTCTGTGTTCCATTGTGGCACATTCCATTAACTGCTATTCTACCCAACTAAATCACTAAATAGGTAATCTCACTCATATTTTCTGAATCAGTGGGGGATTTACCAGTGGCGATCGCTTTTTGGCACTTGACAAAAATGGCAAAATGTGCATTATTTATCCATGGTAGCGAATTGTTGATTTTTGTCTGGGGTCAGCATCAAAGTTCTAAAAAGAGAGTATACAATGGTAAGTGTACAGTCAATAGCCGATTCAGAGTGAGAGGATAACAAAAATGCCGACAATTAATTGGGCATGGGAAGAGTTAATGATCCAGGCAGATGGGCGTTATCTAAGCGACGCAGAACTCAAGCCCTTTCAGCAATATATTCAAACCCTCCCGGCACGGACAAAAACCTATGAAATTATGCGGGCGAAATCCCCCGAACTGATCAAGATTGCCTTGAAAAAGTTTATGCTGATTCACCCGGAAGTAATGCAGCAACACTCGAAGCGCTGTATTTACGATATGAACATGGCGATCTGCTTAATGTCGGTGGCTATGTTACGGGATGACCCCCGCTATTTTCGGGAGTCGTTGATGTTGTGGTTAGCTAATATTCTGTCTGCCTACCAGAGAAACGTCGCCTGCTTAAAAGCCTATCACTGCTTGGAAGAAACCATGCAGGAGAAACTTCCCAGCGTTTGCAATCAACTGCTTAAACCTTACATGGATATCATTATGGAAGTCTTAGACATTCCACCTAAGTTGATGGCAACAGTACAACGGGGCGCAGCCAGCTCTAAAGGTTAATTAGTTAGTGTTTTTTGGATGTGATTTTTGGATGCGATTAAAGCATAATAGGAGCGGAAAGTATGCCCTTACATGAAACCATCACCACTACCCATGATGCGTCCGTTGAAGAGCGCACATTTGTGCTGAGTAAAATCTATCAGCAAGTCTTAGAACGTCAGCCCTATGATTCGGAACGTAAGCAATTATGGGATTTAGAAAGGGACTTCAAAAAAGGGAAACTAGGAATCCGCCACTTCCTGAAAAGTTTAGTAGTGCGACCGGTTTATTTAGAACATTTCTATGAGAATAGTTCTAACCTCAAGTTTATCGAAAATGCCTGTAAGCATTTTTTAGGGCGCACACCCCACGGAGATGAGGAAATACACAATTGGGATAACATTCTGCTGCGACATGGTGTAGGGGCATTGGTTTCGGATATGGTGGACTCAGAGGAGTATCGTAAATGCTTCGGCTATTTTACGGTTCCCTACTGGCGTGAACAGGCTTTGTATCAGTCCGCGACTGAATATTTAGAAAATGAGCGCCTCGCACATGAACACCCCGGACAGCGAGGCTGGGGTATTCCGAATCACTACCAACAAAAGCTACATCTGAACTCTGATAGTGAGGGTCAGGGGGCTCCAACTGAAGAAACACCGCCAGAGGAGTTACAACCATCTCCGACGGTGGTGGTGGGGACGATGACGGAAACTGAGGCGGAAAAAATTATGGAGTGCATCCAGGAAATTTCTAAAATCCTGTTTGAAAACCGCATTCCCGAACAGCGAATATCTCGCAAACGCATAGAAAATGGGATTCGACAACAGGTGTTGGAGTTTATGACTCCAGAAGATGCCGTTTTACTGGGTGATTAGTTATGGTGGTCTGGTGCGTCAGATGACGCACCGAGGGGAACCCCTGTTAACTGATTTCGACATTAGCCGCGCTTAAATTAGCGCCTGGTGGGTCAGTATCGATGATAGGATTACGGGCTTTAATCAAAGCGATCGCCCGATTGACACTCTCAGGTAAAATCACCACCAGAGACTCCTTGGGAGCCTGTTCTAAGGCCATATTAATGGCATCGGTCTCATTAAGGACAGTCTCATACTTAACCCGAGGATCGCGAACAGGTGACAGAACCTCCTCAATTCCCTGAGTAATCAGAACCGCTGCATCTCCCGGAGGTCGTCCTCGGGTATCATCATCTTCCTTCACGATAATCCGGTCAAACATCTTAGCGGACAATTTACCCAGAGTCACAAAATCCTCATCACGGCGATCGCCTGGACCTCCTACCACCCCAATCCGAGGCCCCGGCCAATTGTTAACAAACCCCGACAAGGCTTCATAACTAGCGGGATTATGGGCATAATCGATCAAAGCATGATAACTGCCCATATTAAACAGATTCATGCGTCCGGGAGTTTGGTCAGCCGAAGCAATGAAAGTAGCCAAAGCGGTGCGAATATGCTCAATTTTCACCCCTTGAGCAAAAGCGGCGACACAAGCTGCCAAAGCATTAGCAATCATAAACGGAGCCATACCCCCCATAGTCAGGGGAACATTAACCGCCTGTTCAATCCGCAGAGTCCAATCACCCTTGAGAATTGACAGATAGCCATTTTCATAGACCGCCGCCAATCCTCCGGCTTCCGTATGGCGCACAATAATCTCATTATCGGGATTCATGGAGAAATAAGCCACTTGAGCTTTCACCCGTGCGGACATGGCAGCCACTAGGGGGTCATCAGCATTAAGGATAGCATAACCGCGATCGCTGACGGCCTCAGCCACCACACTTTTAACCTTAGCCATTTGTTCAATGGTATCGATATCTCCCAAACCCAGGTGATCAGCCGCCACATTAAGGACGACACCGATATCACAGGTATCAAAACCCAGACCCGATCGCAAAATTCCCCCCCGCGCACATTCAAGGACTGCGACTTCTACGGTGGGGTCACAGAGGATCAGGTGAGCGCTTTGGGGTCCTGTATTATCCCCTGGTTCGGCCATATAATCGCCGATATAAGTGCCATCGGTGGTAGTATAACCAACCACCTTTCCTGTCTGCTTCATAATGTGGGCTAACAGGCGAGTGGTGGTAGTTTTGCCATTAGTGCCGGTGACCGACAGAATGGGAATCCGACTAGGGGTAGACCCTGGGAATAGCATATCCATCACCGCCCCGGCGACATTACGGGGTAGGCCTTCACTGGGGGCGACGTGCATTCTAAATCCTGGGGCGGCGTTAACTTCCACAATCACGCCATCCACCTCCCGCAGGGGTTTAGAAATATCTGGGGTAACTACATCAATTCCGGCCACATCTAGGCCAATAATTTTGGCAACCCGAGCAAATAGCCAGATATTTTCTGGGTGGACTTCATCAGTGCGATCGATAGCACTGCCCCCCGTACTGAGGTTAGCCGTAGCCCGCAAAAAGCAAACTTCCCCCTTTGGTAGGACGGAATCGATAGTATATCCGGCTTCCTCAATCATAGAAAGCACCGTTTGATCAACCACAATTCGGGTCAGGACGTTATCATGTCCATCTCCCCGGCGAGGGTCTTTGTTCGTTTCCTCGATTAATTCCTCAATGGTGGATTTACCATTACCAACCACATGGGCGGGGACCCTTTCCGACACTGCTACCACCCGACCATTGACGACTAAAACCCGATGATCTCGACCTTTGTAGAATCGCTCAATAATCACACTACGGGTTTTTGAGGCTTCACTGGCTGCATCATAGGCCGCCTGAGCCGTTTCCCAACGAGTCACATCTAGGGTAATACCTCGGCCGTGGTTGCCATCTAGGGGTTTAATGGCAATAGGATAGCCCCCCACATCTTCGATCGCATCAGTGAGGTCTTCAAAGTAACGAATTACCGTCCCCCGTGGTACAGGAATCCCCCCATCCCGCAGCACTTGTTTAGTGCCTTCCTTATCGCAGGCCAGTTCCACCCCCAAAATACCAGTGCTACTGGTGAGGGTAGCTTGAATGCGCTTTTGATTGACACCATAACCAAACTGGATCATAAACCTGGCGTTTAGTTGCATCCAAGGGATATGGCGAAATTCAGCCTCTTTGATGATCGCTTCTGTACTCGGACCGAGGGCAGCTTGGGCTTTTAATTCCTTGAGGTCTTCGATATCCTGAGTTAGTTCTTCAGCCGGATAAGTGCCAGTTTCGGCAATACTCTGACACAGACGCACCGCCGCCCGCCCTGCATATCGGCCCGCCTGTTCATTTTCGTACTCATAGACCACCTGAAACACTCCCGGAGTCGAGGTTTCCCGCGTCCGACCAAACCCCACAGGCATTCCCGCTAGTTGTTGAAGTTCCAGGGCCACGTGCTCTATAATATGACCCATTAATGTTCCCCGTTCCACCCGACTGAGAAAGCCACCCCGCACTCCCGGAGAACAACAATGCTCTACTAAACTAGGCAAAACGGAGGTTAAACCTTGATAAAATCCGGGAATATCTGAGGAGTAGCGTTCTGATAATTCTTCTAGGTCAAGACGCATTACGATCAGCTTGTGTCGTCTGATACTCCAGTAGTTAGGACCTCTGAGAGTTAGGATTCTAAGAATTTTCATATCTGTCTCGGTGGGTGATCCAGGAATTATTTTGGTGACAAGTCTCTGTGTTATTCAATGTCAAACTTCAAAGACCTCAAAACTGTTCGCATTGAACAGTTTTGCGACCTGAATATGATACAGCAATCCGAACTATAAGCTGGCTGCTGCTGGGAAGGCGGTGTGGGTTCGCATATTATAACTGTCACCGTGGCAGAGAATATTGACCCGCAGGTTAAATAAGCTCAGTGGGTCCGTAGCCCCCGCCTGGGCTACATTGGTATAGGATAGATCTTTAGCATCTATTATGGTCACGGTTCCCTTACCAATTACCCGCACTCGCCCTTCTCCTTCAAACATGGCGCAGGTGTCTTCATCAATGCCAATCCCCATTTTCTCGGGATGGGCGGCGATCGCACTAATTAGACGAGAGAAGCGGTTGCGATTATGAAAATGTTGGTCTACGATCAAATCCGGTAGAATGTCCAGCCCGGTAGCCATATCCACTAGCGATCGATTAGGAGATTCCCCACTACCACCCCCAGCGATCATGTGATGGCTCATCACCGCCGCCCCGGCACTGGTTCCCGCCAAGGCTATTTTACCCGCCCTAGCTGCCACCCGAATTTTCTCCATTAGGGGCGTATCTGCCAACAAACTGTAGAGCCTTAACTGATCTCCTCCTGTCATGAACACCCCTGTACAATTTTCCAAATAATCGTGCCATTGTGGATCTTCACAGTGATGTCGCTCCCGAATATCAAATACTTTCAGAGTCTTTGCTCCCATAGTCTCAAAAATTTTCTGGTAGCGTTCCCCTTGAATACTCGGTTCTCTGGAGGCTGAGGGAATAATTGCCAGTTGGGCATTTTCCCCCCCAGCACGACTGAAAAAGGTTTGCAGAATCTCACGTCCATGAACCTTATCTTCGGCTCCTCCAATGACTAAAATTGAGGTTTGAGTTTTTTGATTAATCATCTGTTCAAGGGCTTGAGATGTCAACTGCTGCATATTGTTCTCCTCATGATAGGCATGAATTCAACTTAGCGGGCTTCTTTGGCGGACTCCAGATTCTGCACCACCACCCTTTTCCGGGTCTGCTTTTACTTCACTGCCTTCTGACATAAATTTGGCATAAAAGGGGACAGCAAAACTTTGTCTCTTGTGAAGTTGCCCTCCTCGGTTGTAGGTGAGTGACACTAACTATCGCCCTAACCAGAGGATATTTACCCAATTTGACAACGAATCTGGCTAGTTTCCCAATGGGTTATGGTTCTTTCTCGATTCATCCCCCATCACCTGCCCTGATTCCCCCGTCTCTTGAGTTAGAGATGCTCGAATTTAACATTTGCTTAATAGCCAATTTAACTTAAATCCTGCCAGGGAACCCGGATAAATTTGGACTTGAAGGTGATCACACCAGATTCTATTTGCTTGGCAGACCCTCGGTTAATCTCCTTTTGCCGGAAATGCACACAAATGCTGCCACGAAAAATTACCAAATTAGCGGAAATATTAGCATTTTAGTATATTTTGATACGGATTTAAACAATTCTTTAGACTAAGGATATGCCCTCACCCCTAACCGAGTCGCTAGAGTCAGAGACCCACCGGACTTTCCCAGATTTTCGGGATGGAGGGTGCTACACCCAGCCCTCCTGCCCGATTGTATAACAAGGAGTTCACGGATCACATCTGTTTTTGTCCTTTTGGTTCCTTGGCACTAAGGCTCAAGTTGTCTAATTGCTGTGACTAAAAGTCTCACTTGCCCATCTTTTTCAGCCATAGTCTGTACCAATTTGCTACAATGATTCTATCCGCTAACTACGCGCGAGCGATTGAGAGTTAAAGTCAGGCATTGCCGGGACCTCTCAACTCCGGGAACGGTTTGCACAAGTCAGCCGTGAGACACACGGTAAAGCTGCCTGTCGAGGTATCTGAACGGGGCAACACTGTTGGGAGATACATATCGCTTGTACCAACAACTGCTAGGGAAGACCCATGAAGCAGGAAACTCTCAGGAGCGATTCTGGGAACCAGGTACTAACCCTAGCGGGTCGGTGCCTGGAATATGTCACCAGTCACTGGCTTGGTTTGAGGTTCCGTGCGATTTGACATTATTACCCTATTCCCTGAATTTTTCTCTAGCCCTCTACAGTCAGGACTTCTAGCTAAAGCAATAGCTCGCCAGATCGCGGCGGTCTACTGCACTAATCCTAGGGATTTTGCCCTGGACAAGCACCGAAGAGTCGATGATGAACCATACGGCGGCGGGGTGGGAATGGTCTTGAAACCTGAGCCGATTTTTGCGGCGGTTGAGTCCCTTCCCTCTCTTCCCAGACGAGAGGTGATTATGTTGACCCCCCAGGGCGAAACTATGCAACAGGGACTATTTCGCGATTTGGCTACTGGTTATGACCAACTTGTGTTGATTTGTGGACACTACGAAGGCATCGATGAGCGGGTTATGCACCTGGTGACTCGGGAGGTGTCTTTGGGTGATTTCGTCCTAACTGGGGGCGAAATTCCAGCCCTGGCTTTGATTAATGGTGTGGTGCGACTGCGACCGGGTACTGTGGGTAAGGTTGAATCCCTCAAGGCGGAGAGTTTTGAGGATGGACTACTAGACTATCCCCACTATACCCGCCCGGCTCAGTTTCGGGGAATGCGTGTCCCTGATGTTTTGCTCTCTGGTAATCATGCTGATATTCAACAATGGCGACGAGAACAACAACTTCAACGCACCCAACAGCGCCGTCCTGACCTGTTATCGGATCTGGAACTTCCTAAGCCGGAAAATTGAACTGACAAAACCCCTAACCCCCTCTTAACGGCGATCGCAACTATCTGTGAAATCCCATGAATCACTCACCTGAGCAATATATTACCGCCATCGATCGCGCTTTGAGTCAGGATAATTTCCATCAAGCCGCAGATTTAGCTGGCGAAGCGTTTAAGTCTTATCCTAACTCTGACAAAATTAAACGATATATGCAGGTTTTTGGACCGAAAACCTTGGAGTTTCACCGCTTACCACCTAACCCTGAGATGTCTTTGAATTTTAACTGGGTTGTCCAAAACCGCCAGGACTACCGAGGTAGATGGGTAGCCCTAAAAGGCGGGAATTTGGTGAGTGATGCAGCCTCCCTAGATGAGTTAAAACAACAACTGGGCGATCGCGTTAATTTTTTGTTCTGTACGGTGGTCTACTGACGGGGTTGATCTATCCTAAGACCAGTAATTCGGGTTTAGCAATCATCACTAATCCAAAGAATACCATAAAGGCTCCCGCAAATAGTTTCAGTAATCGCCCTTTTTCTTCCGTGAGCCGATAGGATGAAAAAGAGTAGATAAAACTGATCAGAATCCCTAAGAGCGGCAGAATATAGACTACACTATAAAAGGCAGTCCACACACTATAACACAGTAAAGCATTGGTCTGACAATAGTTGACTAGGGTGGCCATATATACAGTGGGTAAAATCGCTGTACATCCTAACTCTACTAGGTTGACGAAAATTGCTAATAAAACTGTAGCAAATAAGGCGGCGGCAAATTTGCGGCGATCGCTTTTAGCTGATTGTAATTGGTTGACGATGTTTCGGGCTTTTTTGGTAATCTCAATTTGCTGGTCTTTGGATAAAGACAGAGACACAGATTTTTTGAACCAAAAGAAGTCCTTGATGTTAATTAAGCCAGCAATGGTGATCACTGTACCCAATATAATCATCACTATTTGACCATATTTATCTATGAAAATTGAGCCCACTAATACCATGGCCATGATAAACACAAAATACATGACCCCTGATGTCACCACAAAGGTGGAACCCACTAGGGCCATATCTCGCCTACTTTTGGTATAGGTCAGCAGCGATAATAGGATAATTAACACTGTAAAAGCACAGGGATTAAACCCGTCGGCTAAGGCGATGATAAATACAAATAGGGGGAAGGGTAAAGCAGCCGCAAATCCTCTAATTACTGCATCTGGGGTAAATGCGATCGCTAAAAATAGACTAACCATAATTACACCTGTTAGTCCCCCCAACCATAATCGCTTCGTTTCGACTGGTTTATCTTTAATGCTGAAAATTGGGTAGGTGACTACATAAGCTAGGGGTAAAAATGATAAAACCCAGACAGGTATACCTTGTGGTGAAGGTGGTGGAGTCTGTGTAGCTTGTGGAGTGGGTGTAGGTTCCACATTAACCGTTTGACCGGGAATGATAATAGCAGTTGCTAACTCGGCTTCAATAGCATTAATAATTTGGTTCTGATAGCCTATATAAGCCTGATAGGATGGGATAAATTCTAACTCTCCTGGGTCTGGGGAGAAACCGATAAAGGATTTATCACCAATTATCGTTCGGGGAACTGCGCGACTACTCAGGTTATTTTCCTCAAGAAATCCTTGGAATTTTTCCGGCTGTTTGTCAACATCAACCATAGTTAGAGTGACATTATCATTAGCTTCTACTAGGGGAAGTAAAAAGGCTTTTTGTTGACGACAATAGGGACAGTTTTCGCTGGTAAAAAATAACACATCTACGGAAGTCACATCATTAGCAGATATGGCTCCGGCTGTTACGGTTAGTATTCCCAGTAATAGGGAAAAACAGAATATGATAGTTTGACGCAACCAGGTTTTCTTCAACATAAGACTTAGCCTGTTAATTGATGAATGCTTCAAATGGCGATCGCTCCTCAAGTGGCCGACACTTCAACCAAAATTGTGGCTCCCCCTAGACGATTATGGTAAAATCGGTTATGCTTACAAGTTAGGGGTAGTTAGCCTACTACCAGCGGTAGCATCACCAAGCCAAAGCATCTACTAAGAACTTGACGAAAATTTGCACTGACTGGTTCTCTGCATTTACTATAACTTGATTTACTGTTAAAATGCCAAATTTTAACCTTTCTTAACCTTGTCGCCATTCTCCATATCATCAGACCAGCGATAATTCAGTTATAAAAAAGGAAGCAATATGAAACCCATGCGATCGACTGATAGTGATTATCAATATTTTTGTGTGCGTCTCCAGCCCTTACTAGAAATTGCCTACGAACCTGCCACAATTCCGAGTATTTTAGACCGTCTATTTGCCGTAATTGGCGACAATTTATATATACCAAACGGCAATGAAAACCCCAATAAATGGACAGAAAACAACGTCACATTAATCACCTATGGCGATAGTATTTGTAGCCGGGATACTGACCAAAAACCCCTAGAAGTTTTGGCAAAATTTTTAGGAGAACACCTGCAAGATACCATCACCGGGGTGCATATTTTACCCTTTTTTCCCTATACCTCAGATGATGGATTTGCCGTCAGTGACTATTTAAGCGTTAATCGGGAACTCGGAGACTGGGAAGATATCAAAACCATTGCTAGTCAATTTAACTTAATGGTAGACGTAGTGCTTAATCATGTTTCCAGTAAGCACCAATGGTTCCAACAATTCCAAGCCGGAGAAAAACCAGGCTCTGATTATTTTATAGTGGTTGAACCCGAAACCGACCTATCAGAAGTTGTCAGACCCCGCAACAGTCCCGTATTAGTCAAAGTAGAAACTGTCCATGGAGAAAAGCACGTTTGGGCAACTTTTAGCGAAGATCAGATTGATGTTAATTTTGCCAATCCTGATGTCTTAATTGAGTTTTTGAAAATCATCAGATTTTATATAGTGAATGCCAAAGCCAGATATATTCGCCTAGATGCTGTGGGTTTTATGTGGAAAGAAATCGGCACATCTTGCATTCATTTACCCCCAACCCATGCCATTATTAAACTACTGCGGGAACTGGTAAATATGATAGATCCAGAAGTAGCTTTAATTACCGAAACCAACGTACCAAACCGGGAAAATCTCAGCTATTTTGGCAATCGAAATGAGGCGCACATGATTTATAACTTTAGCTTGCCGCCACTGTTGTTAAATGCGATGCTTCAGGGTAAATCAGACCATCTCAAAACCTGGATGATGAGTATGCCACCCGCCCCCCTAGGCTGTGCTTATTTTAATTTTACGGCTTCCCATGATGGCATTGGTTTACGTCCGGCCGAGGGTTTACTTTCCGATGATGAATATCAAAGCCTGTTAACCACTATGGAGAAATTAGGCGGTAAAATTAGCATGAGGAAAAAGCCAGATGGTAGTGAGAGTCCCTATGAAATTAATATTTCCTTATTTGATGCCATGAAAGGCACAGTTAAAGGAGAAGATACCTGGCAAATTCAACGCTTTATTTGTTCCCAAACTCTGATGATGTCTTTAGAGGGGATTCCGGCATTTTATATTCATAGTTTATTGGCTACTCCCAATGATTATGACAGGTTAAAAGAGACGGGAATGAATCGGTCAATTAATCGCTATAAGTGGCAGATTGAGGATTTACAAAAGGATTTAGAGAACCCCCATTCTCCTCGATCGCTTGTATTCCGCGAAATCTGTCGGCGCATTAAAATCCGTCGCCAACAGGGTGCTTTTCATCCTAACGCCACTCAATACACCCTACAATTAAAGCGATCGCTATTTGGGTTTTGGCGACAAAGTATGACCAGAGACCAAAGCATTTTCTGTATCTTTAATCTGACCGATAAACCCCAACAACTCAATTTAAGAGATGTCAACCTGATCTGTATAGATCCTTGGTTAGATTTAATCAGTGGGGAAATGATTACCGATATTTACTCCAAGTACATCTTACAACCCTATCAAGCCGTGTGGATTACCAACAAATTCTAGTACAGCATGATCAGACTCAGAGCGATCACTAAGAATTTTGAGAGTTAACCGTGCAATCTGTGATAACCTAGCAAAACCTAGCTAAAACCCGCCTAAGTTCAATTCACCCTTGATATGGAACAATTTTTAAACCTAATTCCAGAGAGTCCAATAGTCCCATTTACAATTCTGATCCTAGTCAGTTTAACCATTCCTCCCATTTTCGAGCGTCTTCGACTCCCCGGTTTGGTGGGTTTATTATTTGCGGGAGTAGTATTAGGACCCAACGGAATGCAAGTTTTGTCTCCTGACTCCGAAATTATGAAATTACTTTCGGATATCGGCAAAATTTACCTAATGTTTGTGGCGGGTTTAGAAATTGACCTAGAAGAATTTAGGCGCAAACGAAATAGATCCCTATCCTTTGGTCTGATGACCTTTGCTTTCCCTTTAACCGTAGGAACCGCAATTGGTTTATCAGTTGGCTATGGTATAAACACATCAATTTTAATGGGTTCTCTACTAGCTTCCCATACCTTATTAGGTTATCCCATTGTAGCACGATTAGGAGTAGTTGCCAATGAATCAGTAGTCGTCACTATTGGAGCCACTATTTTTACTGATATTGCCGCTTTATTGGTGCTGGCTATTTGTATTTCCATTCATGGGGGAGATTTTTCCGCTACTTCCATAATTATACAATTAGCAGCCCTAGGAATTTATGCTGCTATTGTCCTGTTTGGTTTAGATTGGGCTGGAAAGGAATACTTTAGGCGTACAGGAAATGAAGAAAGTAATCAGTTTCTGTTTGTCATGCTGGCAGTTTTTTTGGTCTCGGTAGGCTCACAAATTATCAATGTTGATCAAATTGTCGGTGCATTTTTAGCAGGCTTGGCGGTTAATGATGTGATCGGTCATAGTCCGGTAGAGGAAAAAGTGGAGTTTGTAGGTAGTACCCTATTTATTCCCTTTTTCTTTGTGGGGATGGGATTACTCATTGATGTTCCGGCTTTTATTCAAAGTTTAACAACTGGTATTGGCTTAACTTTAGCTATTGTTTTAGGCTTACTAGGTAGTAAGTTAATGGCTGCTACTGGGATGAAATTACTGTTTCGTTATAACTGGAACGAAACAATGACTATGTGGGCTTTATCTGTTCCCCAGGTGGCTGCTACCCTCGCCGCCGCCTTAGCCGCTGAACGGGTAGGGTTGATATCTGAGCAAGTCTTTAATACGGTGATTGTGCTAATGTTGGTCACTTCAGTTTTGGGACCAATATTAACCGCTCGTTTTGGGAGTCGATTATCTATCCCCAAACCTAATTTACAAGCACCCAAAGAGGCTTGGATACCTGAAAAACATTCAGAAATAGGCTTAGAAAATCCCTGGAATCAATTTACAGTTGTCGTGGCTGTATCTAACCCTATGTCGGTGCGGTATTTAGTGGAAATGGCGGGTTTATTGGCGCGTCACGAGTCGGGTTTAGTGGTTCCCATCACGATTACCCAAGCTCATGTACAAATGGATGAACCTCAGTTAGATGTTACCTTGCGTCAAAGCGATCGCCTCTTAGAAAAAGCCGCAGAAGTGGCTAAGGAGTTTGGTGTCCAAACTGAAACTAGACTCCGTATCGATGACGATATTGCTGAAGGAATTAGCCGCACCGCTAGGGAATTTGACGCGAGTTTAATTGTGATTGGTTGGAATTCTAACACTAGCCTACGAGCCAGACTTTTAGGTAACTTAATTGATAATGTATTTTGGTCTTCCCATTGTCCGGTGGCGGTCTTAAAGCTATTGGAAGCACCTATTGACATCCATCGGATTTTGGTTCCGGTTAAAAATATTACCCCCCAAGCGATTAGAACTATTCGATTTGCTCAACTGTTTGCTGATAGTAACCAAGCTGAGGTAATGTTATTGCAAGTTTGCGATCGCCGCACTTCTAGGGAACAGGTGAATGAGTTGGAGTCGGAATTATCCACAATTCTAGCATCAGGACCCCAGGTCAAATCTGATATTCAGGTCTTAGTCCATGACAATGTATCTGATGCACTTCTCAAAGCCTCTCAATCCTTTGATTTAGTCGTATTGCGATCGATGCGTCGTCGCACCGCTGGGGGTCTGGCTGTAAGCGATGTCACTACGGAAATGATTAAGAGTTTGACCTGTTCCTTTATCCTATTTGGTGAACCACACTCTTGATTTTTGGCGAGGAACCTGCTACAATGACTCTCAGGTGTGCGAGACGTTCAGGTATGAAATAAGGTTGAGATGCCTAAAATAACTACTTGGTAGCGACTTCAACCCCTGGGTTGGATATAAGGAGCGCACTCCTGACCATCCCTATAACTGTTTATATGTCCCGACGCTTAGGGAAATCTAAGCAAGGCAGGGAACTCAAGGTCCTAAGCGAACTGAGAAATCACAGAGCAGAGGGTAACGGCGATAGCCACCCCTAGTTTTAGGACTCACAACCCTAGGACTAAAGCGGGGAACGGAAGGCTCCGAGGTGTAACCTAATACCGGAATCGAGACCACTGCCAACCATCCATGATTAAGGAAACTGAATGTCCGGCTTGAACCATGGTAATACATTAGCAGCGAAATAGGTTGACACGCTGCGCCCAAAAGGGCAAGGGGAAAAGTAGGGGGCTCATACGACTACCTGCACAGACTTTTAAAGTACCCCGGTTCTGAGGACAAATCTAACGATGGAATGCCCATATAAGCGGAACGTTGTAACCCCTCTAATGCTCTGCCTATAAACAAGTGAGTAATGCTATTGACAAGGCAGTAGTGAAAAATGTAAGCGCATGGTTAGAGGGTGAAGGATGTGACCAGAAGCTAAAGCCCAATTGTCATGGTTGGGATATGCCCAATTGTCACGGTGTGGATATAGATACTGCGATTATTAGGAGTATAGTGGCGAGAACGAGTTGAAAGACTACGTGCTGCATAAAGCTCTGAACATTGAAGTACGAAAGCAGGGGGTAGTAACCCTGTTCCGATGACAAAAGGGTATCCACATCAGGAGCCGTGTGATGGGAAACTATCAAGCAAGGTTTTGAATGGGAGGGGGTGAAGGTGA
Organism: Limnospira platensis NIES-39; assembly: GCF_026000695.1. Lineage (GTDB taxonomy): Bacteria > Cyanobacteriota > Cyanobacteriia > Cyanobacteriales > Microcoleaceae > Limnospira > Limnospira platensis. The sequence continues at coordinate 2,125,752 of NZ_AP026945.1, forward strand.
CTTCACTCTCGACCCCTACCCCTGGAGGGTGAAGGATGTGACCAGAAGCCAATGCCTAATTGTAATGATTAGGATATGCCCACAGGTCGCGGTGTGGATATAGATACTGCGATTAGTAGGAGTATAATGGCGAGAGCGAGTTGAAAGACTACGTGGTGCATAAAGCTCCAAAAGTTGAAGTACGAAAGCAGGGGGTAGTAACTCTGTTCCTATGAAAAAGGGTGTCCACATCAGGAGCCGTGTGATGCGAAAGTATCAAGCACGGTTTTTAATGGGAGTTCGGGAAGGTGACTTCCCGTTCGACCCCTACCGATTTGTGCGCCCTTGGCCGATTGGGGAGGCAGCGAACTCATAATTCGCCTTCAGACTGGTTCGATTCCAGTAGGGCGCATTCCCGACAATACTTTATCCTGACTACTATCGCGTGATATCGCTCAACCCGATATTCGTACCGTTACACTCAAAATGCACTCCATTCAGTCTTAGCACACGGGACAATTAGTGCATATCCCTTAGCAACAAATTTTAATTATTGACGGGTTAATCAATAAGCACAACTTAATCAATCTGTCAAATACCCATATCACCCCCAGCAATTCTCATTTTGGCGAAAACCTGTTCAAGTCCCCAGCATCCCTGTATCGTAATGACATCCAAGAAACCCAGGAGCGCCAGAGCCGTTGAAAAAGCCAGGTGGCTTTGAGACTCTAGTCGGTTCTTTCCGCCAGTGCTTGTCATCGCTACCGGACAAGCGCCGGGGTAAAAATCGCCGCTATGGAATGGAGGATGCCGCTTTAAGTGCGTTTAGTGTGTTTTTTACTCAAACTCCGTCGTTTCTGGCTTATCAACGTCTGATGGAGGGGAGTAAAGGCAAGAGCAATGCCCAAAGTCTGTTTGGAGTTCATCGAATTCCCTGTGATAACCAGATTCGGGACTTATTAGATGCCGTGTCCCCAGAGCACCTGTTTCCAGTGTTTGAGGATATCCTACAAGTCTTGGAAGCCCAGGGGCAGTTAGAAGACTTCCGTTGCCTAGGGGACAGTCTATTAGTCGCGTTGGATGGCACCGAATACTTCAGTTCCGACCAAATTCACTGTCCCCACTGTTCAACGCGCACCCAGAAGTCAGGAAAAACCCATTACTTCCATAGTGTTGTCACTCCAGTCATCGTCTGTCCGGGACAGAATCATGTGATTCCCTTAGTCCCCGAATTTATCGTGCCCCAAGATGGTCATGATAAGCAAGACTGTGAGAATGCCGCCGCCAAACGCTGGCTATCGAGGCAAGAACAATGCTTGAGGGCTTTGAATGTCACGGTTTGAGGGGATGACCTCTATTGCCACCAACCGTTGTGTCAGCAGTTTTTAGAGCAGCAACTTAACTTCATCGTCGTCTGTCGCCCCGAGTCTCATACTACCCTCTATGAACACCTAGAGGGCATCGAACTCCCGACCCTCACGACCAAGAAGTGGACTGGTAAAGTCGAGAAAACCTATACCTACCGCTATCTCAACGGAGTCCCCCTCAAAGATAGCGATGAGGCGCTGTTGGTTAACTGGTGCGAACTTACTGTCACCACCGCTGATGGCTAGGTAACCTATCACAACTCCTTGGCCACGAATTATCCTCTCAGCGATGAGAATGTAGCCGAGGTGGTTCGGGCCGGGCGGACTCGTTGGAAAGTTGAGAATGAGAACAACAACACTCTCAAGACCAAGGGCTACCATCTCGAACACAATTTTGGCCATGGCAAGCAGCATCTTTCTTCCTTGCTCCGGACCATCAACATCCTCTCGCTGCTCTTCCACACCCTGCAGGAGTTGCTCGATAACAAGTACCAGTTGCTACGAGCGCACTTATCGAAGCGCCAAACCTTCTTTAATGATTTGCGCGCGCTTACCCAGACTGTACTTCGACAGTTGGGACCACCTTCTGACCTTTATGCTTGAGGGTCTCGAGTTAGACATCCCACCCGATAGCAGTTGAATTGCCAAAATGAGAATTGCTGAAAAAACTTCCTCAAACCTACACACAAACCAAAAACCTGTTACAATAGCAACCACCGTGCGAAACGTTTAGGAGTGGAATAGGGCTGCGATGCCTGAAATAACCTCCTAGTGGGACTTCTACCCCTTGGTAGAATATAAGGATTGCGCCCTGACCATCCCATAACTATCTATGTGTTCCAACATCTGGACTCGACACCCAGATAAGGCAGAGAGACTCAAGGTCAAGACAGAGCGCTAGAAAGAGGAAGTTATGACTCCTCAAGTATAGCAGGAAGTTGAGAGTAACGGCGGTGTGCGAGACGTTTAGGAGTGAAATAGGGCTGCAATGCCTGAAATCATCTCCTAGTGGGACTTCTACCCCTTGGTAGAATCTAAGGTGAGCGTACCTGACCATCCCATAACTATCTATGTGTTCCAATTATCTGGGCTAAATTGGATTTAGAATCAGATAAAGGCCAAGAGACTCAAGGTCAAGGCTGAACGCTGGTGTTATGTACAGCAGGAAGTTGAGAGTAACGGCGGTAGCCACCCCCAGTTTCAAGGTTCACACCCGTCAGACTGAAGCGGGGAACGGAAGGCGTGAAGTAGAACCTACTACCAGAGGCGACCACTGCCAACCATCCATGATTAGGGAAACCGAATGTCCGGCTTCAACCATCGTAATACTCTAGTAGCGAAATAGGTTGATACGCTGCGCTCAAAAGAGTACGGGGAAAAGAAGGGGTATATCACCACCACCTTCACAGACCTTTAAAGTACCCCGGTGGATAGGACGAATCTAAAGATGGAATGCCCCCATAGATGGAACGTTTAAACCCCTCATTGGCTCTGCCTCACGGCAGAGCGTGAAAAGTGTAAGCGTATGGTGCGAGACGTTCGGGTATTAAATAGGGCTTAAATGCCCGAAATAACTACCCGGTGAGGATTCCAGCTCCGAATCTGGATATAAGGAGACCTCTCCTGACCATCCTCATAACTGGTTATATGTCCCGACGCTTAGGGAACTAAGCAAGGCAGGGAACTCAAGGTCATAAACGAACTGAGAAATCAGGGAGTAGAGAGTAACGGCGATAGCCACCCCCAGTTTTGGAAATCATAACTCCAGGATAGAAGCGGGGAACGGAAGGCGTGAGGTAGAACCTACTACCAAGACGCGACCACTGCCAACCATCTATGATTAGGAAGACCGAATGTCCGACTTGAACCATCGTAATACACTAGCAGCGAAATAGGTTGACACGCTGCGCTCAAAAGGGCAAGGGGAAAAGTAAGGGGTTCGTCCGACTACCTACACAGACCTTTAAAAGTACCCCGGTTCTGAGGACAAATCTAACGATGGAATGCCCATATAATCGGAACGTTGGTGCGAGACGTTCAGGCAAAAAATAAGGTTGAAATACCTGAAATAACCGCCTGGTGGGGACTTAAACCCCTTGGCTGAATATAAGGAGATCTCTCCTGACCATCCTCATAACTGTTTATATGTCCCAACGATTAGTATCCCACGATACAAATCAAGGCAGGGAACCCAAGGTCAAAACCAACTAACTCATACAAATTACTTATACAAATTCTACAAATAGATAAGTAGAAGTTAGAGAGTCAGGGTAACGGCGATAGCCACCCCCAGTTTTGGGAATCACAACCCCAGGATTGAAGCGGGGAACGGAAGGCTCCAAGGTGTAACCCAACACCAGAATCGAGACCACTGCCAACCATCCATGATTAGGGAAACCGAATGTCCGGCTTGAACCATCGTAATGATTGGGCAGCGAAACAGGTTGATACGCTGCGCTCAAAAGAGCAAGGGGAAAAGTAGGAACTTCAATGTCATAACTACACAGACCTTTAAAAGTACCCCGGTGGAAAGGACAAATCTAAAGATGGAATGCCCATATAAACGGAACGTTTTAACCCCTCTTAGGCTCTGATAATCTGGTCGAGAAAGTCAGTAGTGAAAGTGTAAGCGTAAGCCTATTAGGGGGTGAGATGTGACCAGAAGCCAACGCCAGACTGTAATGGTAGGGATATGCTAACGGGTCACGGTTTGATTGTAAGAATAGAGTCTAGTAGGTGTACAAATGGCGATAGCGAGTTTAAAGAAAGGATTTGGCAAGCCCAAACCAATCAAGACTACGAACAACGCATGGAAGGCCATCCCATGGACTAAGGTTCAACGGAAAGTTTTCAAGCTCCAAAAGAGTATATTTCAAGCAGCTAAATCGGGACAGGACGCAAAGGTAAGAAGGCTGCAACGTCTATTGGTGAAATCATATTATGCCCGACTCTTAGCAGTGCGACTGTAGGGGCGGGTTCCACGGTCAGCCATGCTTCCCAACAGTCAGCTTAATAAACCCGCCCCCCAAGCGGGTCAAGGTAAAAAGACGGTTGGAGTAGATGGTGTGATAGCAATATCCCCTAAACAAAGGCTAGAAATGACCGAGAAAATCAAAGGAAACCTCAAAGCAAAACCACTGCGAAGGGTGTGGATTCCAAAACCTGGTAGGGATGAAAAAAGCTGGAATAGGAATTCCCACAATCCAAGATAGAGCAAGGCAAGCCTTGGTTAAGTCGGCACTTGAGCCCGAATGGGAGTCAAGATTTGAGGGCACTAGCTATGGGTTCCGTCCCGGACGGTCAGCCCAGGACGCAATTGGTAGAATTTACACTGCCATAAATCAAGGACAATACTATGTACTTGATGCAGATATAGCGAAATGCTCTTACCGTGAACCATGATTATCTACTGTCCAAAATTCATTGTCCAAGCTGCCTAAAAAGAGACCTGAAACAATGGCTCAAAGCAGGCGTGCTAGATAACGGTGTATTTGAGGATACAGAAGCAGGGACACCCCAGGGAGGGGTAATAAGTCCAATACTCGCCAACATCGCACTGTTGGGAGTAGAAAGGCTAGTTAAAGGAATGTATCCAAATAAAGGCACAGCCACTCAGGTGAACCTTATAAGATATGCCGATGATTTTGTGGTCATCTCCAAAGACCTAGGAATCATTGAACAGTGCCAAACTGCTATCACCAAATGGTTAAAACCGGTAGGATTAGAGATTAAACCCGAAAAGACTCGAATTGGTCACACACTCAAACCTATTGAGTATAATGGCAAAACAGAAGAACCTGGGTTTGATTTTCTCGGATTCAATATCAGGCAATACCCAGTAGGAAAATACAAGTCTGGAAAAACAGGGGGATATAAGAGTCGATTAATCGGACATAAAACCCACATAAAACCCAGCCAAAAAGCAGTTGTTGCCCACACAGAAGTGATAAAAGGTGTAATTAAACGATATAAGACAGCACCTCAATCAGCCCTGATAAGTAGACTAAACCCAATTATAAGAGGATGGGCAAACTATTACTCAGCAGTAGTCTCAACAGAGACCTTCAATAAGCTAGATAATACAATCTGGCAAATGTTAAGGGCATGGACAATATCAAGATGCGGAAAGGCAAGTTACAAAAAGCTAAGTAATTATTTCAGACATGGAACAATTAAACTTAGCAATGGGAAAGAAAGACACGAAAATTGGCTATTCCAAACCAAAGATGGGATACATCTATTCAAACACATCTGGACCCCAATTGTCAGACACACCCTAATACGCCCCGACGCAACACTTTATGACGGAAATTGGACTTACTGGGCCACCAGGAAAGGACAAGCAATCGACACGCCAATTAGGGTAGCAAAACTACTCAAAAAACCAAAAGGTAGATGTACCTGGTGCGGGCAATTCTTTACCCCATCAGATTTAATTGAAGTAGACCACATTGTACCTAGAAGCCAAGGCGGAAAGGATGAATACAAGAATCTTCAATTATTACATCGCCATTGTCACGATGATAAAACAGCTCTTGATGAAAGAGATGTTGCTGTACTCTTAACAAAGAGACGGTCAAACTAGGAGCCGTATGAGGTGAAAGTCTCATGTACGGTTCTGCTGCTGAATGGGAGGGGTAGACCGTGAGGTTTATCTCGACCCCTAATTAACCCCTCTAATGCTCTGCCTATAAACAAGTGAGTAATGCTATTCACAAGGCAGTAGTGAAAAATGTAAGCGCATGCTTAGAGGGTGAAGGATGTGACCAGAAGCTAAAGCCCAATTGTCACGGTGGGGATATAGATACTGCGGTCAGTAAGAGTATAATGGCGAGGACGAGTTTAAAGACTACGTGCTGCATATAGCTCTGAACATCGAAGTAGAAAGCAGGTCTGTTGATTCTGCTCCTTTGACAAATAGGGTATCCACACCAGGAGCCGTGTGATGGGAAACTATCAAGCACGCTTCTGAATGGGAGTTCGGGAAGGTGACTTCACTCTCGACCCCTAACCCTTTAAGGGGAAGGGATGTGACTGAAAGCTAATGCCTAACTGTAATGGTTAGGATATGCCCACTAGTAACGGTGTGGATATATAGCACAAGACAGGAAAGTTAGGACGTATAATGGAGAGGACGAGATGACTAAGAAGACCAAAAATGCCAGCCCCCTATAGTTACGACCTTAGACAAAAAGTTATTGATGCAATTGAACTAGACGGTATACCCAAAACAGAAGCCAGTCAAGTTTTCCATGTCAGCAGGAACACTATCAATCTCTGACTGCAAAGAAAAGCACAGACCGGAGACTTCCTCCCTAAACCTAATCACCGACCTGGCAATAACCACAAAATTACCGACTGGCAAAAATTCAAGGCTTTTGCCCAAGAGCATGGCGACAAAACCTCTGCTCAAATGGCTCAACTTTGGGATGACGACATCTCTCCTCGCACCATATCCAGAGCCTTGAAGAAAATTGGCTTCACCAGAAAAAAAAACTTACGGCTACCAAGAACGTGATCAGCAACAGCGAGAGGAGTTTATTGCTCAGATTGAACATATGGAGCCGGAAGGGTTGGTTTACCTCGATGAAGCTGGCATGAATAGTCAAGACTCGGATTATCCTTATGGTTACTGTGAGCAAGGACAACGCTTCGATGTCCTCAAATCCGGGAAGAGGCAGGGCAGGGTGAGCTATATGGCCGCATGGTGTCATCAACAACTCTTAGCCCCCGATCGCTTTGAGGGTTGTTGTAATCGGACAGTGTTTGAGTTGTGGTTGGAGTTCATCTTAATTCCAACACTGAAGCCAGGTCAGACTCTAGTGCTAGACAATGCAACGTTTCATAAAGGGGGACGGATTCCTGAGCTAGTGGAGGCGGCTCAATGCCGTTTGCTCTATCTACCACCTTATTCGCCAGACCTCAACAAGATAGAGAAATGTTGGTCGTGGTTGAAAGCCCGCATTCGCCATTGCACGTGAGCAGTTTGATTCTCTCGATGATGCCATGGATTCCGTTCTCCCAGCTGCGTCCTAACCACCTTGACTAATGCTATAGATACTGCGATAAGTAGGAGTTTAATGGCGAAAGCGAGTTTAAAGACTAACGCAGGCATATAGCTTTGGAAGTTGAAGTACGAAAGCAGGGGGTTGTAACCCTGTTCCTAATGACAAAGGGGTATCCACATCAGGAGCCGTATGAGGTGAAAGTCTCAAGTACGGTTTGGAAGTGGAGTTGGGGAAGGTGACTTCCCTTTCGACCATAACAGCCACCCCCAGTTTCAGGATTCACAACCCGTCAGATTGAAGCGGGGAACGGAAGGCGTGAAGTAGAACCTACTACCAGATGCGACCACTGCCAACCATCCATGATTAAGGAAACCGAACGTCTGGCTTGAACCATCGTAACTATTGGGCAGCGAAATAGGTTGAAACGCTGCCGCTTAAAAAGGCAAGGGGAAAAGTGGGAGTCTGTTGGTACTACCCAGAAGCAACGAAAGTTGTGCATAGACCTTTAAAGTACCCCGGTGGATAGGGCGAATCTAAAGATGGAATGCCCGCATAGATGGAACGTTTAAACCCCTCATTGGCTCTGCTAATAAATATAGCACCAGACAGGAAAGTTAGGACGTATAATGGAGAGGACGAGATGACTAAGAAGACCAAAAATGCCAGCCCCCTATAGTTACGACCTCAGACAAAAAGTTATTGATGCAATTGAACTAGACGGTATGCCCAAAACAGAAGCCAGTCAAGTTTTCCATGTCAGCCGGAACACCATTAATCTCTGGCTGCAAAGAAAAGCACAGACCGGAGACTTCCTCCCTAAACCTAATCACCGACCTGGCAATAACCACAAATTTACCGACTGGCAAAAATTCAAGGCTTTTGCCCAAGAGCATGGCGACAAAACCTCCGCTCAAATGGCTGAACTTTGGGATGACGACATCTCTCCTCGCACCATATCCAGAGCCTTGAAGAAAATTGGCTTCACCAGAAAAAAAAACTTACGGCTACCAAGAACGTGATCAGCAACAGCGAGAGGAGTTTATTGCTCAGATTGAACATATGGAGCCACAAGAAGTGGTCTACCTCGATGAAGCCGGCATGAATAGTCAGGACTCGGATTACCCTTATGGTTACTGCGAGGAAGGAAAACGCTTCGATGCCCTCAAATCGGGGAAGAGGCAGGGCAGGGTGAGCTATATAGCCGCATGGTGTCATCAACAACTCTTAGCCCCCGATCGCTTTGAGGGTTGTTGTAATCGGACAGTGTTTGAGTTGTGGTTGGAGTTCATCTTATAGCACAAGACAGGAAAGTTAGGACGTATAATGGCAAGGATATCTACATAAGACCCAAAAGGCTAGCCCCCTACAGTTACGACCTTAGACAAAAAGTTATTAATGCAATTGAACTAGACGGTATGCCCAAAACAGAAGCCAGTCAAGTTTTCCATGTCAGCCGGAACACCATTAATCTCTGGCTGCAAAGAAAAGCACAGACCGGAGACTTCCTCCCTAAACCTAATCACCGACCTGGCAATAACCACAAAATTACCGACTGGCATAAATTCAAGGCTTTTGCCCAAGAGCATGGCCACAAAACCTCCGCTCAAATGGCTCAACTTTGGGATGACGACATCTCTCCTCGCACCATATCCAGAACCTTGAAGAAAATTGGCTTCACCAGAAAACAACTTACGGCTACCAAGAACGTGATGAGCAACAGCGAGAGGAGTTTATTGCTCAGATTGAACATATGGAGCCGGAAGGGTTGGTTTACCTCGATGAAGCTGGCATGAATAGTCAAGACTCGGATTATCCTTATGGTTACTGCGAGGAAGGACAACGCTTCGATGCCCTCAAATCCGGGAAGAGGCAGGGCAGGGTGAGCTATATGGCGGCATGGTGTTATCAACAACTCTTAGCCCCCGATCGCTTTGAGGGTTGTTGTAATCGGACAGTGTTTGAGTTGTGGTTGGAGTTCATCTTAATTCCAACATTGAAGCCAGGTCAGACTCTAGTATTGGACAATGCAACGTTTCATAAAGGGGGGCGGCAGGCTGAACTGGTGGAGGCAGCTCAATGCCGTTTACTCTATCTACCACCTTATTCGCCAGACCTCAACAAGATAGAGAAATGTTGGTCGTGGTTGAAAGCCCGCATTCGCCATTGCACGTGAGCAGTTTGATTCTCTCGATGATGCCATGGATTCTGTTCTCAAGGCTGCGTCCTAACCGTATTGACTAGTGCTATAATTCCAACACTGAAGCCAGGTCAGACTCTAGTGCTAGACAATGCAACGTTTCATAAAGGGGGACGGATTCCTGAGCTAGTGGAGGCGGCTCAATGCCGTTTGCTCTATCTACCACCTTATTCGCCAGACCTCAACAAGATAGAGAAATGTTGGTCGTGGTTGAAAGCCCGCATTCGCCATTGCACGTGAGCAGTTTGATTCTCTCGATGATGCCATGGATTCCGTTCTCCCAGCTGCGTCCTAACCACCTTGACTAATGCTATACATCTACCCACACCGTCAAAAATGGACGGATTCACAACGACAAACAACGGTTCAAGTGTCGTGATTGTGGACGACAGTTTGTTGAACACCCCCACCCAAAAGGTGATTGACCAAGAAACACGGTCTCTGATTGACCGTTTGCAGCTCGAGAGAATTCCTCTTGCCGGAATAGCACGGGCGGTCCAAGTGTCTGAGCCCTGGCTGCCAAACTACGTCAATCAGAAATATGCCTCTGTGCCCCGCCAAGTCCAGGTGAGGCGCAAAAAAAAGGGGAGGTTAACGATATCAATGTGATGAATTGTGGTCTTTTCGTACCCTGAGGAAACAAACAGTGGATTTGGTTAGCTCTCGACGTAAAAATCCGTGAGATTGTCGGTGTTTACATTGGTGCACGGGATGAAGCCGCAGCCCGCCAATTGTGGGAGTCATTGCCTCCATATCGCCAATGTGCGGTGGCTTATACCGATTTCTGGGGAGCCTATGAGGCTGTTCTACCGAGTAAACGTCATCAAGGGGTTGGGAAGGATACAGGTTTGACCAGCTACATCGAAAGGTTTAACAATACCTTGAGACAACGAGCGTCTCGCTTAGTACCCAAGACCTTGTCCTTTTCCAAGTGTTTGCAGAATCACATTGGTGGCATTTGGTATTTTATCCATCACTACAAGGCATCATTACCTCTTTAGCACTACCCTAATATTTTCACAGAAAGTCGTCCTACAAGGACGGGGTTGAAAACCCAATTTTTCTGATAAGTATTTGGATCGATCGCTACTGGTGCAAACGTTTGTCGAGAGGGATCTGCATTTATTTCACTCCTAGGGGCTGATTTACCTGGACTGGGCTGATTATCGATGCGAGGCTGGTCTGTCCTATTTGTAAGAAACCGAGTTTGGGGGGAGATAATACCTGATCTAGTTGGAAGCGAATATCCTCAATGCGGAATTTTTGGCTGAGGGTAGCCTGAATTTGGGTGAGTAGGCGATCGCCTTGTTTTAGGTCGATATCTATTTTTAGGGTGGCTTCGACGGCATAATAACCTGGTGCGATCGCTACTATGACCAAATCTTCGACGGCGACAATTCCGGGAAAGTTGGCGATCGCCTCTCGGACTAACTCCTTATCTACGGCGACAGGAGATATATTTAACAAAATCGCCAAACTGTGGCGGATCACAGGTAGTGATCCCAAACCGACCAACACGGACACGCCCAAACCGACGGCACCATCAGCCCATGTACAATCTGTTAACCAAATAGCGATCGCCGCCACAATAGCACCAACAGAACTGAGGGTATCAGCTAAGATATGAAGCAAAACCCCCCGCATATTCAGGTCCTGTTGAACATCTCGATGCAACAGCATGATATTAAAGCCATTGACCCCCAAACCAATGATCGCAACTATCAACATGGGGAAACTCAAAATGGTTTCCGGGGGATTTTGTAAATGTCGGATCGCCTCGACACCAATGGCGATCGCCATTACCAGAAGTCCCACCCCATTCAAGAAAGCCGCCCAGACCTCAATTCCCCGATAACGTCGCGCCACCGAAGCGGCTAAAATCGCTAAGGCGATCGTCAACCCATCCGCCACCATGTGACCAGAATCAGCCGTCAAAGCCATACTATGACTAACCCATCCCACCACCGCCTCCACCCCAGCAAAACCCAGGATCGAAATTAAAGCTATCCCCAACAGGCGCAACTTTTGGGGAGACTTCGACAACCTCACTATTTCACAGCAATCACAACTCACCGACTGTATATCCTCCGTTTTAACTTTTTATAATTAACACCAATCCCATAGCCATTTCAGGTCATCCGTAAGGCTTTCTCATAAATCCGGCGATTAGCTTCTACCGACTCTTGCAGATCCACCATAGGATAGGGATAATCCACCCCCAAACGCACCCCAAACCTGATCTGTTCTTGATTAGATAAACGCCAGGGAGAGTGAACCCTACCATCAGGAATAGACGCTAATTCTGGTAGCCAATGTTTCACATAATCCCCCATTGGGTCATAATCCTGGGACTGTTTAGCTATATTAAAATAGCGAAATCCCCTCCCATCATTACCCACCCCCGCCGTATAATTCCAATTACCCCAATTACTACAAACATCATAATCAATCAGGACAGACTCAAACCACTCCGCCCCCATTTGCCAATTTATGCCCAAATTCTTAGTTAAAAAACTCGCCACATTTTGCCGTCCCCGATTCGACATAAACCCCGTCGCCGCCAACTCTCGCATATTCGCATCTACCAGGGGAAACCCCGTCAGTCCCTGACACCAAATCTGCCACTGTTCCCAATTTTCTCCCCAGGGAATTTTGACACCCTGTAAACCAGACTTATAGAACACCTTAGGGCCATGTTTTAGACAAATAAACCGGAAATAATCCCGCCATAATAATTCAAATACTAGCCAATATGTCGAATCATTTTTAACTCGTTGGTGTTGATAATCCTGCACTTGTTGATAAATCCAGCGGGGCGATAGACAGCCATTAGCTAACCAGGGAGAAAATTTCGACGAATAATCCGACCCTAACATTCCATTACGGGTTTGTTTATAGTTTTTCAGACAATCTCGCCGCCAAAAATAATCATTTAACCGGCTTAAACCCGCTGTTTCTCCACCTGCAAAATCTAAGACAGACCGCTCATCAAAGGGTGCTGGTGTGATACCAAGTTCGGTCAAGGTCGGGATTTCTCCGGGTTCAATATCTGGGAATTGTGGTAATTGATTAGGGGGAGTATATGGGGGATAAATAACTGATTTTTGCTCGACCTGTTTACGGAAGTTGGTAAAAAGTTCCGGCAGTTTTTCAATGGGAAATGGTAACTCTTTCAGATGATATAATGTGGCTCCCCAGAAAGATTTTACCTCAACTCCCAGGGGGGTCAAGGCTTTCTCTAGGGCGGTTTCTACTGCTAATTCTTCGGCGGTGACTTCCTTATGATAATAAACAGCATCAATATTTAATTGTTTAACCAGGTCAAATATAACCCTTTCTGGCTCACCTATTCTCACCAATAAGTTACTGCCAATTTTTTGGAAATTATGGCGCAAATCTGCGACACTTTCTAACAGGAATTTACCCCGAAATCCCCCCGTTTTAGGAAAACCAAAGGAAGTTTTGGCAAACTGTCTGGGGTCAAAACAGTAAAGGGGGATAATTTGCCCTTGAGTTGAGGTAGCTAAATCTAGTGGTTCATGGTCATGTAACCGCAGATCATTCCGATACCATAAGATAATTTTTTGAGGATTAGCAGCCATTCAATTGCTAGTTAAAAGTTGAATTTTTCCCTATTATACATCATCCTAAAGCGGTTTGAGATTTACTTATGGGAGCGAGTTTTTTTGAGGCACTTTTTCAACAGTTCGGGAATTTGAGAGGGACTAGAAGCCACGGGAATTTTAGCTTTTTCAAATACCGAAATTTTACTTTGAGCCGTCCCTGGGTGAAGGTCTTGGGTAAATTTAGAAGTAATAATTGTACTAGCATGACTAATCAATTGAGCTTTGGGAGCATGAAGACCTGTGATATAAGCCACCACTGGTTTATCAATAGTTTCGGCAATATAAGAGGCTGCTTCTTCTTCACTAGAGCCGCCAATTTCTCCCACTAAAACAATGGCATCTGTATGGTCATCTTCATCTAAAATCTGTAGCCATTGAATAAAGGAGGAACCGACAATTAAATCACTACCAATACAGACGCTAAGAGACTGCCCCAATTTGGCATCAGTCAAGGCTTGAGCGACTTCATAAGTGAGGGTACTACTGCGACTAATTAAGCCGATAGAACCGGGGGTATAAAATTGGGGAGGATGAGTTCCCAATAAGAGTTTACCGGGGACAATAATACCCGGACAATTAGGACCGACAACTAAAGTTTCGGTAGCTTCTGCCTTTCTGACCAAACGCACCATATCGAGGGGTGGCATTCCTTCAGTCACAATTACAAGCTGTCTAATTCCGGCATCAATAGCCTCTAATGCCGCATCAAGAACGTCATAAGGGTGAACCAAAATGACGCTAGTATCTACAGGTCCAACGGCTGCCTGAGCTTGTTCTACTAGGTCATAAACGGGGATTTGATGGATGATCTCCCCACCTCTTCCGGCGCTGACACAGGCGACGATATTAGTGCTATATGCTTTCATATTGAGAGCTACTTTTAGGGAAGGGTCGGAATCCCTCAACCCCTGAATTATGACTTTACTATCTGGAGTTAAATTCATATTTTTTCAAGCTATAATTAATCACAAACCATGCCATCTACGGGCGGGTTAAGTTATTGATGAACCCGCACCTACCGAGATAAAGCCACGGTTCGTTTAACCGCTTCATCCAAAGTTGCCACAATTTCTACAGGTAATCCAGCAAATTTAGCCAGTGTACTCTCAAGTTCAGTCACGGTCAAACGGAGGACAAAATGAGGGAGAGTCTCGATAGTCTTTTGGTGCTGTAAAAAGTTGGCGATCGCCTCAGCGATTTGATCAGCAGTAGTCTGGTGTCCCAGCCAGTTAATCATCACGACTTTAATGCGATCGGATGCCATCACCGATGTTAATCCGTCCGATAAATTCTGCAACAGTGTTTCTGTCACCTCAAAATGATCTTCTCCTCCCAAGTTAAGGAAATTAGCCGGCTTTCCTTTAGTGGCTATGATCTGATCTAGGGTAGTCATAGTTAAAGCAGCCCCATTGCAGATGATACCAATATTGCCGTCAAGTTTGACAAAATTGGGTTGATTGGTGGGTAAATCCGTTGGCTCAATGGCGGCAGGATCTGAACATTGTTCATGAACCAACATAACTAAATCCGGGTGTCTCTCCAAGGCCTGATTATTAGCGACCACCTTCCCATCAAGAGCCATTAACTCCCCTGTAGAACTAATTCCCAGGGGGTTAATTTCCACCAAATCTAAGTCTTTCTCGACAAATAGCCGATACATTTTCTCCAAAATGTTACTGACAGATAGGATCAGGTGTTCTTGTAATCCCATTTTGACCATCAGACGGCGAGCATAAAAAGGGGAAAATTCTTGATCCACCACGACCTTTTGAATATGGAACATGGTAGCCTCAACGTTAACTCCCCCCTGCACAGAGCCTAATAATAGGGGGCGGCGAGTCACCGGATCAAGAATCACCGCCAGATATACTTCCTGATCGGCATCATATTTAGCTTCAGCCAGTAGGACTTGGGGATATTCATCTTGAATAGCCAAATTAAAAATACATTGAGCGGCAGCCACTGCATCAATGGTATTTTCCACAAACTTGATACCACCAGCTTTTCCCCGTCCCCCAGCCCGCACTTGGGATTTGAGAACTACGGGATAGGGAATGGTTAATCCTTTGAGGTCATGGGCGAAATCAATTCTCTGGGAAGGCAATACGGGAATTGCCATCTGACGAAATAGGGTTTTAGCTTGGTACTCTAGCAAATCCATGGGTGTTTCCTCATTGATTATTCTTGAGGGTAGGGGTTCCTTGATGAACCGTCTTGACCCATTTCAGGCGTTTGGGACGCACACTGATCCGGGCTGTGGCACTGGCAACAACAATGAACCAATGAAACATATACACGGTACCACGCAGGGTTTGGAACAATGTAGTCATGTAAGAAAGTGGGGGATAATATTGGCGATCGCCATCTGTGGTTAAGTTATCAGGTGAATTGGTTTTGTGGGATGCCACATTTCCACCGCTAACAGTACGCCGCAAGCCGATAAACATTCCGATCAGCGACAAACTAACTGCCAAGAGAGTCAGGGGGCTGGTAATGGGGGGGCGGCGGAGAATAAATGACAGGAGTAAATCGGGAATGGCAGCTATGGGTAGAATGTACTGGGTAATCAAAAACCCGAATAAATCAAAGGTTTTGCCAACTCCCATACGGTTAGTGATGATGAATTTGCCATAGTCGAGATATCTTTGATATCCTCCCTCGGCCCATCGGTTCCGCTGATGCCAGAGAGCAACCCAATTGGTAACTCCTTCTTCCAAGACGACGGAGGTATCCAGAAATTCGATATCCCAATGGTCTAGGTGCAGACGAATGGTTAAATCGAGATCATCGGTAATGGTTTCTTCACACCATCCACCGCAGCTTTCTAGGGCGGCGCGACGAATAAACTCCCCATTTCCCCGCAGTTCTCCAATACCGCCTACAGCCACTCGCTGTTTCTGGAAAAAGGCATCTAAGGCCATCTCTGCCGATTGACAACGGGTTAACAAGTTGAAGTTACTATTGGCGATCGCTTTTTGGAGTTGAACGGCTCCGACTTGTTCAGCCTCAAATTTGGGAAGCACCTTTTGTAGGAGATCTGGAGCCACTTGAGCATCGGCATCAAAAACCCCTAATATTGTGCCACGGGTAAGAGGTAGGGCTTGATTGAGTGCGCCGGATTTACCACCAGTAGCGTTTTCGTCTCGGTGCAGAATGTGCAGTTGTTGATACTCTTGGGCTAATTCCTGGAGAACTATGGGAGTGCGATCGCTACTATTATCATCAATCACCCACAGTTCATAGCAATGACTAGGATAGTTGAGATTGCATAGATTCTGGACTAAATTGCCAATCACAGCTTCTTCATTTTTCGCCGCTACCAGTAGGGAGACAAAGGGTAGTTCTTCTGGGGTGAGTTCGGGGTTAATATCTAACCCACCGGGATCGGCAAACACAATGCGGATAGCTTGAATTACTAATAACCCAGTTAATCCCAGAATTAACCAATATCCCCAGGGAATCAAGTGCCCGATAATCGTCAGACTCCAGATCAGAGCTAGGGCGACTGCTGCTTTGCCTCGCCGATTCTGATAAAATTCTGGGGGGATATGAAGTTTATTAGCTTGATTAGGTTTCCGGGGTTGGGAACCCCCTAATCCCTGTCGACGGGAAAGAAGACGAAAACGCCTAATCCCCGGAGGGAATCTATAATTTTGACTACTGGAGTCTGTAACTCCCGAATCACGATGGTTATGGTGCATATCCAATAACTCCGTTGCACCTCTACTGGTTTGATGTTGACGCTGATGGTTCAGCCAAGATTTCTCTGGCATCGATAAGTGTGACTTTAATTGTTCTCTATCATTGTGCAGTATTTCACCTTTTTGCAGCCATTGATCCAAGAATTTGCTCCCCAGGGAATAATTGCCAGACCAGGTTGTTGGCCCGATGGGGGGGACAACGATCATAATCAATTGTCCTTAACCCCTACAGTCTTAACCTCTATACCGAGTTTCCCAGAACCGCTAAGATGGAGTGATACAATGAGCAGGAATTTAATTATGAGTGATTCGGCTGCTATTCTCAAAGACCTCAAACTGGCTGAAAAACGGGACTTGGTGGTTTATCTACCCTATTATGATGAAAAGAGACGGCGATATTTGCCTTGGTCTATGAGCCTTTACCAACACAAGAGTTTGGAGGGGGCACGGAAAATCGAGGGGGGTGAGGATATTCCTTTTGTGGCCACCTGGAATACTTCTATGCTTCCGGCTGACCTTACTCGATGTCGGGTGATGTTTGAGCATAATGCTGATCTAACTTATGAAGTGATGATGCCCAATTATGAGTTTATGAAGCATTTGATTCAGGTGGTCTACAGCTTCAAGCATCATCATGTGATTGATTTTTCTCAGGAATTTTATAAAAAATTGCTACACATGGAATGAAATAGCTGGACTCAAGTTAAGGGAGTGAGTCTAGTGGGGGTGTTGGTTATGCACAACATCTGTGCGCTACAGTGTCAAAATTAAATCTGATTTTATAAGTTTAGGAGTTGCTGGTGTGGCTAAACCCGTCAAGTATGTATTAATTGGATCAATTGAGCCTTCTAGTGGTAAGTCTGCTGTCGCCCTCGGTTTAGTTCCTCAATTGCAGAATCTGGGGTTTGATATTGGTTACGGGAAACCTTTGGGAACTGATTTTGATGATGATTGTGATCATCAAGTTGATGCTGATTGTGAGTTTATTGCTAAAACTTTGGGGCTTTCGGAAGTTTATATGCGATCGCCTATTTTAATGATTGATCAGGCAACAATTGATAAACATCTATATCATCAAGATCTCAATTATTATCACCAGGCTTTGACTAACTATCACCACCATAAGGTTGGGGATTTGGTTTTACTCGAGGGTCCCCGCACCTTGCAGGAAGGGAGTCTGTTTAATTTATCTGTACCCCGAATGGCTGAGGTTTTGGATACGGCGGTTATGTTGGTGGTTCGTTATCACTCCCATAGTCTCTTGGATGAGGTACTATCGGCGAAAGAACGTTTGGGTACGCGCTTAATCGGAATTGTGATTAATGATGTCACCGACGAACAGGTTTCTAAGGTGGAAACTCAGATTAAGCCTTTTCTCGAGAGTGTGGGGATTCCGGTTTTGGGTATCCTTCCTAGAAATGCGCTGCTTCGTAGTGTCACGGTGGGGGAATTGGTGACGCAGCTTGAAGCCCAGGTGGTTTGTGGTCAGGAACGTTTGGATTTGATTGTGGAAACTCTCAGTGTGGGGGCGATGAATGTTAGTTCCGCCATGAAGTATTTTAGCCAGTCACATAATATGGCGGTGGTGACCGGCGGCGATCGCACTGATATTCAAATGGCGGCTTTGGAGCAGTCTACCCATTGCTTGATTCTCACCGGTCAACTTCCCCCGGCTGAAATTGTGATTACCCGCGCTGAAGAGTTGGAGATTCCGATTTTGTGTGTTGACCTCGATACCCTCACCACTGTGGAAAGCATCGATCTCGCTTTTGGTCACGTCCGTATCCATGATCAGGCTAAGGTTGAGTGTATCACCCAAATTATGGCGGAAAAATTCGATACCAGCCGATTTATCCAACTCCTCAACTAGCAGATTATCAGGCGATCGTAGTGCGGCGAGCTGGCCCCATCGCCTCTTGTTCATAGCCCATGCTCTGTGTCACACATTTTTTCAGTTCAGAAACTGTGTCCTAGGTTACGAAACATTAAATTTTTCGGGAGGCGATCGCTTATTCTCTGTTTTATGGCGATATAATAGGAGAGGAGGCAAGATTAAACTATAAACTTGACATCAAAACCCCTGATCATGAACAAAAATTTTAGACAAGAAGTCAACCAGCTATCCCAAACCCATCGCGCTAACATCCAAAAACGTCTGGAATATAGACTTGAGGTAGCTAGAGCCAAAGGAGATGAAAATTTAGTCCGAATGCTGGAAGCTGAAATGCGCCAAATGTAGAAACTTTGAAGCTGTTAATCAAGTATAAAAATCCCTCTCTGGCCCCCTCTCACTCTGGGAGAGAGCCGGGGAGGGTTTCGGCTATTTGATCAACAACTTCCATTAATTCTGGAAAGTACGATTAGCTGCATCTTTTATCACCTCTTCCATCCAACCATTAATGCTTTTTCCTGCTTTAGCAGCCGCCAAAAAAATTTTTCGGTGTAGATCTGGTGTGGTCCGAAACGGCAATTTTCCAGAGAAAGGCTTATCAGGTTTTTCCCCTAACTCTTCGCAAAACTCCAGATAATCATCAACGGAGTCACGAAAGGCTTGACTCGCTTCCTCAACAGTTTTTCCCTGAAAAGTAATCGTATCCTTAATATCCAACACGCGACCAAACAGGATGCCGTTTTCTGTATCAACTTCAATGTGACCACTGTAACCCTTATATGTCAGCATATTTCCCTCAGTTCTTGAGCGTCTAAATGGTACAATTAAGTTTTTAGGATAATCTGTAGAATTGTGTGGCACGATCGGGCAATGGCTGCACTCGGTAGTATATTTTTGAGTCACTTTGGGTAGGGGCAACATTGCTCGTTACCCCCTTTCTAATAGATATCTTACTCAGACATGGGGGCAACTCCCGCATCTTCTAAAAATTCCCGGACGCTTTTAACAGCACCCTTACCCATCTCTTTTTCCGGGTGTGGTTCGTGAAAAACAGCTTTGACACCGTTCAACGCCACCCGCACCCGAGAGCCTCTCCCTTCGCGGGCGATCGCGCCCAGCGCTACAAACAGACTTTCAACATCAGTCCAGACAATATCTGACCGAACCGGGTTTGTGTAAATTGCCTTAAAAGTGCGACGATGTTTCTATCTTATTCCCAAACTTTCACCTGTAAAAACCCCGACCTAGGGAATTGGATCGGGGTACAGGATGATTATGCTAATTGTATGGGGCTTATTATCGCATATCCCACAGAGCCTTAAATAGCATCTCAGCCAGCTTTCTGGATGTGGCATTCCTGGCAGCCTTGAGCGCCGCCCCAGAAACTTTGTTCCCTTTGTGGTATGCTCTAGTTACCCAATAAACTCTAAGCGAATGAGCCTCTGGAGATTTTGGTAGGCAATCGTAGGGGGTTGTCGCGATCGCACCCCCACCCGGTTTCTGTTCACGATGAGTCCCCCTCTCGACTGCCCGAACAACAAACTGATGCAACACCGATCGCGCCTCTTTGCTTCCTGTGAAACTACTCCGAGTGTCAGCCTTTCCAGATTGCACTTGAGTAGACCCCAAACCGCAAAGCTGCCGGAATCGTCTCATAGCCTTAGACTTAGGGAGACATTTAAACATCTCATCAAACGGAACGCACCGGGTAAGTAGCCAGCCCCGTTCTCGGCAGCCAAAACCAAACTTGTCAAACACCCGATGGTAGCAATCAAACTCTGGTAGGTTCAGATAGCTTAGTAGCTCTTGCTCTACCATTGCCTCTGACTGATGCCACATACAAATCTGTTGGGCTAGTCGGGCAGTTATTTCACTGATGCCAGTGCCTTCCCCCGCCGCGATCGCCTTCGCGTATTCATTGTCAAACTTGGTTTTAATCCCTTTGGGAATTTCCCAACTACC
The DNA here is from genome assembly GCF_026000695.1 of Limnospira platensis NIES-39. Lineage (GTDB taxonomy): Bacteria > Cyanobacteriota > Cyanobacteriia > Cyanobacteriales > Microcoleaceae > Limnospira > Limnospira platensis. The sequence goes on from NZ_AP026945.1 coordinate 2,146,483, forward strand.
TTGGGAAGTCCAGCCACAAGCCCAACCCCACCACGCAGGCAGTTTGTCCGGGTCTAATTTCCCAGATTCTTTTTTAACTCTAACTTTTGCTTTGGCTGGAAACTCATAGACCAGTCGAGACTTGGCTTGGTTTATCGTTTGGGTGCGGGGCTTGTTGAATGACCCAATATCTCTTAGGCATTGTTCAATTTTCGCTACTTCTGGCGGCCGCTCCCTTACCCAATACCTGCGATCGTAGGCAATTTGGTAATGCTGGAAGTATGTGGCAACCATGAGCAAAGCATCGTAGGGGTCAGACTTGTTAGACGTTCCCCCATAGCTTTTCCGAGTGTCCTTAATCATCGTCTGATCTACTTTCAGCACAGGGATTCCCTCCCGATGTAAGCAGTCAATCCAGAATCTGCTATAAGTTCGGGTCGGCTCTAATATCACCACAGACGGCTCCAAAGACACAAGAAACTGGATAGACTTTGCATTTGCTTCTAGCTTTCGGTGGCACTCAGCAAATGCGGGAGACTCGTAAAAATCCCGCAACGCACCCGCTGGCATAAATTCTAGCCACACGGCATCGCACCACGATGAGCTAACATCAAGGCCTACAATTAAACTATTCATTTTTAACCTCTAGTGTTGTGGTTAATCGTTCCCACGAAGCTGTTACGGCTCTCGCCCATTCTATCTGGGGGAACAAATCTCCCTAGAATCTAGCCGGGGTTGGAACCCGGCTAGAAGCAATTATTGACTTCTGCCCCCAGTAACAGGTTGGGGAGGGAAACCTCCCATTTCAATTCGGGGGGGCTAGTTATCAATGCGGTGGGAATCACCCGGTTATCCGCGACTTCCCCCCAGGTGTGAGGGGAAAGTTTCGTCCTTTACCGGCTAGGACTCATCAGGCGGTGAAATCTAGATTTTCTAAAGCTGATAGTGTATATTCCAAGTCTGCATAAATTTGATTGTGATACATTTCAAGCTGCATTGCATAATTATGCACATCTTGGAATCGTTCATCATTAGAGATAAAATCGATAACTCTTAGGTGAGTAATGGTGTTATCAATTTCCATTTTGGCTTTAATTAAACAGTTCGAGAAAGAGACTGCCTCTCGTGTCAAATCGACCCACGCGCAAAGAGAATTTTCATCCTCGCCAAACAAGTGACCAGGAAAATCCGCTGATGTTTTTTGTCCAGGCGGTGAAACCCGCTAGGCAAATTGGCGGCCTCGGCTTTTGGTTTGACCATAGGCTTTTTACCTATATATAGGGTGTGCTTTTGCGATCGCCTGACCAACCCCAAGGCGATCGCATCAATCTACCAGCTTCCCCGCTCTCAACATCCGGCTTTTTACCTATCGCGCTCGAATAATGGAAGACCCGCAGCACGCTGTACGGGGAAAACAAGAAGTCAGTCTCGATGACGTTAACGGAAACAGCCGTCGGGCTACTGGATCAGATGGCTCTGGAGCTAAATCTGAATCGGTCCGAATTGGTGGAACAGATTGCCAGGGGGATAATTTCCAGTCAAGCGGGGAAAGTGTCCCCGGAACAGGCGGGAAAATTCTAGACCTGTTGGAGGAGTTGTTTGCTGGTTTTCATGAGTATGTCAAAAGCCATGAAACTCGATTGGAGGAAAGACTGCAAGCAAATCGAGACTATCAATCTCAAATGAAAAAACAAATGGAGAACATCCGACAGAAGATTCTCCAACAGGTTTCTAAATAAATTAAGCGCCCTTCGTGTCCACGAAGGGTGCTTTCTATTTTGGCACGCTGCTAAACCCTCAAGAAACAAATGGACTATGGCACAACACTTTTCTAACCTTCAAACTGTCACCGGTGAAAAGGCGATCGCTAATAAAGTCACCGATTCCGTCACCCTGGGTGACGCAAAAGTTAAAAATTCAAACGCGCCGTTACGCGCGATCGCTCATAGACCGACACAATCCCAAGCGTTCCCCCAGAAGTGCTGGAACTTCAGTCCTAAGTGCTGGAACTTCAGTCCTAAGTGCTGGAACTTCGCGGCCTGGTTAAAAAAGATTACGCCGCCTTTTCCCGAATCGCTGGCGACATTGATATGGCGATCGCCCTAATTCATGAAAACCGTCCCTTTCTAGCGAGGCTTTTCTTGGTTCGCAGCATAGCCAAAAACTCACAATCGATACTTTTGGCTATAAATAGTCGAACGATACCTGGGGAAGATGATGATAGGGGGTCAGGCCGATGAAGGGAAAATCTAAGTCACCGGGGCAGCTTTCCCTCTCAATTCCGTCACCCTGGGTGACGGATTCTGAAAGTGTAGAACCATTCGATCCTTTTTGGGATGATATGGCTGTCTTGAAACATCTTAGGGACTGTCCCAATCAAGACCACAAACAACTCGCCCAATCCACTGATATCCCGGTGTCTCGTGTAGTCAAGTCTCTGGAAAGGTTACGCGAGAAAGGTAAGGTTAAGTATTTGGGATGGATAGCCGTCACCCTGGGTGACGAAAATTTATCCCCGGTGAACACTTCTCAGAGCGATCGCCTAACTGTTCGCTGGAAAGCTAAGTCAGCCGCCCAAGACACCAACGGGAATAAATATGCTTACCTATATAGGGGGAAAAAGCAGGTTTGTTACCTTGCCGGCCCCCATCTATCGGAAAAAGCTAAAGCGATCGCCAACCAAGTAGAACAGTGGATCGAGTCCGGCTTGTCTCTCGAAGCTATCCTAGAAAAACTTCCCGCACTTAAATCGGGTGGTTGGAAATCCCCAGATAGCAACTCCTAAATTTTCCACAGGGGGAGACTTTACTCCCCCGAAAAATTTTATGATTTTACAGAAAAATTAATGAGCATTTTCCAACCCTAAACAGCGCTATTTGCTACTGTAAAATGGTTAGCGCCGTTGGCTGTGTGTAAGAGTCTTTGATGTTTTAGACAAAATACCAAGCAGCCCGGTTTAGTGCTAAAATTGGCGGAATCTAGGGCAGTTACTTCTCGATCTGTGTTTGGCTAGTAGCACCCACTTTCCTCTGATGTCTGGCAACCTTAAGTCATCGACTGCCTTAGATTTCATCGATCGCGTCTCGGATTTTTTGAGGATCAGCATCAATGTAGCGCTGCAAAGATGCCATAGATTTGTGACCTGTGATAGCCATGATGGTTCTGGTATTGACTCCCTTGTTATAAAGTTTGGTAATGAAAGTGCGGCGGTAACTGTGAAGCGAGTAACCCTCATTTTGTAAACCCAGTTGAGCGATCGCTTTCCGGTGAAAAGAGTCGAACGCTTGAACTGTCACGGGCTTGGATATATCAGATGGGCTGGGAAATAGAAAATCGCCGCCACCGATGCGGTAGGTTCCAAGAATCTCTCTAAGTTTTTGGGAGATGGGAACTTGGCGGACTCCCCCATCTTTCCCGCCCGATCGCTTCCTAGTTTCAGACCGAAAGGTAATTTCTGGTAAGGCAATGTGGGAAGCTGGGGAAACATAAACATCAGGGACTCGTAGTAACCTCACCGCTCCTACTCGTTCACCGGTGTACATCAAGATGGCAAGTAAAGTTTGCTGCCAGGGATATTTACAGCGTTTGATTATCTTGTCGGCGATCGCATCAGGAATGATTGATGCTTTACCAATGCGGTTTTTTTTCATGAATTCGTGTCTGTAGGGAATTTCCCCCAGTTGCCTAGCCGACGAGGCAAAGCGATCGGCTTACCTATATGACTATTGTAGGGTTCGGGCGGGGAGAATATTAGTTTTCGCGCCGACTTGGGGGAAAGTTTGGCGGCGAGCGATCGGATCAGCCTTCTCTATATTTGTTTACTAACCGGTAATACTCTCCCCTATTTTTGTGAATTTACCAATCCTCCCATGGTAAAAACTGCGTTATCTCAAATTCTCCCCCTTGTTTTGGGTCTGTGCTGTTGGGCGTGTAAATGCAACGGCAAAGTCCTAATCCGGGAGCTAAAAAAGAACCTTCAGCTTTAAACAGCAAAATATAGCGTGACAGAGTAGGAGTCAAGTTGAAGGCTCCTCCCGTGTGAGGAACTGTAACAATAGAACACCGGTCTGTTATCCATTTTTCAAGATTATCTATGTCAATATATGAACTGAAAACATTAGAAAACAATGCAACTTGAGATATTGCCATCCACATGGTTTCACGAGGACATAGTAAAATCTCGATATTAGTTCCTTCCTTGATAACAGACGCAGAACTTCCGTCATCCCCAAAGTATCCATAAAGATTATTGGTAATATTAAAAACATATTGTTTACCGGGCAAAAAAACATCAAATTGCCAGGCTTTAGCTGTATTCTCGTCTTCAGCCCATTCTCCCCAGAAATGATTGTAAGACATAATAGCACCAGAATCAGCTTGCCAAGCAGAAGTTATAAACGATGGAAGGTTGCCTATATTGGAATCTAAGGGAATAAACGGTCTAATTGATAAATCTGGGATAGGCATATCGTCCTCTATTTCGCTTCCTATGTTGTAGTCAATTTCCGTATCTTGGCGCACCCAGATCGAGAGAATCTGAGTTGTGGGGCTGCTTGCTAAAACACCAATCCCCCCATCACTCCCATCGGAGTAGAAGCCATTTTCAAAAACAGGTAAGGATAAATCAGACCCTACCCACCGAATAGAAAAAGGATTGTCGGCTTGGATGGTGATTTCCCGACGGACTAATAATGGCGTGGCGGGGACTATTTCAATCTCTTCCCCTGCGGTGAGTTGAAAATAACCTGACTTAATATGGCGATAATAAGCGCCGCCGCCCCCGCCACCGGTAGGACGCATTGCCAATCGAATCGGCATTTATCGTAGAATAAAAATAACCACTTCTATTGTCTCACATGAACATCACTCCGGGAGTCTATCCTGATTTTTCCGAAACCACATTAGAAGCCTTAACCTTAGCTATGGGGCGGCGATTGCTACAAAGGCAAAAAAACCTGACGATTAACTTCACAGGAAAAGACGTTATGGATTTAACTCTCAATGAAGAGGATTCTGTTGTCAACCTGGATATTGACGAGCTAGAAACTTATATAGAAGGTGGCGCGATTAAAGTCCAAGAGCCGTTGTTGATGCCTTTGAACCCGGTATAGGCAGTTACCCCTTTAACCAAACCAATTTAGCTAGTGCTTTACTGCATTTAGTTGTACATCAACACATAGCAGAATTTAGTTTCGAGCTAAACCCCGAACCCGCCAAACAACATTGTGATTTTTCTATCCGACCTAACGTTAGGGGAAATGGAACTTATCCATTAATATGCACCATCACTTTAACAGACTATCCTGTAATTATTAACTACACCGATGGCATGACTTCAACCGCACAACCATACTTATTGACACCTTAAACTATGGCAGAGAATCGCTTATCAGAAACCGACACATTTTCATTTGAAATTAATCAAAGCAATGCCAGTAATTATGTTAGTGACCCATTAACACTTTGGGCTGTTTCTAGTACCGTTAACTCAATATCTGCCAATATCGACCCCAGATGGCTATGGCGGGCTAATGTTTTCCTAGAAAGTCTCACCGCCTCAGTTTGGTGTCCCAGTTTTCCCCGGTCTCCTTATCCTGAGTTTTACCCCGAAGATTCGGCAGCAGAAAAAGCAGCTAAACTAATGAAATTAGAGAGCAATCATCCTAAATTTGGGTTGCAATTGCTTAGAAGAAAAAGTGCTACCGGTTCATGGATTGAGGCAGCTTGTCCTGTCATTCAAAATCGAGGGCGGCGGTTTTATGTTCCTCTAATTAATCCTTACTTAACAGCAAACGAGGTTAAAATATTTGGTAGATTTGACCGGCTGGGTGTAAGTTTTAAGGATTATGGCGATGGAATATTAGGGGGCGGTTCAATAACCAGCAATCGCATCTATGACACTCTTTACATTGAGGGGGAATATAGAGTAGAATTAGATTTAATATTGATGGCTAAACGTCCGGCTAATACGGTGATGAATACAATCACTGTCGGGCCTAATCCCACATTGCTTGTTTCAGCTAATTTGAACCGTGCTTATTTTGAGATTCAAAACCAGGGAGAAACCCAACTCCTTTGGGGTTTTGGAACATCGGGGAGTAACGCGACAAGCCATCCGTTCAAAATGCCACCCGGCCAGATTTATTATCCAGGTAATGTAGCAGGATTTATACCAACTGACGCGATATGGGCAAAAGTAATAGAGGGAACGACAACGGTGTTGATTGTGGAGAGTTCTTATCAATGAACACAGCTTTATATAGCAGTGAAAAACCCCAGGATTTAAGTCATCTACCAGCGGGACAATATGAACTGGCTGTAGTTAATTTGTGGGATACTAACTTATCGCAAATGCTTTACGCTAAAAAGGTGATATACAAACGCCACTTTTTACTCCCCGGTCATCCATCTGATGGATTTCCTATCATTCGAGAGTTAAAAGCCTTAGCTAATGTCCCCATACAATACAGGGCAATTTATGAATTTCCGAAAACGGATCGACAAACGGATAAAACGGATTCAAGAAGTAGGGGGGACTATCGTTTTCTCGTTGAACAATGGTTAGAGAGACTTGAGTATCTATGTCAAACTTTTGACTTTTTAGAAGTGTTGCCAGTCACTGCCATGTTAAGGTCTTGGAGAAGCCCGTACCTGCCTAATGCTTATATGATGATAAAACAACGGGAAACCATTAAGCAGGTTTCTTTGGAAAATATCGAGGCGATGGAACCGGAATGGCTGACTGAGAATCGGGTGTTGTCTGAGGAGGGATGGATGCAATTATTGATTAATTGGGATGAGGAATTTTTGTCATGCGAGAGGTCGAAGAGCGTAGCCGAAGGGTGAAAGACATTGTTAGAAATCGCAACTACCGGCAAGCCGTAGATGTAATAGAAAGAGAGGTCAAAAGATTAGAAGCGGACGACAAACCCAGGGCGAGAGTAAGGATTCCCCGTGATGACGGGGATATTGATATAGACGTTGGAGGAATGGTTGATTTTGCCCGGTCGATGTTGCCTAAAGCAAGCATAGAAGCTGAGGATTTACAGGATGGTAGAACCAGGCGAGGGATAAAAACCGAAAAGATTGGCAGCACGGCTCGCGGATTTGTAGACCTTGATGAGGATGGAAACCCCAAAGGTTTTGGGGGAACAATTGACAGTATCAACGATGCGAATGTCTCGGTTTACTTTGGGGAATGCGAGCAATCGATGAGCGTAACTATTGGGGGAAAGACGGTTACTTTTGCTAGAAATGTTTGTGAAGATGACAAAGAGGAGGGAACAGAGGGAGACAAACTAGATCCCAGCGATGATGTAGACAATGACAAACCTCCCAATGTGGAAATTCCTAGACCTCCGGCTGGTTATACCGGAGCTTTAGTTAATGTTTTCCTCATGAAAAAAGTTATGTATACTTGGGGGTTTTGGACAGATTTGAGACAATCGGGAAAAGATTTTCTTTTGGGAGATAAGGGGTCAGCAATGATGGGAGATGACCCGGTCTCAAGCATTCAGTTTATTGTAGATGTCGTTGGGTATGAAGCCATAATTCCTTTGGGGAAGGCTCCCTTCGGTCCACTTGACGACTATGTTCGAGCCGTCCGCCGGTCGAAAGGTTGGAGTATTCAAAACCCGCGATTTCCTACTGTGATAAAGTTTAATTACGGATTGACGAAGGCTGGTTCTCATAGTGGCTGGAATGCTTTTCTACCCTCTACTCAAACTAGATTTGTTCGTTTTTCCAGACCGTTTGAGATTGTATCATCGACACAAAGAGTAAGAGCTGCTTGGTTAGCATTAAGTGACCCAGAAACTGGCTCTCCCTACTCAGAATATCTGTATCTTCGCACAGTGTTCTGGGAACTTACATATGTGGGGGGTTCTTTTCCTTCCGACAATTATCAGCCAGAGCCGCCGCCAAGTTTACCAATATTAAGGAGTGATATGCTTCAACCATCCTGTGAAGATTCAACTAAGATGATTAGGGAAATCCATCAAGCCCTAGGAGTTAGGAAATTGTTAGAGAAGAATTTCCAAGTCCCGTCTAACATGATGATACCAGAAGGCAAAGGTAATCATGTGAATAAGGATTATCTGGAAATCATGTCTGACCTGTTTAAAACCATAGATAATTATGGTTTTGATGCTCCGGTCACTGTTACAGTTCAGGATACGAATAAAGCCCAAAAAGGCGACCAGTCTATAGAGTTAAAGTTTAACTCGCTGGGGGCTATATTAAAGGCTCAGACTGAACTGTTGATTGAGTTGAAAGGTGATAGTGCTAACCGGTTAAATATTCAGATTCGCCTAGCTTATATAATGACGAGAATGTATCGGACTTTAGCTAAGTTATATTACAGAACGTCGGCGATTTTGGACGGGTTGGGAATTCCTATTATCTCGAAGGTGGTGACTTTACCGATTGAGTTTAATGTGTTTGGTAAAAAACACTGGGGAGCTGGTAAGGGATTCGGTAAGGATAGTAAAAAGGGTCAGGAGCCTAAACTTGATTTAAACGATGAAGACACGACAGAAGCTATGTTACCCGATTTATTAGAGATTCATGATTATGAAATAGAGGTTGATGAGTTTAGGTTTAAAAGCACTGACCTTTATGAGATAATTTTGAATATGGCAGCTAAAATGAGGACATAATCGTGACCAAAAGAAATCCCCCCCGTGGTTCCAATCGTCCCCCAAGCGATTCGGGTAGTGGTAAGAAGCCACCATCTGAAAGAGAGAAAAAAGCGGGGTTAAGAACTGATACAAACAACAGAATAGAGGAAGCGATCGCTGTCTTGGATTTTCGGCTACACTTAGAATATTTAAATGTGGCTTCTGCCGTTGGGGGCGGCGATTTTGAACAGTTTAAACGTTCTTGGTTGATGAATTACTATAATGCTATGACAGAACCGAGGTTTAAAGATAAACCCAAAAATCCTCCTACTAGAGAGGAACGGGCACGTCTCTTAAAAACTAATGATGAGTTGATGATGAATCGCCAAATCAAATCCGACAATTTGTCATCAAGGGAAAATCTAGCTGAATTTCGCCGAAGTAGAGACTTGTTGCCATTCGACGCTGATAATATAGGTTAAAACTATGTCTAATATTGTAGGGATAGACCAGAGAGAACTAACTTCAACCGCTATAGCTGGCGGTGCAATGTCTTCACAGTGGTTTAATGCTTTTTCGACCCCTTTTTATCAGCAGATTCAAAGTTTAAAAGCCTTTGATTTTAAGAAGTGGGCGGGTAGTGTCAAGGGCGGAGCTTTAGTTATTGCAGAAAACATCAAAAAAGGGAACTGGGGTTTTTTCAAAGAATGGCTACAAGAGGCTCCTCTGGTTCCTAAAATAGCCGGGATTGTAGCGGGTGGTTTAATTGCTGGGACTGTGCTGATTGTTGGCGGACAAGCATTAGGGTTTGTTGGTGCGGGTGTAGGGAGTTTAGTAGCAGCCCATCCGGCTTTTGTTGGCGGTTTTTTAGGGGTAACAATACCTACAGTGATGAGCAAATTGACCCAAGGGGTTTCTCAAGCCTATAACTTTGATTGGGCAGCATCTGACAAGAAAATGATGGACGATTTAAAACAAGCGGCTAATGCTTTATATGTTCCCTTGGGGGAAACAGTCGGGAAATCTTTGGCGGCTTTAGTGGTGGGCAAGGTGGGTAGTGCGGCGGCAACAAGTTTAAGGATTCGGGAAGGTGCGATCGCCGCTATGTGTATGATTAACCCGACTATTAAAGAGACTTTGGTGGATGCGTTATCCTCGCTGAGGTATGCGGTGCAAGAGGTTGTTAAAAAAGCACTGTTTGTTATGACTTACATTAACGCCAGAAAAGTAGCAGCCAAGTTGTTGGATAAGGAAGATACTTGGGGCAAGGAAGGGCAATCACCTTTTATTGTTTCGGAGAAAGTAGAAGAAACTTGGGCGAAAGTTAAAGAAGATGAATATTTTGATTGGGTGAATGAGCAACAATGGGAGGGTATAGAAACAATGACATCTACTTTTTTTGAAACCCTCGGTGAGTTGTTGTCAGAGCAGGGAACTTATGAGGAGTGGATACCGGTATAAATTCATCACCTGAGAGGAGGGATATCAATGGCAGACGTTGGAAGACTTACCCAGCAAACTTACATCATGATGGCTCGTCAAAGGCGTATCACGAAACTATCAGATAAGCGGCCGGAACGAGTCCGAATAGAATTGCAGCCAAACTGGAACGTTTATCAGTTACAACCTGATAGAAAAAACCCAGATTATAAGCTGCTGATGACTGGTTCTGAGTCAGCCTTGGCATTGCAGTTGTCACAACTCGGATGGATGGAGAAGATGCTCGATCATCTTCTCAATGCCAGCGATCTAAAATTCGAGGATTGGTTTGATGTTTGGGCGGCGGGTTATCCAGAACTGCGCTACAGAGTGAACCCAAAACTCCCCAATTTAAGAACTAACTATCCTTCATCTAATGTTAAGGATTCCAATGGGGAAACAATAAGCAGATGGAGAAATGAGGTAGGCTCTCGCCCGGCTTACATTGAATGGAAACCTTCAGCCCGAAAAACAGCAAAGGATCTCGGGCTTCACCGCACAATAGAATATTTTCCCGATCGCTCTCAGAACAAATCAGTTGTCTTGACGGGGAACGACAAGGAGCTAATTAGGCAAATCCTACAAATCCACTACGAGGGTGGGGGTAGCAGTGAGGGGATGGATAGCACGGTCTCGACGGGTATTAGTTACCGGGGCGCTCCCAAGGTTGTGCTGTACTTTTTGGAACGGATCGAGGATGTGGAAAAAGGCTACCGACAATTAGAGGCAAGAGTGGGATTCCGTTTGGTGGGAAAAACAGAAAACCCGAACGGAACTGGCGACTTGTTAACTAAGGCTAACATCAGAAATTTGGCTCAGAGAATTGTCCAGAACTTTCTACAACCCGAACAATTTCGTCTTCACAAGGGTAGAGAATCGGTTAGCTACAGAGATAAACGCCAAGGGTTAGAGTCGTTTGTTTTTGCAACTAGCGCATCAGAGGGGATTAATCTTTATCAGCGAATCTGTCGGGTGATGGAAATAGAATTTGATAACTCAAAGGTCTTTACATCGAGCAACCAAAATCCAACCCAAGCGTTTCCTATCACGCCCCCAGAAGTGACGATATTGGGTAACAAAATTAAACCACCCCGCCGCCGTCCGGTCGGGCACGTCTATTTTAGAGAGGCGAAATTGTTTTTAGAGATGCTCAACGAGCCTATCCTTCTCTGTGACTACAACGGGCATATATACAGGAATCCCGATTAGAAGACAACCCCAATATTTTTTTTAGATCAAACAAACTCCCTTGTATGTTCGGAAACCCTATAGGTTTCCGTAACTGTTCCACGCTCTAAAAATACCTGTTATGAATGTAGTGGTAATCAGTTTTAAAGCAACAAGGCAGGTATTCTATGCCCCCTCTAAATAGTTCAACAATTTATAGCTGGGATGCACCCTCGCCAGGGGGTACGGGAACCATTAAAGTAGCTGCCCGGCTTTCTAATCGGTACAATGGCATTGCTACACATCTCGGAATGACCGCCCACACAGATCCAACAAATGTAAATGCACATATGCTTAAGCCAAATAAAGCTGTGCAGGAGGGTTTCTTAATGAAGATGCGAATTAACTACCGAAAAGACAATAAGTATTATGGTGCTGATATTTATGTGCCTACAGACAAGGTTACTGAAGCCATCCAGATACTACCTAACAAGCCCTGGGATGGTACGGGAGTGATAACTTCATGTCGCGATCGTGTACGAGTTGATTACCGTTAATAGAGAAAGGAAAATATATCAATGGCTAGAACGAAACTGTGTCAATTAGTAGATGACACTAAGGTTCGAGTATTTAGAGCTAGTAGTGTGATGTATGACGATAACACTGTAACACATTTGGGAATAGGTCCAGTCGCTGATGCGAATAAGAAGGAGCCAGTTTATGATACTGGGGAATTAATGCGAGCTGGTGTATTGGTGAGACTTTGCGTTAGTTGCAACAATGGAGTTAATAGACCACCAATTACATATAGAATATTTTGCGACGTAGAAAACGTAAACGCTGCTTTACATCATTATAATAGTGGCGGTAAAACCCTAAACGGGAAACCAGTATTGAGAGCTAGTCTAGACCGTCGTCAAGTTATCAAGTAAAGCATGAGTTTTACTGATGCTTATGGCACATGGGAGGTGATAGCTTCAAGCTATCAGCCAAGTCAAGAGTGGATAATTCACAGCCCCCCAGTTACTCAATACTCATTGTTGAGGTTTAAATTTTCAACTGATTGGGGGCGGTGGAAAAATCCCTATGATGGCTATAGGTCAATGCTGCTTATTCGAGGGCATTATTATAATGATTCTGAAAATTCTGACTGGATAACAGAGCAAAGGACTGTATACGTTACAGAGGAACCGCAACTGATTAATTATCCACCAGTTCAAGGGTTTACAGATAACCCCTCGGTGATTAGAAAGTTAGGAGTTCGCCGCCGTTTTTTCAAAAACGCAACATGGATCGAAAATCATCCTACAATGGATCTAAAGTTTGACGTAACAATTGAGGCTTTTGTAAGTTAACATGGACATCTCTCTTAATCAATTAATCGACCATCTCCCAGATGATTCACAGTTTAAAACCTTACTAGAAACATTGGGGGCAAGCGGTGATAGTGTGGACGCTACCGTAGAATTTTGTCATTTAGTAGGGGCATTATATCAAGCACAGTAAGTATACAACCAACAACCAGGAAATAAAGCAATTAATGTGGTCTCAGCAGTAAGTATTAGGCCTGTAATAGAAAGTTTAGACGGGACATTTTTTAGGAGGTTATAAAGAACTCTAGCTTTTTTTGAAAAGTATGAAAATAGTATAATTGTCCCGAACGTCAAAAGTTAGTTGGTCGAAAATTTAAAGCTGCCAGATAATTCGGATTCTATCTGCGTTATCTGGTCAAAGTCTTGAAATTAACCCAAGTCAAATGTGATTAAAAATCCACATCAACAGAGGAGTTAATTCCGCCGTGGATATTGAAATTGAGAAAATTACGGTAATTATAAGTTGGATACTTTCACTCATTAGTACGGTCTGGTATGTATCAGTTCAATACACAATAATTAGAGTACAAGTCAACAGAAACAGAGAAGAGCTAAACAGAATATCATCAACGCTTAGGCGAGAAATAGAAGACCATAATAAACTTATATGGATAAACATCAACCACATGGAAAAATACTTAACCAAAAATCAAGATTATTTTCCGTTAAATATCCAAAACCAAAAATATAAAGATTATGGCGACTGATGTTTTACCAGAATTATTACGGGTAGGAAGTGATGGGGTAGTGATATTTTTAGTGTGGTCTTTGATGAAGCAAAACCAAAAGTTAATAGCAGAGGTCAACTCAAGAGACAATGAATTGATGAAGTTAATTTACAAAATACTTAGCAGTGAACAACGAGGGACAAGAAGTAAACGCGATCGCACAATCAAGCCAAAGCCACAAGAATCCGTTAGGACTTGGGAGTAGAGTTGTCTGTGGCCCTAACGAATAACGGGTTGTCAAGTAGCCATTACTCATGGCCATAATCATCATACAGAAAAACTAAAGCGATCGCCAGCCAAGTCACTTAACTTGTATAAACGCTTCCCATTTAACCCATCTACCACTTGCAGTTTTCGATATTGATTAGTCTTTGGAGGAAGTGTCTGCATTATCACCGATGTTGATAACAGTTTATTGATATCATTAACTGATATCAGTTGTCAAGGGGTACGCTCAGAAAACCACCAAATCAACATTCCCCATTCACTAAAAAAGCCCGGTACGCAATGGATCGGGCTTTTGTTAATTATTTTGGTCTATCTATTTGGCTACCTATACAGCCTATGTGGTCGCCAAAGGGATCATCCTGTAGAACTTCACCCGGTGTGATAGTTCTTTGTAGTACAAATTCAGAATTGCCCCTAACTTCCAAATCCACCGTTTCACGTTTTACACTCTAACTGCACCCCATAACCGCTCTACAACCCCGCAAACAGCGACTATGACAAGTCTACCGGAATCGGAGTATCTGAATCAACGGATCAACACCAAGGGCGATCGCAATTTCCAGCTTTTTGCTATTTTCCGCACCCTTCCGCACTGTCCCCGTTCTGCCAACAATTTTAAAAATCCCAGCAGATCTCGTGCCATTGTTTTTGAGTGTTTTTAAGTCGCCGTTCTCTATATATGACACGCTCCGAGCGATCGTGTTCTTTTTAAGCAGCGGAGATAAATAAAGTCTCACCTCGGGTGTCTGGAATTTTAATACCAATCCTCCACCAACCTAGGATCGGGAATACCCCACAGTCGTTCAGCCTTATCTATTGGATCTTCATATTCTGGTTCATATCCATAGTAGTCGAGTAAACTGGCTGGCTGAGAGTCAGAAGGTAAATTCAAATGACGGTAATATTGCTTTGAGGATTGATATGCAAATCTTTTCAAGGATGTCCATGGCATTTCATTAGCCGTTTGTGAATTCCATACTTCTTGAAAATCAGTATCAGCTCGTTCTTCCTCATTTTTGTATTTTCTGGCATAAACTCTTGAGATTTTACTTTTAGTCATTTGAAGCTGAATTATCTCATCCAGACTCTCAAATTCATCATCAACATACTCTATCAATCCTGCAAAAAAAGTTCTAATATAAACCCAAGGTTTTTTGATCCAGTCATACCCTAAAACTTGCCCATTATGGTATTCAACTACCACATCACTTCCACCTGGAATATGAGATAGAGGATTAGTTCTATATCTACGATCAACCCACAATATCTTGTTGGCTAGATGTCGTGGTAAGCCGATATAAACTCGTATAGGTTCATTTAGAGATGGTTCGTCAACTTCAATTTCATCATGATGATTGAAATCATGACTCAAAAGACTGTTAATGTCAATTTTATCTAGATTTTTAAGGTTTTTTATATCATTTTCTATTTCGGTTGAATCTTTAATTTGGCTATAGTTATCTGGTAATATGAAATATTTGATTAAGTGTTGATGACAGTTTAAATCTTTAAAAATCAATAAACCGATCGCCCGATAAATTTTTTTCGACTCAATCTCCTGGAAACCTGTTACAAAAATTTGCTCGTCCTCACCAAAAAAATCTTGTATTGATGATTGAAAATTTTCTCTTTCATCTGAGTTGTTTGATTGGTCACAGAAATTATCCAATTCATCTGAACCCAAGAAAATTGAACTAAGCGGTTTCTTTGTGATCAAAATATTTTCCGACAAAAAATCTTCAATGACATAGATATTCTTTGGATTTTGAGGGTATAAAATGGAAAGTTTTTCGGCAAATATTTTTTGTGTGAGAGGTTCAACCTTAAGCGTAGAATCATCGGAATTGATATTCAAATTTTTGGAACTTGTAAGCTTATCGATAGTCTGCCGAACTAACATTGGATCTATTCCCAGCATATCGGCGATTTCATCTGTTGTTGGAGAAGGACTAAGATCGAGTGCAGATTTTAAGACAAATTCCTCAAATATATCTGCTGTCCGGGTTTTGCTTATTGCCACCTGTACAGTAGTTTGGCGCACTTGATAGCGAAGATAACCTCCATTGACAAATAATAGATCGGGAGATTCAAACTTTTCTCGTAGCTGTTCTAACAAAAAATCCATAGGTCAATTAAAGAAGGGTAGAAACATCTATAAAACCTTGATACTTATGAACCACTTTTGCGACTTCTTGATAAATTTGAACTTGGGTAAATAGATCGTGACATCCTACAATAATCAATAACTCTTTTGCTCTGGAAAATGCCACATTAACTCGCTCTGGAGTTTTGGCAAATCCGACTCTTCCTTGCTGATTGTTGCGAACCATGCTAACGATGATAACTGGTTTTTCCATGCCTTGAAATCTATCAACTGTTCCCGTTCGTATGTCAAGGTTAAGATAAGTGTCCCCCCCAGAAATTCGCTCATCAATAAGTCTTAACTGAGCGCCATAGAAGGTAATTATACCGATCTCTTTTTTGGGTTGACCGTTGGCAACCTTGTCAGCCCAAATTTTGTTTATATTTTCGCAAATTTTTTGTATGCAAATAACTTCTTTCTCATTTTGATAAGAAGTTCCGATGCGTTGTTCTCTAAAATTAGCGGATGCTGGAATTTTGACCCATCCTATATGTTGATCTTCACGAATAAGCTGACAGTCCAAATGATGTGCACGCTGGTTGTCTGGGTCTGGCAATCCACAACTTAAACCTCCATCTCCTTCATCATAAAACTGGTTGATAGCTTCCATGATTTGAGGGTGCATACGGTACTGGATATTGAGCTTTTGTGTTATCCCTTTGTCTGCATTTTTTGCCATTTCAAATTGCTGCTGAAACCAAGACTTTTCTAAAAATTCAACTCTTTCTCTGGGAACTGCAAGCTCCTCTGCCAGTTCATCCAAATTTTCCTCTGTCAGAATAGGAGGTAATTGGCGATAGTCGCCAATCATGACAATCTTTTTCCCTTTTAGTGCAGGAATCAACAATTCTGGTGGAGTGCTTTTACTAACTTCATCAACAATGACAACATCAAATTGGCTAAATCTTTGAGAAAAACTCCATTGGGCTGCTTTCATACAGGTTATGCCAACCACATTGACATTATCTAAATACTGTTTTTCGATTGTTGCCAAATCATCATTTGATGGATTGCGTAACCGCTCAATCCATTGAGTCATAGTATCTTCATACCTTTCAAGATACGATTCGGCTTGAGTAAGATATTCCCCCCAAGGTTCAAAATACTGCTGAACATTTGTTAAAGAATCGGTTAAAAATATTCTTTCAGTATCAATCTCTGGCTTTAAGCTGTCCGGAATATTATCCCAGATATTTTTCCACCACGTCCTTTGTTCGGTCAGATTTTTATTCAAAATCCGGATGCTTTCATTACATTCACTGATTTCATTGTTGAGTTCTACCATTTCATTATTTATTTCATCGCGATCATTTTGTAATCCATTGAAGTTTTCAGTCAAATAATTTTTGATTTTGTCAAGTTCAGAAAACTGATTTTGTATCTGATCTAAATTATCAATTTCGGTCTGAATTTCAATCATTTGAATGTCATTTTCACAATTTATTTCTTCCAATATTTGTTGTGTTTTTATTTTCAAATTTACCACAAAACGGGCTACAATATCCGATAATATTAGCTCGGCATCAACTGGTTTTGGGGGAGCGGTTATTTCTCTGTTCCACCTTTTAATTGCAGCCAAAATTAATGCTTTATCATACAAATTTTTTGGAGCATCAGAATCATATATTGATTGAATTGTTTTGAGTAAAAAGTTTAAAATTTTTCGACCGTCAGTTATATTTTTATTTTTCAATTTTTCATACAATCGGTTGATATCGCGTTCGCGAGGATGGTGACTATCTATATAATTTTGATGTTTAAAAATCAACCAATATATCTCATTATTGATTGTGCAAAATTCATCCCAACTTTTCCATGTAGATATCAACTGATTCATTTCCATAAAAAGAGTGTTTAAAATATCTTTTAAAGGCGAATATTGAAATCTATTTTTGTCGAAAAAAGCAATTATCTGAGGTGGGAAATACAAAGATTTGTCGTCAATTAATATGCGACGATTTAAGGATTCTTGTAACACCTTAAAAATATTTTGGTTTGCTACATTTTCGTAGTCACTAATTTCACTGAGAGCGGTTCGTAATTCGGCTTTTTTTTTGTTCAAAGAATCCAATTTTGTCAACTTTTCAGAATGAAAGACTGCGTTCGATTTAATTAGCGAATTTAGATACGCAATCAGATTACCTACTTGTTGACATTGTTGATCAATTTTGTTCAACAAGTTATTCTTCTCGTTGCAAACTTCTTCTAACTCTGTTTTTCTAGATCTCAGTATTCGCTCTTGTTCGGGAAAATTTATCTCTGTTTCTAGATAGTCTTGAAATCGGATTAAATGGGTCAACAATGGGCGCAATCCCAAGAAAATTTCCTGCTGTTTTGATAAACGTTTTTGGCAATCATCAATAGTTTTTTCTAACCATCTTTCTATGACATTATGAGTCAAAAAAGGCTCTCCTTCTCGACCAACTTTTGCACGGGTATCTCCCTCTCGCAACGGACGCAATACCGGGTGGTGAGTTAAGCGACTCAGAGCATTGTCTACGGCAAGGTTAGCTTGAGATACCACTAACGTGCGCCCTCCCCGACTTGCAACTTGATAACAGATTTCAGCAATCACCGTAGTTTTACCCGTCCCCGGGGGACCTTGAATCAAAATCAAATCCTCGGCATTTAAAACAGCTTCTACTGCGTTTATTTGACTGGCATTAGCTTCGGGCAATAATAAATCTGCTTGGGATATTATAGAAATTTCAGATAGCGCCCTGGCTTTAGCCGCATCAAAGAAAAACTCACCTAGAAAAGGATTGTGGGTTTGACCCTCCTGCAAGTTACTCAATGCTTTTTCTTGCCAGCGGATCTGAACTAGACTGCCAATATCTTCAAAAAACAAAAAACCGGTTTCAGGTAACTCTAAATCTCCATCGTTTAGAGACTCAGCAATATTAGGATCAATCTTAATTTTTATCTTATTTTTGGTACTTTCTATGACTTCAATTTCCCCCAATTCTTGTCCACATTTCTTATCGCTTATTAAATCAGAGCTTGTAAATAATTTTACCGATCCGTTTCTGGCTGCGCCGGCTCGCTGCCAAAACTCCTCTTTAGTGAGTGACAGTGATCCATTGCTTGTTGCCAGATCTGAATTGATTTGAAAAGTTATACGTTTATTGGATGCCGGATAGTTGTGTTTCACAAAAGGTATGCAAAATTGTCGTTTTTCGGCTGTCCGGCGTTCAATTTTTAAATACTGTCCCCATGCGTTTACTTGCTTTTTCGTAGGTACATAATCGCTACAGATGGGCATGGTCACTATGTGTTCCCATGCTTCGGTCGGAATACCAAGATTACTTGGTACATGGGGTAATAGATGAATCAAAAAAGGGGTAGAAAACGCATTCCTTTCTCCTCTGTATTTATCGACAAAATTAATTCTATTTATCTCCAGGCATCCACTCCCATCTTGCCGAATAGTCGTCCAAAATTGCAATATCTTTCGACGGCTTTCCAATTTTTTTGGTACGGAAAAATCATCATTATCTGTTGCTATAGTCAGTTCTATGATTTCGTATTCAGGCTGTCTTGCTCCTCCGTGTCTTCGGACATAAAAAAGACAAGGATCTGACCCTAACAGCTCATTAATTAACTGATCAGCGCGAGCGTGCCTATCTCTAAAATCGGGATACTGATTAAGTGCGTCTGACCCTTCCATATAGCAGATAAAGCGATCGCTTGCTGCTCCTATGTACCTATAGCACCAATTATTAGACATGATATCCGATGAATTAAACGTGAGTTAACCCGTACCTTATTATAAGTTAATTTTAATTCTATTCTTGGTCAGGTATTGTTCTTGTTCAACACCTTTTTAACTTTACTTAATAATATATTTTTATCACGGACTCGATTTTATCATGATGTTATCTACTTTGTCCAGAAGTACACTCAGAAAACCGCAAAATCAACATTCCCCATTCACTAAAAAAGCCCGGTACGCAATGGATCGGGCTTTTGTTAATTATTTTGGTCTATCTATTTGGCTACCTATCAGAATCAGAGGGGCCATTCATCATGGTTTTGAGCAGACTTAAACCCCGTTTAACTCGCCGAGAGACTGTAACGGCGCTAATTCCCAATTTTTCGGCTGTTTCTTTTTGGGTGAGGTCATAGAGAAACACAAACTCTAAAACTTTGCGAGTCCCGTCTTCTAAATGTCCCAGTGCTTGCTGGAGACGAATTTGATCTTCTTGGGCTAGTTGGAAGCTGCGGTAACGAGTATCTGGGACTAAATCACCCAGGCTGGTTGATCCTTCTTCTTCGTCCTGAATGGGTGCATCTAAACTCAACAGAGATCTATTTTGGGAAGCCAGTTTAACCTGGTTCCATTCCTCTACGGAAATTTCTAGGGCTGAGGCTATTTCGACATCGGTGGGTTTGCGTCCCAACTTTACTTGTAGCTCTTGAATACATGGGGTGGCTTTACGCAGTAGAGTTAGCCACTGACGGGGAACCCGCACCGAGGGGCTTTTATCGCGCAAATAGTGTTGAATTTCCCCGCGAATGTAGGGAATCGCAAAGGAGCTAAAGGCATGACCCTTAGACATATCAAACCTTTCTATGGCTCTAATCAAGCCAATACAGCCCACCTGTAACAAATCATCATAGCTTTCCGTACATTGGTTGAGCCAGTGGTGGACTTCTTTACGGACTAATCCAATGTTAATTTGAACGAGTTGATTACGGATACTGTTAGACGGGGAGTGCTGGTACTCGCGCAGCAACTCCAGGCTTTCAGATTTGAGTTGGTTACTAACTGTGGTCTGCATGGCGAGATCCTGAATTAGGTTAAAGCAGGGATATAGGTTGGGCTGTATTGATTATAACCCAGTTAGAACTAAATGGCAAGAGAAAACTGTTTTCAATGTCGCAGTTTTCGGATACCAAACCCTAGGGATTGATCTGGCTTGACTTACGCACAGGCGATCGCCATAACCACAACATAGACAGTGAAAACTAATGCTAATGTTCTATTTGATAGGGCAGTCTAAAACAAAACGGGAAAAATTGCAAGTTCTGCCCCCCAGTCTTAGACCAGATTGGTTTTTGACAGGTTTATTCCCCTTCGACTAAGACCCTATATTCATCAGCAGATAGGGCATCATCAAGGTCTGATTCATCGCCTATGCGGACTTTCAGCAGCCAACCTTCTCCATAGGGGTCATCGGCTAATTCCTCGGGTGCTTCTACGATCGCATCATTACGTTCCACAACTGTACCACTAACGGGAGCCTTGAGTTCCTCAACGGCTTTGACCGATTCTACATTACCAAAGGTTTCGCCTTTCTCTAAGGCATCATTGACATCGGGTAGTTCTAAGAACACAATATCACCTAATTGGTCAACGGCGAAGGCGCTAATACCAATGGTAGCAATTTCGCCATCAAGACGCACATACTCGTGGCTATCTAAATATTTTAGGTCGTCGGGAAATTCCATTGCCATGTTAGGTCCTCATCATCTATGAATAATGCCAAAATCAGAAAATGGGTTATTGGAGACTTTTCTCTGCGCCGGATAGTTACTTCCATCTTGGCGATTTATATAATAGTCGGTGTTTGGGCATATTTTAAAAGCGATCGCCTGATTTTTTTGCCTCGTCCGCCCAGTTATGAGAAAACCGAGGATTTGACTTTCCTGACTACCTTGGACGGAGTGCCCATTGCTGCTTTGTATCTCCCCAATCCCACCGCTCAGTATACCATTCTCTACAGCCACGGCAATGCTGAAGATTTGGGGGATATTCGGCCTCGCCTGGAGAGTCTACGGGATATAGGTTTTTCTGTATTCGCCTATGACTATCCCGGTTATGGGCTTAGTGGCGGCACACCCTCCGTGGCGGGCGCTTATCAAGCCATAGAGGCCGCTTATTACTATCTTACCCAAGTTTTGCAGGTTCCCCCTGAGCGTATTATTGTCTACGGGCGATCGGTCGGTAGTGGTCCCTCAACCCACCTGGCGGCGCGGAAATTAGTGGGGGGGTTGGTGATTGAAAGCGGTTTTATTAGTACATTTCGGGTGGTAACACGGATTCCTATTTTTCCTTTTGACCGTTTCCCTAATTTGGCTAATCTTCAAAATGTCGAGGTTCCGGTTTTGATTATACATGGCGATCGCGATCGCGTGATTCCCTTTGACCATGGACAGAGGCTTTATGATGATTTTGCCGGCCCGAAAATGTCTCTCTGGGTTGAAGGGGCTGGTCATAATGATGTGCTGGAGGTGGCTGGCGATCGCTATGTAGAAACCTTGCTCAAATTTACCGAAATGTTATCAAAAAAATCAGATGATTAATTTGGGGAGATTTGATTTATAATTCAGATGGTCAGTTGTCAATCCTTTTCCAGGTGCATTTACCGCTTCATTAACCCACATAAGGAGTGTTGAACCATGAGTAAATGGCGGCGGATTGGAATAGGATTATTATTTTTAGGGGTTGCTTCTCTCCTGACTATTAACCATAGTGTGGCGGTAGCCAGAGAGTCGATTTGGCAAAGGTATCGGGATGAAAGCAATAGCCAGACACAAGCAGATCAGAGGTCAATTGCCCGCGTCTGTATTGTCGCTGATCCGACTGATACTCCCCTGAATGTTCGGGCTACCCCTCGTGGTAGAATTATTGGTAGTCTGCCGGATGGTGTGGAGGTGGAAGTGTGGGAACGATCGCCTGATGGTAAGTGGGTTTATATCTATACCCCTGTCATGGAAGGATATGTTTGGGAAAATTACCTAAAATGCTAGTTTCCAGATAATCCCTAACAGGTAAGGGCAACTATTTATGGTTGCCCGCCTGAATAGTTACCTTAATCTATAATTGATCAAAACTTCCCAGGCTGGCTGTGTCTTAATGGCTGTCTGGGTCGGTCTGGCTTTGGAAATAAATCTAAACTATGGAAAATCCCTCATCTCCAACAATCACACCACTATGGATAACTGGTATCATTTGGATGGTAACAGGTTTGGGTTTATTAGCGATCGGTGCAATTCTATGGTTTCACCTGCCTTATCTGCTATTCTTAGATGAATGGCACGCCCTATGGGCGATGGTTTCCCTGACTATCGGATTATTTACGGGTCAAGTCCTGTTCGATCGCCTAGTTGACTGGATCAGAGAACCTCAAACCGATACACCCCATCCGATTTTAGCACGATTTGGATGGATTACCTTAGCTATTATGTCCGTGGCGATCGCGATCGGTTTTACCATCAAATTCCTAGGCTGGGGAAACGCCATGATTGGTTTACTTAACCTCAGCTTTGGCATAGCTTTTCTGTGGAGTAGTCGTCAATTTTGGCGATTTCATACCACCAATAATTAATCCTGAAAATCCCCACAGATTTAATAGATAAATTCCACCGTTTTAACTTTATATCAAGTGATGACTCAACCGGAAATCAAACAAATTACCTTACCCCCCCTTAATATCACCATACACGCCGACCAAAAAGTTAGCTTAGAGTGGCTGCATCAACAGCCTCTTCCAGTCAATAATCAACCTCCATCACCAAAATTATCTGACCATTGGCAACAGTGGATCGCAGTTAATAAACTCATGGATTTTCCTGACCATATTTTAGTCGAGAAAATGGTAGAACAGGGAATAGATATCAAACTAGCTTTAGAGGCAGTTAATCAAGCCACAAGTCACCCTTATTTACAAGCCGGAAAGCAGTTTGTCCAACTCTTGCAAAAAGTCGAGTCAATGCTGACCATTCAGAGTCAATTAGCGTCTCTCTCAGAAGTCTCTCCCAGCATTGACCGCAAACCCTGGGTATCTCGGTCGGAATTTTTGGAGAGTTACTATTCCCAAAATACCCCCTTGATTTTAACTGATATCATGAAGAATTGGCGGGCGTTAGAATTATGGAATCCAGAATATCTTAAACAGAATTACGGACAAGCCACGGTCGAAATTCAAGCCGGAAGAGAAGCTGACCCCGACTATGAAATCAACCTACAGCGCCATCAAAAAACCGTGCTATTTGCTGATTATATTGATTCGGTTGTTTCCGGTAAACAAACCAACGACTATTATATGGTAGCTAATAATCGAAACTTAGACCGTCCTGAACTCAAAGGATTATTAAATGATCTCGAAATATTCACAGAGTATTTAGACCCCACGCAAACATCAGGTTGCATCTTCTTCTGGTATGGACCCGCCGGAACTGTTACCCCATTGCATCACGACCCGGTTAATTTATTATTAGCCCAAGTTTCTGGTCGTAAATTGGTAAGAATGATTCCTCCCTATCAAACACCTTTTTTGTATAACTATATCGGGGTTTTCAGCCAAGTAGATTTAGAAAATCCTGACTATCAGAAATATCCATTATTTCAAAATGTGAGACCCATGGAATTTATTTTAGAACCCGGAGAGGTAATTTTTATTCCCGTGGGTTGGTGGCATCATGTTCGGTCTTTAGAACCCAGTATCTCCGTTTCTATGACCAATTTTGTATTCCCCAATACATACGAATGGAAATATCCACAAGTCAAGCGATAGACAATGACAATTAGTATGGTATACTTGACTGGTGATGTCGAATCATGCTATCATGTTAAAATCAAGTTTTTTGGTGGAATGGGTAAGCATTAATCAGGCTGTTAATCAGTCTAATTAGTGAACAATGGAAGCTGACAGCATGACCTGTCTCTGGTTTAATTTTTACTGGTTATCTCGAATTATTAACTATGTGTCGTTTACTGGGCTATATCGGATCTCCGATTCAACTTGAGCAAATTTTGTGTCAGCCGGAACATTCCTTAATTGTGCAAAGTTACCAACCCAAGGAAATGCGGGAAGCCTTGCTAAATGCCGATGGTTTTGGAATGGGTTGGTATCATCCCACCGCCGATACAGAACCCTATCGATATCGTAATATTCAGCCAATTTGGAGTGATTTAAACTTAACTCCTCTCAGTCGCTATATTGAGTCCGGGAGAATTTTAGCTTATGTTCGCAGCGCCACTCCTGGTCAAGCCGTCAACTTGAATAACTGTCAACCTTTCCAGTCAGGAAAACTGATGTTTATTCATAATGGTTATATTCAGGATTTCCGAGAAACTCTATATAAACCAATTCGCGATCGCCTCACAGACCAAGCCTATCGTTTAATAGAAGGTAACACCGACTCAGAACACCTATTTGCCCTGTTTAAGGATAGCCTACAAAGTCAAGGAATAGCCGATCTAATTTCCGCCCTCGAACAAACATTATATACCATTGAGAAAATCGCCCATAAAATGCAGGTGCGGGTTCTGGCTAATATGATTATTTGTGATGGAAAGCAAATGGTAGCTTCCCGGTATGCTGTAGCCGGTACTCCTCCCAGTCTTTACTGGTTAAAGAATGATAAAAACTTCCCAGAATCAGTTATCATTGCTTCGGAGCCTTTATTTCCGGGAAAGTGGCATCTTTGCCCAGAACAAAGTATAATTAGCGTCGGAGAAGATTGTGATATCCATATCTACCCCCTCACTCAAACAGACCATTTATCACGCCCTGCATGAATGCCGTCTCGGCACCTTAAAACTCATTGAAGGAATTAACCGAGAAACCCTCTGTGCCCAACCTCACCCCGACTTTAGCCCTGTGGGTTGGCATTTAGGGCATATAGCCTTTACAGAAGCCTATTGGCTATTAGAAGAATGTGCAGGATATCAACCATTATATCCCGAATATAGGCAACTGTTCACCGCTGATGGTCTCCCCAAAAATCGACGAGTTCAGCTTCCTTCCTTAGAGTTTATTTTAGAGTATTTATCCCTGGTGAGAATCCAAGTTATCAAATACTTAGAAACCGCACCTATAGAAACACAGGAAAGGCTATGGCGGTTTATTATCCAACATGAATCTCAACACGGAGAAACCATCGCCATAGTCCTACAATTATATAGATTTGAGGTACAAAACAGCGATTTTTCCCTATTTTATGATGTTCCTATGTTGTCAGTTTCAGAGGTAGAAATACCCGCCGGAGAGTTAACCATGGGAAATAAAGCCATTGACGCAATGGATAATGAACGCCGCCTTCATAGTTGTTATTTAGATCAATATTGGATTGATACTTACCCCGTCACCTGCGGTCAATATCGCCAATTTATCGAAGCGGGAGGCTATCATAAAGCTAAATGGTGGTCTAATGATGGTTGGGAGTGGCTTAAGCATAACCATAACCAACAACCTCTTTATTGGACTGATAACCCTAGTTTAGATAATCACCCCGTTTGTGGTGTGAGTTGGTATGAAGCCGAAGCCTATTGTAATTTTGTCGGGAAGAGACTTCCCACAGAAGCCGAATGGGAAAAAGCCGCTAGTTGGGATAGTAAAGCTGGTAAAAAACGCACTTATCCCTGGGGCGAAGAACCCCCTACACCAGAAAATTGTAACTGTAATTCCCTGGGTAAAAATATTACTAATCAACCCCTAACTACTCCCGTTGATAGGTATTCTTCAGGAGTGAGCGCCGCTGGAGTTTATGATTTATTAGGTAATGTGTGGGAGTGGACTAGCAGTAATTTTATGGGTTATGAAGGATTTGAGTTTTATCCCTATCGTGGTTATTCTGAAACTTATTTTGATAACCAACATAAAGTTTTGCGGGGTGGTAGTTGGACAACTCGTCCCTGGGCTATGCGTTGCAGTTTTCGAAATTGGTATTATCCCCATGTCCGCGAAATTTTTGCTGGTTTTCGTTGCGCCAGAAGCAATAATTAATAATTGATAATTAATAATTGGGTAGGGGCGGGTTCCGCTGTCAATGTTGTGATTAACGACAGTCTAAATAAACCCGCCCCCAACCGCCGTCAATGTTGTGATTAACGACAGTCTAAATAAACCCGCCCCCAACCGCCGTCAATGTTGTAATTAACGACGGTCTAAATAAACCCGTCCCCAACCTCCGTCAATGTTGTAATTAACGACGGTCTAAATAAACCCGCCCCCAACAGGTGTCAATTTGGTGATTAACGACAGTCTAAATAAACCCGCCCCCAACCGCCGTCAATGTTGTTATTAATGACGGTCTAAATAAACCCGCCCCCAACCGCCGTCAATGTTGTTATTAATGACGGTCTAAATAAACCCGCCCCCAACCATGTATAATGGTGATGTAGGGGCGGGTTCCGCTGTCAATTTGGTGATTAACGACGGTCTAAATAAACCCGCCCCCAACCGCCGTCAATGTTGTAATTAACGACGGTCTAAATAAACCCGTCCCCAACCATGTATAATGGTGATGTAGGGGCGGGTTCCGCTGTCAATGTTGTTATTAATGACGGTCTAAATAAACCCGCCCCCAACCGCCGTCAATGTTGTTATTAACGACGGTCTAAATAAACCCGCGCCCAACCGCCGTCAATGTTGTGATTAACGACAGTCTAAATAAACCCGTCCCCAACCATGTATAATGGTGATGTAGGGGCGGGTTCCGCTGTCAATTTGGTGATTAACGACAGTCTAAATAAACCCGCCCCCAACCGCCGTCAATGTGGTAATTAACGACGGTATAAATAAACCCGTCCCCAACCTCCGTCAATGTGGTAATTAACGACGGTATAAATAAACCCGTCCCCAACCTCCGTCAATGTGGTAATTAACGACAGTCTAAATAAACCCGCCCCCAACCGCCGTCAATGTGGTAATTAACGACGGTCTAAATAAACCCGCCCCCAACCGCCGTCAATGTTGTTATTAACGACGGTATAAATGAACCCGCCCCCAACTCATGGGGGGTGGATGAATTAATTTATATTCCTCACAAAATCATGGGTAACTTTTATAAAACTTTCGGTTTTTTCGTAGGGTAAAACATTACGACCAGGAATTACTATAGACTTGGCTTTTTTCCATCCTTCTTCGTAGAATTTGCCGCGCTTATCTACGGTTTCTGACTTCCCACTGCGACTAATACTAGAGGCTTTATCGCCAAAAACTACTAGGGTCGGTTGGGTCAAATTTGCCATGTCTTGGGTATAGTCTTGTCGCCAAAATCCTGCTAAAAATGAAAAGACTGCATAGCGACTTTTGGGGTCTTTTGAACCTATTGCTAACAGGTCTAACCATTCGCGATCAACGTCTTTGGCTTCAGCAAATAATTGTTTAATTGAAAAAGACTGTAAAAACTGTTCCCGACAAGCATAATTCCAAAATAGTCGCCCGGCTGGGGTATCAAAAAATAGGTTCCACAATAAACGCTGTTTAGTGGGTGATGAAGCCTCGGTCATGACTCGCCAAGCTGGGGGACCTGATAACACTATTCCCCGCACACTTTCTGGGTATGTTTTACTGAGGACGATCGCCACTGGTAATAAAGCACCCTGTGCTAGTAAAATCACTGGCTGCTTGATTACTGTTTCAATTAAACACTGTAGTTGTTCCGCCCAGTCTGTGATTTGATAAGCTACTGCTGGTTTATCACTTTCCCCACACCCCAGCAGGTCTGGGCTGTATATGGGGTTATTATATCCCTGCCACTTTTCACAAAATCTATACCAAAAACGCCGAGATAATCCTACTCCAATAGGATGGATTAATAGTAGGGGAATATCTGCGGATATTTCCGAAGATGAGGGATGAAATTCATAGGCGCATTGATAGCCACGCCATTGGTAGTATTCTAAGGGTTTTTTAGTCGGTTGGGAATTACTCATAATCATGATTGTCAGTGCTGTTTATGGGGGTTTAATCGAGGCGATCGCTTGATTCGCTGGTCTCGGTTACAGGTGCTTCCTTGGCTTCAGTTTCTGGTTGGTCTCGCACAATTTTAGGTAAGGCGGCTGGAGTCCCAGGTTCCGTTTCTATTTGAGTTAATCCCGGAATCTCAAAGCTGCTGAAAAAGTTTTTAATTTGCTCTAAAATCGGCGTTTCTGAGTCATTATTGGAAAATTTGGGTAGTTGCAAGTTTTGCCAAAGTTTCTGTAATTGGTTTCCGGCTACTGGTTCGGAACTTTCTGATGTCGGATTTTCTGGGGGTAAAGGTTCCCTTGGCGCTACAAGTTCAGGTTCTGAGACTTCCTGTTCCTCAACGACTATAGGTTCAGGTTCTGAGACTTCCTGCTCCTCAACGACTATAGGTTCAGGTTCTGAGACTTCCTGCTCCTCAACGACTATAGGTTCAGGTTCTGAGACTTCCTGCTCCTCAACGACTATAGGTTCAGGTTCTGAGACTTCCTGTTCCTCAACGACTATAGGTTCAGGTTCTGAGACTTCCTGTTCCTCAACGACTATAGGTTCAGGTTCTGAGACTTCCTGTTCCTCAACGACTATAGGTTCAGGTTCTGAGACTTCCTGTTCCTCAACGACTATAGGTTCAGGTTCTGAGACTTCCTGTTCCTCAACGACTATAGGTTCAGGTTCTGAGACTTCCTGTTCCTCAACGACTATAGGTTCAGGTTCTGAGGCTTCCTCAATTTCAGGAGAGGGGGCTAAAGTTGGGCTGGTATAGTTCGCTTCAACCAAACCCCTAGCCTGGGATAGAGATAATTGACCGCGAATTAGTTTAGATAGGGTATCTTGGCTTTTGGGGTCGTAGGTGAGAACTCTTGCGGTGTTGTTGTAGACGTTATTCAGGGGTTCTCCGAGTTCGTCTAAAAATTCCAGTTGTACCCAGTTTTTACCGGGTTGGAATCCTTTTAAATATATGGGTTCCCAGCGTTCGATAATAAAACTTTCGCCGTTAACAGTAACGCGGATACGCCAATCGATGATTTCATCTTCTGGATCTTCTTGGGCGATTAAATGTAGGGGGGCGTTGTCTAAATAGAAGTCCAGCAAAATGGGTTCAGCACCATAGGTTCCTTGGGGACGGTTATAGGTAAGTAAGGGAAGTTTTGGATCTGGGTTGTTATTGGGGGTTTTGGTGTAAATGTGAAATGTGGCGATCGCACTTGAACCATCATTTTTGAAACTTTCGCCCCAGGGATAGACAGCAAAAACTCGCAGGGTATGGGTTCCTGGTTTCAGGTCTGATAGGATAATCGGTTCCGTGGGATTGTAAATATGGCGATCGCTATCGTTGTCGATAATTAAATGTAAGTGGGGACCATCACCTAGTGTTTCGTCTCGGAAGGTGGGGAAGTCCAAAACTTGTAGTTGGACTGTGACATTATTATCCTGTAGCAACTCGTCTGGTTGAGGACTGATAATTTGGACTTGAGGTTGATAGCGATCGAGGGCTGGGTGTAATTTTTGAATGATATCTGGGGGGGATACTTCCGAAATACTCTGCTTAACAGTTTTCGCTGATGATGTCTGGGTAATTGATGGATCAGTCGGTTCAGAGTCACCACACCCAGTCATCTGAAACGTTATTACTGCGACGAGTAAAATAGTCAGCAGTTTTTTGATGGGAGTCCACCAGAACTTGTTCACAGACACAATCACACTCCTAAAACCCAAATCGTCCAAAGAAACCGTATAGTATGCAACTATAGCCCAAAACAGACCCGATCCTTAATATGGATCTCCAACAGATATTGATAAAATGCCGATTATCCTTAACATTTTTATCTATGTCCATGAGCTGTCACGAGCCAGCCACTGGTCCCTCTAGCGCCTGTATATCAAAGTATTTTATGGCAGCAAATTTTAAGTTTTGTAACGGTTCAATGCAGATCTTTACAGAGTTTTTCGGCTGATATGGGCTAAATCCAAGATTTTATAGGGGTTTTAGGAATTCTTAATTATTGTTACCGACTCCCCCATGTGACTCGGAAAGATGATATACAATTTACAGACAACAGCGGCTGACGGCAGAATCAAAAACTGTTGTAGACAGAAGCATACAGTTGTCGTTATAATATGCCTTTAAATGCCCAAGGCAAAACTAAGGGTTTGTTGTTGCCCCCAACAAAAGTTAAGAACACTCTCAACTTTTGTGAAGGATGATGAAGGGGCTTAAAAAATCCCGTTTCAGAATCTGCAACAATATTTTTGTTATTTGTGATACGGAGAGGAGAGTCTAAATGACCATCAGTCCTCCAGAGCGGGAGGCAAAAGCCAAGGTCACGGTAGACAAGGACCCAACTCCTACCTCTTTTGAAAGGTGGGGAAAACCCGGTCATTTTCGCCGCGATCTTGCCAAAGGTCCAAGTACGACAACCTGGATTTGGAACCTGCACGCCGACGCTCACGACTTCGATAGTCATACCAGCGATTTAGAAGATATTTCGCGCAAAATCTTTAGCGCTCACTTCGGCCATCTGGCAGTAATCTTCATTTGGCTGAGTGGTGCATATTTCCACGGCGCGAAGTTTTCCAACTACGAGGCTTGGTTAACAAACCCAACAGGGATTAAACCGAGCGCACAAGTTGTATGGCCCATCTTTGGCCAAGAAATTTTGAATGCCGATGTAGGTGGTGGCTTCCAAGGCATCCAGATCACCTCTGGATTGTTCCAATTATGGCGAGCTTCCGGTATCACCAACGAGTTCCAACTCTACTGCACAGCGATCGGTGCATTGGTGATGGCGGGTCTGATGCTGTTCGCTGGTTGGTTCCACTACCATAAACGTGCTCCCAAACTGGAATGGTTCCAGAATGTGGAGTCAATGATGAACCATCACCTAGCTGGACTATTGGGCTTAGGCTGCTTGGGTTGGACTGGACACCAAATTCATGTGTCTTTGCCAATTAACAAGCTGCTGGATGCCGGGGTGGCTCCTAAAGACATCCCCCTGCCCCATGAGTTCATTCTGAACTCCAGCTTGATGGCGGAACTGTATCCGAGCTTTAAGCAAGGACTAACCCCATTCTTCACATTAAATTGGGGAGTTTACGCAGACTTCCTAACCTTTAAGGGTGGTTTAAATCCTCAGACTGGCGGTTTGTGGCTGTCCGATACAGCTCACCACCACCTAGCTCTAGCAGTTCTATTCATCATTGCCGGTCATATGTACCGGACGAACTGGGGTATTGGCCATAGCATGAAGGAATTATTAGAAGCTCACAAAGGCCCCTTCACTGGAGAAGGCCACAAAGGGCTCTATGAAATTCTGACAACTTCTTGGCACGCTCAACTAGCTATTAACTTAGCGATGTTGGGTTCATTGAGCATCATTGTGGCTCACCACATGTATGCCATGCCTCCCTATCCCTATATCGCAACAGACTACCCCACTCAACTGTCTCTGTTCACTCACCATATGTGGATTGGAGCATTCTGTATTGTGGGTGCTGGTGCTCACGCTGCCATCTTTATGGTGCGGGATTACGATCCGGCTAAGAATGTTAACAACTTACTAGACAGGGTAATCCGTCATCGGGATGCCATCATCTCTCATCTAAACTGGGTTTGTATCTTCCTGGGCTTCCATAGCTTTGGGCTGTACGTCCATAACGACACCATGCGTGCCTTTGGTCGTCCCCAAGATATGTTCTCTGACACAGGAATTCAACTGCAACCTATCTTTGCTCAGTGGGTGCAAAACCTGCACACTCTAGCACCGGGCAATACAGCCCCCAATGCCCTCGCCAGCGTTAGTCCTGCCTTTGGCGGTGATGTAATTGCTGTGGGTGGCAAGGTCGCAATGATGCCGATCGCATTGGGTACGGCGGACTTCATGGTTCACCACATCCATGCCTTCACAATTCACGTGACCGTTTTAATTCTGCTCAAAGGTGTTCTGTACTCCCGCAGTTCTCGCCTAATTCCCGATAAAAGCGAGTTGGGATTCCGCTTCCCCTGCGACGGCCCTGGTCGTGGCGGCACCTGCCAAGTATCTGGTTGGGACCATGTGTTCCTTGGCTTGTTCTGGATGTATAACTCCCTGTCAATTGTGATTTTCCACTTCAGTTGGAAGATGCAGTCTGACGTTTGGGGAACCGTCGCCTCTGACGGCACGATTAGTCACATTACCAATGGCAATTTTGCCCAAAGTGCTATTACCATTAATGGATGGTTGCGTGATTTCTTGTGGGCGCAAGCCTCTCAGGTAATCAACTCCTATGGGTCAGCCCTTTCAGCCTACGGCTTGATGTTCTTGGCGGCTCACTTTGTATGGGCCTTCAGCCTGATGTTCCTGTTCAGTGGCCGTGGCTACTGGCAAGAACTAATCGAGTCCATTGTTTGGGCACACAACAAGCTCAAAGTGGCTCCGGCCATCCAACCTCGCGCTCTGAGCATCATTCAGGGTCGTGCGGTGGGAGTAGCTCACTACCTTCTAGGGGGAATTGTCACCACCTGGGCATTCTTCCTCGCCCGCATCATCTCCGTAGGATGAGGGTTCTTCGCTCGGGAATCGGGGTAACTGCCTCGATTTCCCTGGGCGTACTTAATGAGAACACCATTTAGTTAGGACTTATGGCAACGAAATTCCCAAAATTTAGCCAGGATTTGGCTCAAGATCCGACCACTCGTCGGATTTGGTACGGGATTGCCACAGCCCATGATTTTGAGACTCATGATGGAATGACCGAGGAGAATCTTTACCAAAAGATTTTTGCCTCTCACTTTGGACACATCGCCATCATCTTTCTCTGGACTTCTGGCAGCCTGTTCCACGTCGCTTGGCAAGGCAATTTTGAACAGTGGATTAAAGATCCCTTAAATGTACGTCCCATTGCTCACGCT
The DNA here is from genome assembly GCF_026000695.1 of Limnospira platensis NIES-39. Classification (GTDB taxonomy): domain Bacteria; phylum Cyanobacteriota; class Cyanobacteriia; order Cyanobacteriales; family Microcoleaceae; genus Limnospira; species Limnospira platensis. The sequence continues at coordinate 2,179,784 of NZ_AP026945.1, forward strand.
ATTTGGGACCCCCAATTTGGGCAACCCGCTGTTGACGCATTCACCCAAGCTGGCGCTTCTAACCCCGTTGATATCGCATACTCTGGTGTTTACCACTGGTGGTACACCATCGGGATGCGGACCAATGGAGACCTCTACCAAGGTTCTATCTTCCTACTTCTACTGGCTGCAGTCTTCCTGTTTGCTGGTTGGTTGCACCTGCAACCCAAGTACCGCCCCAGTCTGTCCTGGTTCAAAAACGCTGAATCTCGTTTGAACCACCACTTGGCAGGTCTGTTCGGTGTTAGTTCCTTGGCTTGGACTGGTCACTTGGTTCACGTCGCTATCCCCGAATCTCGCGGACAGCACGTGGGTTGGGATAACTTCTTGAGCACTCTGCCTCACCCGGCGGGTTTGGCTCCCTTCTTTACTGGTAACTGGGGAGTTTACGCTCAGAATCCTGACACCGTTCGTCATGTGTTCGGTACTTCTGAAGGTTCAGGGACTGCGATTCTGACTTTCTTAGGTGGATTTCATCCCCAAACCGAGTCCCTGTGGCTGACCGATATGGCTCACCACCATCTGGCGATCGCCGTGATTTTCATCATCGCGGGCCATATGTACCGGACTAACTTCGGAATCGGTCACAGCATCAAAGAAATGTGCGATGCCAAAGACTTCTTTGGTCGTCGTCTCGAAGGTCCTTTTAATATGCCTCACCAAGGCATTTATGAGACCTATAACAACTCTCTCCACTTCCAGTTAGGATGGCACTTGGCTTGTCTGGGTGTAATCACCTCCCTGGTTGCCCAGCATATGTACTCCATTCCTCCTTATGCTTTCATTGCTAAGGACTACACCACGATGGCTGCTCTTTACACGCACCATCAGTACATTGCTGGCTTCTTAATGGTCGGTGCTTTTGCCCACGGCGCTATCTTCCTGGTTCGTGACTATGATCCTGAGCAAAACAAAGGTAACGTTTTAGCTCGTGTTTTGGATCACAAAGAGGCAATCATCTCTCACCTGAGCTGGGTGTCTCTGTTCCTCGGTTTCCACACTTTGGGCATTTATGTTCATAACGATGTTGTGGTTGCCTTCGGTACTCCTGAAAAGCAAATCCTGATTGAGCCTGTATTCGCTCAGTTCATTCAGGCTGCTCATGGTAAAGCGGTTTATGCAATGGATGTGCTGCTTTCCAATCCTGAAAGCATTGCCACCACTGCTTGGCCTAACTACGGTAACGTTTGGTTGCCTGGCTGGCTGGATGCCATCAACTCCGGCACTAACTCTCTGTTCTTAACCATTGGCCCTGGCGATTTCTTGGTTCACCATGCGATCGCTCTCGGTCTGCACACCACCACCCTGATTCTGGTCAAAGGTGCGTTGGATGCTCGTGGTTCCAAGCTGATGCCCGACAAAAAAGACTTCGGCTATGCCTTCCCTTGTGATGGCCCCGGCCGTGGCGGTACTTGCGACATCTCCGCTTGGGATTCCTTCTACCTAGCTATGTTCTGGATGCTGAACACCCTGGGCTGGTTAACTTTCTACTGGCACTGGAAGCACCTGGGTATCTGGCAAGGTAACGTTGCTCAGTTCAACGAATCTTCTACCTACCTGATGGGATGGTTCCGCGATTATCTGTGGTTGAACTCTTCCCAGTTAATCAATGGTTACAACCCCTTCGGAACTAACAACCTCTCTGTTTGGGCCTGGATGTTCCTGTTCGGACACTTGGTTTGGGCAACTGGTTTCATGTTCCTGATTTCCTGGCGTGGTTACTGGCAAGAACTCATCGAGACCATTGTTTGGGCTCATGAGCGCACTCCTTTGGCGAACCTGGTTCGCTGGAAAGATAAGCCAGTGGCTCTGTCCATCGTTCAAGCTCGCGTTGTTGGTTTAGCTCACTTCACCGTTGGCTATATCCTCACCTACGCAGCCTTCCTAATTGCCTCAACTGCTGGTAAGTTCGGTTAAACTGAACCCTAATGTTAGGTAATTAGTTGCAAGTCCTCCACCATTGGTGGGGGGCTTTTTTTTTACTAATAATTAATTGATGGACTAATTAAAACCATGTTCGCTGAGAAATTCTGGGGTAATTTCTGGGGTAGCTGTGAGAGATTGCTGATGATAAATATTCACGGAATCGGTGGAATTTATACTGAGAAATTTAGCGACATATTTACCCAAAATATCTGCTTCCAAGTTGACTAAACTACCAGTTTCCAAGGTGCAAAGATTGGTATTTTGGTAAGTGTGAGGGATAACAGCGACTGCAAACCAACGACTATGACGATCGCATTCGGAAATAGTCAAACTCACCCCATTAACGGCAATACTACCCTTAGCAACCAAATAGGGAGCAATCTGTTGATTCCACAGATCAGCATCACTGGGGGGAACAAAACGCATTTCCCAGGAATTACCCACAGACACCGCCGCCTCCATGGTGGCGATCGCATCAACATGACCCGTCACAAAATGTCCTCCCAACTTACTCCCCGCACGCAGGGAAGCCTCCAAATTCACATAACCATTTAAATCACTACCCAAAGTAGTCCGACCCAAAGTTTCCGGGGAAGCCTCCGCCACCAAGCCACGGGGCATAATTTCCACCACTGTTAGACAAACCCCATTAACCGCCACACTATCACCGATCGCCAAATCCCCCAAAATCAGATCAGTTGCACCCACCTGACAAGCGATCTGAAAGCGCGATCGCCCCAAACTCTCAATCGTCCCCAAGGCCTGAATTAATCCGGTAAACATAACTTTTTTCCCGTATCAAGTGAACGTTAAACAAACAAAACCAATCACCTAGGTGGTAACTCCCATGACCAGGAAAAATCCCTAGCGATTACCTTCCCAGTAAGCTAGAATGCCCATTAAACCTAGATTTTTAGGCTAACATCAGTTAATTATCCGGCATTGTTTGACCATATTCACCAACGAGCTGTCCACAATTTCAGAGCAATTGTCGTCAATTCGGGTAAAAATCAAGGCATACTGGAATTGCTGGATTCTTACTGGCGGGTCTAACCACTTGTTGTTTGTCTATCGTATTTTATCGAGGCTGAACCGATGATTGAAATGAAAGTCGCCGGAATTGCACTAGACGCTACCACACGCAGCCCTATTGTGTTACTCAGAGATGCGTCTGAGCGACGAGCCTTACCTATTTTTATCGGTCAGGATCAGGCTAAATCGATAATCGGCGCTTTGGAAAACCATCAACCCCCGCGACCCCTAACCCATGATTTATTTGTCAATCTCATGGAAACCTGGGATATGGTTTTAGAGCGGATTGTGATTCACTCCCTCCAAGACAATACATTTTATGCTGTCTTGATTGTACGTCAAGGGGAGAATCGTAAAGAAATTGATGCGCGTCCTTCTGATGCCATTTCCATTGCACTGCGTACCGATAGCCCGATCTGGGTCATGGAAGAAGTCATCGCTGATGCTTCTATCCCTGTCGATCGTGATGCTGACGAAGCCGAAAGACGCGCCTTTCGCGATTTTGTTGCTAACCTGAGTCCAGAAGAGTTGATTAGACGGGCAGATTTTCGCAAAGACGAAGCTCAATAACTAAAATCATGCGTTATCGACGCTTTGGTAAAACCAATTTACCTCTATCAGTCTTTTCCCTGGGAACAATGCGCTATTTAGCATCCCCGGAAAATGCCCACCAAACTATAGAAAGGGCAGTTTCCATGGGAATTAACCATATAGAGACTGCCAAAGGTTATGGGAAAAGTGAGGAGTATCTGGGAGCGACTTTGCTAGGTGGTCTACCTGTGGAGCGATCGCAGCTTTATATTACTACCAAGATCCCACCGATGTCTGATCCTGATGCTTTAGAAAAGGCGATCGATGATTCCCTAACCAGGCTTAATCTTGACTATGTGGATGGTTTGGCGATTCATGGTATTAATACCTCCGAACATCTCACCCAGGCGATCGCTGGTATTAGGGGTATTGACAAAGCCATTGCAGATGGACGGGTCAGACATCTGGGGTTCTCGACCCATGCTCCGGTTGAGGTGATTCTGGAAGCGATTAATAGCGATCGCTTTGAGTTTATCAATCTCCATTATTACTATTTTTTCCAGCGCCATGCTCCCGCCATCACCCTAGCATCTCAAAAGGACATGGGGATTTTCATTATTTCCCCAGCCGATAAGGGGGGACAACTCTACACCCCCCCAGCTAAGTTAACTCAGCTATGCCATCCATTTTCCCCCCTCCACTTGAATTATCGATTTTTATTGAGCGATCGCCGCATTACGACCCTCAGTTTAGGAGCCGCTAACCCTCAAGAATTGGATTTACCCCTACAAGTAGCCGATTCCGTAGAATCCCTCACTGAGTCGGAACAAAGCGCCTTCATGGCTCTGGAAACTGCCTTAGAGGAAACATTAGCAACCGATACCTGTAAACAGTGTTATCAATGTTTACCATGTCCTGAACTGATTAATATTCCCGAAGTGCTGAGGTTACGAAATTTGGCGATCGCCTACGATATGACCGAATTTGGTAAGTATCGCTATGGTATGTTTGAGAATGCCGGACATTGGTTTCCTGGACGTAGAGGCGATCGATGTACCGACTGCGGCGACTGTTTACCTCGCTGTCCTCAAAATTTAGATATTCCCCGTCTGTTGCGAGACACTCACCAGCGACTGGGAGGATCTCAACGACGACGTTTGTGGGACTCTTAGGGTTTTTAGGATATGTTTTATTAATCGATTTTAGGCTTGCATCAAAAGCTCTAAAAACTCTATGACAACGAGATCAGGCTTTTCGGTACATTCAGTGATATCATAATGCTGGACAATGCAAATACCTTGCGACTGTAGAAGAAAATCCATATTGGTTTCGCGATCGCGATCGTCTACATCTACCGCTAAAATACCCAGTTTTGTTTTGTAACAGACTAGGAAATGAGGAGATGGGTTTTGCTTTCCATCTGGGGTAGTCAACCGGGCTTTAGCATTTGGGAAAAACAAAACATCGGCGCGATCTAGTGCTTCGGCAATATTCACTTCTGCTTGAGACCGAAACTGCCAGCCATTCCAAGAATAAGTTAAAGATTGATAGTTTAACTCCTGTTCAGATTCAGCATTTGTCTGTTTTTCTGATTTTTCATAGCTTTGCTCCTTATACAAATCGGCTTGACAAAAGTTGGATTCATATAAGTTTCCCACAACTCTTGTGCTATCAAAATTGGTTCCAATCACATTAACCCCAGTCACCTTATTACGGTGTACGATAATTTGATGCCGCCGTAAATATCGCTTCAGAACAGATTTTAAATTACCTTTTTTTACCTTTTCTCCAAAGGCATTAGTCAGCATTTGCCAGAGTTTCGCGCCTGCATCCTTGAGGTAATCCTCCGCATAGCCAGTGCTTTTAGCCATTTCACGGTAAGATAAACCTTCCCAAGCCTGACGAAATACGACCTCTTGAACATCGTTGAGGCGTTCATAATCGAGTACTGCTTCCACAATTACCAGTGCTTCGTCAACTATCATCACTCAAAGTCCCTCAAAAGGTAAGCACTTGTGAGCAAAAAGCTACACATTCATCAAATGCAACTTAGGCAACCACATATAGCTACTTGCCAAAAGTTAACTACTGTTTTGCTATGATACTCGAAAAACATCAACTTCACCAGCAAAGCCGGTAAGATAAATTCCAGTTCAGCTATAGAAGCAGTATCATTGTCTATACCTCAACATTAGCATTCAGCACAATCATCAATATATTACTTTATTATTACTTTATTGTTACTTTATATTACTTTGTGTGACTACTAAAGATGTATAATAAGCGCCAATATGTAACTATATCTTGAATTTTGATTCGAGCCATAAAACTAATATGTCAAATTATACTCAAAATAATGACAAATTATTCACGAAAACAACAAGTTTTTATAGTATTTTTGAACAATACTTGGAAAATTCATCCGTTGTTAAATATCCTATGTATCAAGAAAAAATCAAAACTTTATCGCCACATATTTCTGAGATAGATCAGCTAGATCAAGGAAAGCATGATCAATTTAGTACAAGACTCGAAACCCTAATTTCTAACTTTTTGGAATTAACCAAACAATATTTTATAGATAACCCAAAAATTACACAGGGACTTGAAACTTTATCAAAAACTTTTGAATTGCCAGGTACAAAAATCAATCAACCTTTTACAGAATTACGACATGAATTTCTACAATGTTGGGATAACTTTATCCAAGAAATATTAATAACTTTAGAAGATAAAAATAATCAACAAAAATTGAAAAAAAGCCAAAATAATTCGACTAGTAAAATTTTTGCTTTCATGGTAATACTAAGTTTATTGATAGGACTTCCTTTGGCTTTTATTATAGTAGAATTACAAACTTCATCTAATGAATTGCCCCACCGAGAAAATCAATCATTTCCCGAAGACAGTAGCTTAGAAAATGATGCACAAACAGAACATTTTTTGCCAGAAAAACGTGATAAAAGTTATGATGCTTCACCTGATTCTAAATTCCAGGACTTCAAGGAAATTGATCGACTTCCTTCACCTTGATATCAATCTTGCTTAGTCAACATCTATAAAATTAACAATCTTTCCTCATAATTAAACGGAACCAAATGAATATAAAAACTATCTTGATTTTTGCTTTATTTTTTCCCATGGTCTGGGATGTAATTACCACTGCACTTGGTATAGTTGGTGTTTTAGGAACCAATATTATAGCATGGGGAATTGCTGTTGTTGTGGCTATTACTATTGCATCTGTCAATCTTTGTACTAAAGGTATTTTGAAGTTGGCTCGTTCTGGAACGAATGATTTTACATTGTTTTTGCCGGTAATATTAGTATTATGTATTTTATTTGATTTTACCACTTCACTAAATGGTAATGCTCGTTATCTTATATTGAGTAATGTAGCGGCTGGTAAAAATATGGGCATCATGGAAGTCTTACAAAAAGCTGAGACGGGAGAGCAGTTTTTTTACATTATATTAGTCACAATAATTACCACGGCGAGCCCGGCAATTGTTGGATGGTTAACAGATATAGATTGGTTGGATTAAATATTTAGATGTAGAATTAATCATGTTTTGGCTGATATTAGTCACATCTTTTTCAATAGCCACTGTTTTAAGCTTTGCCATAATATTTATGGGAATGATATCAATATTAGGATACAATAATTTTTGGAATTACTTGATATCAGCCATCGTATCAGGAACCATAATCTGTTTTTTTCTGGAAAGTAGAAAACTTTACCAATACTTGGGATTGGGTAATTTGTGGCAAAAGTTAGCATATTCGATTGCGGGTTTATTGTTAACAATTTTTAATATTTTTATGGCTTTAAGTGGTATCACTTATTTTTTTGATATAAAAAATGATAAATTTGATTTTTACCAGATATTAACCCATTGGCGTGAATATAGTTTTGATAAAATAATCATTATATTTTTCATCATCATTTTAGCTGTAATCAGTCCTATTGTTGTCAGTAAATGTATAACCATAAAACCATTATTTCCTACTTATAAATTTGTATTTTTAATGTCTTTATTTTCCTCTGTTTTAGTATATCACAATATACCCACCTATTTAGTATATCAAAATATACCCACCTATTCGTCTATGGAGAATATCCAAAATATGGAATCAACAAATTACCAATTTCCCCTCAATAGCTGCGGAGATTTCACGGCTGGAGGCGCTAATGTATGGTATCCAATTTGGGTTGAATATAGCTACATAAATTTACAAAATATTCGCAGAAAATTTTGTTGTGATGCTTGGCACGACCCGGAAGTAAATAAAATTCAGGTCGCTTCTTTTTATCAGGTATCTAAAGCTAAATCTTTCGTCATTTTTTTGCAAAAAAATGGTTTTCACAATGCTGAAATTGGTCATGGAAGATGGCTCTATACTTATCCTTCATTAAAAATCAATTATTGTGAATAAATATCAGCAAGCGATCGCATTAATTTAATTGGAGATATTTTTAGAATTATTGGTTAAATATGGACGCAGCCATTCACAGGCACGATTTAATAATTCATCGATATTTTCTGCCTTGCAAAGTTTCACGGTTTTGTCAGCAGAAGTTGAAACTATCCGATTACCATCATGGTTAAAATTAACGCTACTAACTACACCAGAATAGCTATTAAGTATATGGATTCACGGAATATCCCGTAGCATCTTATGAAGAACATAAATAGGCTGTCATGTGTGATATTGAGGTTTTGATGCTACTTTTTTTTCAAAAAAATATCCGATTTTAGTGGCAAGCCATAGCGCCTCCAATTCTTTATTAAGGTCAAATTTACGCATTGCCAAACGACAATCATTATCGATTTTGGTGGCGGCGGAAAGATTGCACAGATCCGATTTTAGTCAAATTCATCTGGGAAGTTCGCCGGTTTTAGCGCCGGAGTTTCTGGGTCTGGTTGCGCCGATTCAACGTTATTGATTTTGGCTTGGTCTAAAAAGTCAATTAAAATATATTCAACTTCTTGGATAGTTTCATTATTTTTGAGTTCGGAACGTAACACATCTAAAAACCTGTTAACTAATCGCTGTTGCAATTCTTGCGCGATGGGATCTGGTTGTTTATTTTGTGCCGAATAATAGGATTTTTGGGGCTGCTGGGAGATAATGGCCGCGATGCGTTTGACTAGATTATCACTCACCTGTTCAGGAAATTTCCGAATCACCGGAATTTTCTGTAAACGGCGATAAATTCCTGATTGTTTAACAGACTGACTCACCTGATAATGAAGATAGGCTTCTAAATCCTGTTGAACTTCTGGTAAAACATGACAAGCAGTAACTTTTAATAATTGTTCGCTAATTAGTTTAACTTGACTCGGACTCTCTGGTTTAGTGATATTCATCGATTTTTGTTGAGATTTAAAAATCATTTTTCGCAGTTTTCCGCTGCGGACAGTTGCTTTAAGTTGGCTAATGCTTTGGTTAACTACCACCTGGATTAATTCATTCCCAAAACTAGCAATAACTTTGAGGCGAATTTGAGCCCTAAGTGTAGCCATATTAGGTAATTTGGCTCTTTCTAAGTGAATGATAACTGGAACTATCCGAATTAGGCGAATAACCCCAATCAGTAAAAATACGTCATACCAGATCATCCTAATACATGGCCATAAGCCTAGGTGCGGATAGCGACGACGAATAAAGGAGAGTTCCACTAGAAAAATTAGCCAAAAAATAATTACCCAAGGTAAATCAACTAGCCAAAAACGGTCAATAAATTCGCCATCTATTCCCAGGTGACGGAAATACATCTGACGCATTAAAGTAGCTATTTGATTGTCAAAAAAATCGAGTTCTGTTTCCCATCCTTTTTGGCTGAGGTTATCAATACTCCAGAAGGTTCTAAAGGCTTCTCTTGAGGACTGATCTACCCAAATAACTTCGGGTGCGAGGATACTTAATATCCTCATTGAATACAAAAATTTTAAGGTGGGTGTTAAGTGATTAGTCGTGGATGGATCGCCACCGTGGATATGTTCTACCATCCTATATTTCATATGAGTTATTAACCCTAAAGTGTTGTCAATTTGGGGGATATAACTGCGGTCTATCATCTCGGTGCTGAGTTGCTGAAGCTGTTGTAATAAGGGTTCAACTTGGGGCGATTCTAAACCCTCATATTCTAAAATGGCTTGCAGATCTGCTACGAGCATCAGATAGTTTTGGGAGGGTCGATAGGCTTCGACTCCCTTAATGATATCATAGCTTAATTGAGGTTCATATAGTGTAAATAGATGTCGTAAATTGATATTAAAAAATCTCAGGGAATTTTCCCAACCATTATTGGTGAAATATTCTCGACTCCAAAAGGTATTGATGGCTGTTTCCAGGTCATCGGTGTTGAGATGTTCCTGGAGTCGGTTGTTAATAGCTGCTAAAGTTCCGTGGGAGTCTTGAACCCGAAATGGTGGTTGTTCTATGAGAATTTCGAGGCTAAATTGTCTGATTTCGGCTAAGATAGGGTCAACTTGGGGAGAGTTTAAGCCTTGCTGTTCTAGGGTGGTTTGGAGACTATCTACGAGTTGTAAATATTTCCTTTGGGGAGTGTTAGAACGTTGTTGGCGATAATCATCAAAGCGTATATATAAATTGCGGTTGCTGAGGTAGATAAAGTCAAAAACGACTAAACTCAGGTTAGCCAGAATTAAGATAGCGATCGCCCTATCCATCAATAGCCGAAAATGCGATCGCCAAACCTTTCTGTTGACAGCAGATTTTGGTCGGAACCCAGATAATGATAAAAAATAAATCAGTTGGCGACCAAACACCTCCCATCTCCTTGCTTGCTGTTGATGACTATACCCGAAAGTATCCCCAGCCAATTATAGCCGAAAACGCACCCGTTTAAACATCAAGGAACTGGCACAAAATCATAACCCAATCCCGATCGCCTTCCCTGTTCAACCTTAACCAATTCGGCCGCTTGGTTGCGATCGCCAGAAGGCAAAAAACGGATATTTGCGCCACCCCCCTTAGCCGAAAACCCCGGTTCTGATAGTGTCCTTTGAACTCCCTGGCGGCTAGAATCTCCAGAAATACCAGCAATCAACGCTTTAGTGGCATCATAGGCCATAGTAGTCCGCCAGTTAATATCACCACCCCATAACTGAGTCGCCGCCTCTGGAAACCCCGAATTAGTGTGGCTGAGAATATGCCAGGGAATAGCCACCACCATACCCTCGCTATCGCCTCCCACCTGTAGCACTTCAGGTCTGTAGAGACTATCTCCCCCCAAAACAGGCAAGTTTCTAGCATTAACACGCACCACCTGTAAAGCCTGACTAACGGTTTCCGTATTAGCCAATAATACGATCGCCTCTGCTCCCTGCTGGGTAACTGATTCTACCGCATCAAAGCTATTAAAATTCCCCTCAGCCAGATTAATCTCCGCCACCACAGCGCCGCCATCTCCATATAAAGCCGTAGTAAACTCATCTTTGAGAGAACGACTATAACTACTATTCTCGTTATAGAAAATAGCCGCCTGGTTGAGATTCAGGTTATCTACCATATATTTTGCCAGGGCATTAGCCGTAAAGCGATCGCTCGGAACCGTCCGAAAAATGAAATTCCCCGCCCTAGATAACTCCATCGACGTACTGGTAGGAGAAATCGCCACCAACTGACCCTGCTGATAAACCGGGGATGCCGCCACAGTCACATCACTAGCAAAATGCCCCACCACCCCCAAAACCTGGTCATCAGCCACTAGAGACTGAGCCACTTGTTCAGCCACATTAGGATTATTAGCATCATCAGCAATCAGCACCCGCAGCGGAACCCCGTTAATACCCCCGGCTTGGTTAACTTCATTTTGAGCCTGAGCCACTCCCCGCAGGATTTCCTGGGCTGCATTTTCCGCCGTAGTGATAGGAACAGAAACGGCTATTGTATGGGACTGTCCAGCACCAATGCGGGCATTATTGAGATAAATTAGGGCTTCTGGATCATTGCGATTTTGCTGTAGGGAGGCTTCCAACTCGGAAACAGCCCTAGAATAATCTCCCGCCGCCAAAGCCTCAATTCCCTCTTGTTTAGCCGGGGAAGTTGTGCTCGCAACCAATAACTGTTGCCCAGCACTGATCGCCCTAGGTCGGGAGTCATTCCTAGCTGTTGGGGAACTCGGAGATGGTCTAATGTCTGCCTCAGTTTGTGATTGCCACTGGGTAAAGGCAAAATACCCAACGGCTAATAATCCTCCCGTAAGCAGCAAGGCTACAATCAGAATCGCTGTTTCGTTTTTTTGAGACATTATCCAATCTCCAATACCGTTTGTGCTTCTAGTTCAACTCATGAAATGAGCCGTTTCAGAATCCCGTAAATTAGACGAAATAGGGAAGTTGCCACGACGGCTGATAGTGCTGTCAATATTGGTAAAATGATGACCTGGGCAACTTCAAGATTACCGCGTGTAGTGCCAACCCAAAACACGATCGCAAAAGATATGCCAGCCACAATCAGCAGATCCCATTTTTCAATCCAACGGCGCACTTGAGCTAATAGTAACCCCGCTAACAGCAAGCCAGCAATCCCCAAACTCAAAGGTATTGTATCTAACAACGACCACAATACCATCACCAGTAATCCCCCATCAAAGCCGGTAAATGCTGCTGATGCTAGAATTTCCAGGATCGAAAAAGGTCGCCTGACGGTGGGGGTTGGCGCTTGAATTTGAGTAGCTACTGGTGCGGACACAGGCGCGCTTTGAGGAGTTACAGAAGGCGCAGGAACTACGGGAGGAGGTGGCGGTGGCGGCGAAATCGGTGGCGGTGGCGGCGAAATCATGGCATTGAGGGCTGTTAATACCTCTGTAGCCGCGCCAAAGCGATCGCTAGGGGTAGGTTGTAACATTCGGTCAAGAATGTTAGTTATGGAATCAGAAATTGTCACCTGATCTTTCCAAAGCCAAGCATTGCTGTAGCTATCAAACAAATCTTCAGGATCTTTGGCTGTTAATAACATAATTGCTGTTACCCCCAAAGCATATAAATCCGTAGATGGATAGACACTGCGACCTCGCATTTGTTCTGGGGGAGCAAATCCGGCAGAATAGATACCGGTTGATTTATTTCCTGGTGCTTGTGTGACTTCCTTAACCGCGCCAAAATCGAGCAAATGCAGAGTGCCAGAGCGATCGCGCATAATATTAGAAGGCTTAAGATCGCGGTGGATGACATCTTCCCCGTGGACAAATTCCAGGACATTCAGAATTTCCCGCATTACTTCCAGCACTTCAGTTTCCGAAAACGGACCCCGGCTTGATAGTTCCTGTTCCAGGTTCTGACCGTCGATATATTCTTGAACTAGATAGAAAAATTGCTGAGGGGTGCGAGTTTGCCAACCTGTTGCTTCCAGGGGAAAATAGGCTAACAAATTGGGGATTTGAGGATGTTGGTGTCCGAGGCGATCGAGAACCTGGGCTTCCCGTTCAAATAGTCCTTGGGCGATCGCTAATTGTTGGGGGTCCAAGTCTCCGGCTGGGAGAAACTGCTTAACAACACAGGTGCGTAAACTGGGCGATCGGCGATCGCGCGCTAAAAACGCCGCCCCAAACCCCCCCTGACCCAATAGACGTTCGGTTAGGTAGCGCCCATCTAAAATCAGGGGCATACCGCAGGTAGTACAATACTTCTGTTGTACCGTTTTGAGGTTGGCATGATCATCAAGGTCAGGATATAAGTTATCTGGCTTGGGACAACCGGGGCGAGTACAGTGGATTTTCATCAGAAGTTAGGTTGGGCTTATGGCCTGAATTGATTTTCACTGAAAAAGTGCGGCTACCCTAGGATTTTGGCAAAAATCCACCGTGGGGTCAATTCATCCGCTGCTCAGAATTACAAAATAGAGGTAAAATCTCGCGACTGAAGGCTTCGGCGGCTTTAGATTGATAGCGATTAGGATTAACAATTACTGATAACATCCGTTTAACCGTTACTGAATCAATGGTGGCCCGATGCAGCATCCCCATTTGTAGCTCTTTTTCAATAGCCGAAGTAGACACAAAAGCGGCTCCCAGTCCCGCTTGCACAGTATTTTTAATAGCCTCAATCGAGTTAAGTTCCATTTCAATCCGTAAGCGACGCGGATCAATATCATAGCGACTGAGGACTTGATCAATCACCTTGCGAATAGTCGATTGAGCATCTAGGGCGATAAACTTGAGGTTATACAGGTCTTCCTTTTGAATAAAGTCTTTTTCAGCCAAGGGGTGAAACACAGGCAAAACTAGGGCTAGTTCATCCTCAATATAAGGTTGAACGCTGAGACAGTCCTGCAATTCTGGCGGGATCTCACCGCCAATGATGGCTAAGTCAATTTGTCCGTTAGCAACACTCCAAGCCGTGCGACGGGTAGAGTGGACATGGAGTTGCACAGCTACATCTGGGTATTTTTGCCGAAACATCCCAATCATCCCAGGTAGGAGATAGGTTCCGGTAGTCTGGGAAGCACCAACAATTAGGGTTCCCCCTTGTAGGTTTTGTAAGTCTTCGATCGCACGACAGGTTTCTTGACATAGGGAAAGGATCTTTTCCCCATAACTAATCAGTAAATGTCCAGCCTCGGTAAGTTTAGCCCGGCGACCAGCGCGATCGAACAGCGGAACATTTAATTGTCGCTCTAAATTCTGTACTTGTAGGCTGATCGCAGGTTGGGAGACATAGAGACTATCGGCGGCTCTTTTAAAACTCCCTTCAGAGGCGATCGCCTTCAGAATTCGTAATTGATCCAGGGTGAACGGAACGTCTGACATCACTAAGTAAAATTGCTATTTGATGTGCTAATGTGGTGGAAGTCGAACCCCCAGTCCAGACTACAAGGGCATCTGTTCTGAGGTAGGTTCGTTAGCCAACCCAGCAGAAATCTCTAAATTTTCCGGTGGGAGTTGTGTACTAGAGAAATTCGGTAAAATCTCCTTTATGAATACAGATGCGGCTTTAGATCTATAGCGTAATGGGTTATAAATCACTGATAACATCCGTTTGATAGTGACTCGATCAATTTTAGGAATTTGCAATACTCCCATTTGTAACTCTTTCTCAATGGCGGATGTGGAAACGAAAGCCACCCCTAGACCTGACTGCACCGCATTTTTGATCGCTTCAATAGAACTTAGTTCCATTTCGATTTTGAGGCGACTGGTATCAATCCCAGACCGACTCAATACCTGGTCAATCACTTTGCGGATAGTCGATTGAGCATCAAGACTGATAAACTGCAAGTCGTATAAATCATCATGTTCGATAATCTCCTGTCCGGCGAGGGGATGGGAAACCGACATGATCAGAGCTAGTTCATCTTCTGCGAAGGGAACCACCTCTAATGATTGCGCCAATTCCGGGGAGATCTCCCCCCCCACGATCGCCAAATCAATTTGTCCGTTAACCACACTCCAAGCCGTGCGACGGGTAGAGTGAACATGAAGTTGTACCGACACATCGGGATATTTTGAGCGAAACATCCCAATCATCCGAGGTAGCAAATAGGTTCCCGTAGTTTGGGAAGCACCGACAATTAGCGTCCCTCCTTGCAGGTTTTGTAAGTCTTCGATCGCACGACAGGTTTCCTGACACAGGGAAAGGACTTTTTCCCCATAACTCAGTAATAGATGACCCGCTTCTGTCAGTTGGGCGCGACGACCTCCTCGATCAAATAAGGGTACATTTAATTGGCGTTCTAGGTTCTGCACCTGCAAACTCACTGCTGGTTGGGATACATATAAGCGATCGGCCGCTCGCTTAAAACTTCCCTCGGAAGCGATCGCTTGCAGAATGCGTAACTGATCTAAAGTGAATGGAAGATCGGACATGGTGTTAACCTCATCGGCAGACAAAAGATCCGAGAATAGCTATGTGAGGATCGTCTTCTTTGAGCATACTGCGAGATGATCTGTATTGGAGTTAACTTTATTATCCGTTGGAGAAGTCAAAATGTCTGATCAATGGCTCAGTCTTAGCCATTTCGTGATGGTGGGGTTACTGCTATGCTTTGCGATCGCCCATAGTGGTCTAGCTGCCCTCCGACCTGTTGTCGAACAGGTTATCGGTCCCCGGTTATATCGCATTTTTTTCGCTCTGGTCAGTTTATCCCTGGCGGTCGTCTTGATTATCTACTTCTTTAATCACCGCTATGATGGCCTACAACTCTGGCAACTCCAGGGTGTACCCGCCCTTAAACCTATCGTTTGGGTTCTCTCGGCTATCTCCTTTGTGTTTTTATACCCCTCTACTTTTAATCTACTCGAAATTGCTGCGATCGCTAAACCACAAGTCCATCTTCATCAAACTGGCATTATCCGTATTACCCGACATCCCCAAATGGTCGGACAAGTCATCTGGTGTATTGCCCATACCCTATGGATTGGTACCACCTTTACCCTCGTGACCTCCATTGGTTTAGTTTTACATCACCTCTTTGGAGTTTGGCATGGCGATCGGCGTTTACAAGCCCGTTTTGGCCAATCCTTTGAAACCCTCAAATCCCAAACCTCCGTAATTCCCTTTTTGGCAATTATTCAGGGACGGCAAACCCTAGTTATACAGGAATTTCTCCGTCCCGCTTATCTCGGTGTTGGCATTTTCATTATCCTACTTTGGCAAGCTCATCCTCTATTAATTCGTGTCACAAGTAACGTAGGCTGGTAGCATGATCCCAGGGATATAAAATGTTCGTTAATAAAATTTAGAGCCATCATGCTTTTATCGGTCAGTGAGCAGCAATTTTCTAAAGAGGTCTTGAGTGCTTCTACACCTATTCTCGTTAACTTCTGGGCTCCCTGGTGCGGCCTGTGTAAACTTATTGTCCCTCAACTGGAACAGTTCCAGACCCAGTGGACAGGTCAGGTTCAGGTATTGGGTATTAATGCTGACCAGAATTTAAAGCTGGCCAGTACCTATCGACTTCAGAATCTACCCACCTTAATTCTCTTTCATCAAGGAGAACCACTCTACCGTATTGAACATTTACTAGGACGTGAAGACCTACTCAAGACCCTCAACGGTTTCATGCTTAACTATCAACATGACTGCTACACCCGTCCTTTGAAAACCCCTGAATATCTCCATTTAGAAGCCTAATGGGGTTGTCAAAATCTACAATATGTCGCGACAAATTTAACCGGGTTTCTTATACATGGCTATCGGAAATCCGGTTTTTTTCTTGAAATCACCTTTTTTTGAGGGTGAGATTAAAGGATAATTTGCCTTCCTGATTCAATCATTGTTATGTTAAAAAATATGCGGTTCCCCAAAACTTTATCCGGTTTTAGCCTCTTATTTTTCCTGACTTCCTGCCACAATGTCAATAATTTATCATCGAATTTATCCCCTGTAGCCCCATCAATTGCACCCCCTACCCACCCAGAAACACCAGTTACATGGGAACTAAAAACCGTTAATCACCCCGGCGGCTATTTCTGTTCTAATGGTGAGATGGCTTCAGGACCTCTCACCCAAAACATGATTAATAAATGTCTCCAATGGGGCGGCGGTTCCGCTTGTTTCAATAACCAATGGTCGGAAACATTATTTCGCCGAGCATACGGAAATAATATCTGTCCAAATGGTTCTCATCTTAATGCCATTACTGGTTATTGTATGGAAGGAAACGACTCTTTGGGACCCTTTCCTCAAGATTTAATTACTGCTTGTCAACAACAAGGTGGCGGTAATTCCTGCTTATCTAATCGTTGGGATTCACAGTTTCTATTAAGTTTAATTGCTCAAGCAGGTTTGATTAATCTCCCTAGTCGCCCTCCTCAATTTGTCCTGCTGGCTTTTGACGGTTCCCGTTCTCTGGAAGCATGGCAAAAATCTCGCCATTTTACTAAACAAATGGCAGCTAAAAATATTCCCCTCCGCTTTACTTATTTTATCAGTGCTGTGTATTTTGTCAATACTGGCGATCGCCTACTTTATCACCCACCTGGCCGTCACCGGGTCGGCCATTCTGCGATCGGTTGGGGAGGAACCCCAGAAGAAGTTAAACAACGCCTAGAACAGCTAAATTTAGCCTATCAAGAAGGTCATGAGATTGCCTCCCATGCAGTAGGTCATTTTGATGGTAGTCGCTGGACTGAGGCGGACTGGACGCGAGAATTTAACTATTTTGATAAGTTTATTTTTGAAGCCTACCAAATTAATAACCTAGAAGGTAGTCTCGCCTTTGATAAAACCGCCATCCAAGGATTTCGCGCCCCCGAATTGGGTCAGGGTCCTGGTTTATATCAAACCCTACAAAAAAAAGGATTTCGTTATGATACCAGTAAAGTGGCTCAATCTAACTACTGGCCGCAAAAACCAAACGGCATCTGGAATTTCCCCCTCGCTAGTTTAACTACCGCTAAAACCCGTAAAAATGTCTTGTCAATGGACTATAATTTCTATTATGCTCATTCTCAAGCCAAGCCGAACCCTGCTAATGCTCAATTCTACGAAGAAGATACTTTCCAAACCTATCTAAACTATTTTCAGGCTAACTATACAGGAAATCGCGCCCCTATCCACATTGGTCATCATTTTTCCGCCTGGAATAATGGCGCTTATTGGAATGCTATGTTCCGCTTTGCTGAAGCCGTTTGTGGTCAGCCAGAAGTTAAATGTATCACCTATCGAGAATTGGCGGATTTTATGGATTTACTCACCCCAGAACAAATTGCTACCTATCAAAAAGGTGACTTTCCCAAATGGTCTGCTAAGGAGTCAGTTAACACGGATTTAATATCTGATGATTTATCGGGTTTGGGGGTTAATAATCCTCAATTTGCTGCCGATGATTTTTGCGGCACAGTAGCAGTATCTCACCCTAACCGAAGATAATATAACCCCCTCTGGGGTGGGGGCTTTACCCTAGCCCATTAACTGAGTAAACCCCGACCATTTTGGTGAAACTCTTGTACAGTTTGATTTGAGAGTTCATGGGTGGTTAAAGATTGCAGAATATCCCAGGGGAGAGTGAGGTGATAAGCACCAGCTTTGAGGGTGGCGACGGCTTCCTCTGGGGACTTGATGCTGGCGGCGAGAATTTTGGTTTCACTTCCGGCGAGAATTTCGGCCATATCTTTAACTAGGGTGATTCCATCTCCTAAAAATCGGGTGGCGCGGTTTACATAGGCGATCGCATATTTTGCCCCCGCTTCTTTAGCCACAGCCGCTTGAGATGCACTATAAATCCCCGTCACAGAACAGGCAATTTTAGGGGATATATGAGCCACTACTTGAAAGCCTAAGCTAGTGGCTGGAACTTTTAAAACTGTTTGTTCTCCCAAAATATTATAAGCTGCCCAAGCCTCCTCAAGCATACTATCAAAATCTAAGGCAGTTAACTGATAGTAAATCTCCCCCCGGAACAGTTGTTTAAGTGCTTTTAAAGTTGCTTGTGGGGATAGGTCACTTTTAGCCAGTAAAGTGGGATTAGTGGTAACTCCTTTCACCCAACCCAATTGACTAGCTGCTTCAGCTTCCGACACAATAGCAGAATCCAGATATAAAGCCATAATTTCTGTTTAATAATTTAACCGATTACCAATTTTGACTAAGACTGTCCCACAATATCTATGAAAATTACCACAATGGCAAGTGGCGATCGCTCTATTTTTCCCTAGCTACATTTTTGCGCCTGCATCAAGCTACCCACCTATACCCTTAGCCTAGATGTTAAGCCCCTTTCATTCGGTCGGTCTGACTGGCAGAATAATCAAAATTGCCATCATAGCACCGTGACAGCGCCTAAAGTCGCGCCCGTCGCTTTTCCACACTGCTGGCTCAGAGACCGGGCTACCCATCTACCAAACTTTTCTGGTGTTCACTGCCAGAGTTGGGGTAAGTAGAGACCAGATCTTGGTATGATGGAAATTGCACAGGCGGTAGAGATAGCCGAATAGGCTGGATCGATTACTGCCCGACAGTGGCAGAAAAAGTCTGTGTTGGCGGAGAACATTCCCTAGATATTTGGCGATCGATCAATTTAGTTTCAAGTCCCTTGCCTGATAGTCCCTCAAAATGAGATGATCTCAGATGCAGTCTGAGGGCGATTCCAGAGCAATTCTGAAAATAGAACCATTATCATCTGGTTTCTCTACTCCGGCACTCACACTTTAGAGCGAGTATATAGAAAAACACAACTATGGCTGTTGCAACCCAATCACTTGAACAACTCTGCATTAACTCAATTCGTTTTTTAGCTATTGATGCAGTAGAGAAAGCGAACTCAGGCCACCCCGGACTTCCTATGGGTGCGGCTCCGATGGCCTTTGTACTCTGGGATCGCTTTATGCGTTATAACCCCAAAAACCCTAAATGGTTCAACCGCGATCGCTTTGTGCTATCGGCAGGTCATGGCTGTATGCTACATTATGCCCTTCTGCATCTGGCCGGCTATGATAGCGTCAGCATCGATGATATTAAACAGTTTCGTCAGTGGGGGTCGAAAACTCCAGGACACCCAGAAAATCACGTCACCGAAGGGGTGGAAGTGACTACCGGACCCCTAGGACAAGGTATTGCTAACGCTGTGGGTCTGGCTTTGGCTGAGGCTCATCTGGCGGCGCGTTTTAACAAGCCTGATTGTACTGTGGTAGACCACTATACCTATGCCATCCTAGGGGATGGCTGCAACATGGAAGGTATTTCTGGAGAGGCTTGTTCTTTGGCGGGACACTGGGGCCTCGGTAAGCTGATCGCCTTCTATGACGATAACCATATTTCTATTGATGGATCTACGGATATATCGTTTACTGAAGATGTGTGCAAACGCTTTGAAGCCTATGGCTGGCACGTTCAGCACGTTGCTGATGGTAATACAGATTTGGAAGCGATCGCTACCGCCATTGAGAAAGCAAAGGCGGTCACTGATAAGCCTTCCTTGATTAAAGTTACCACCACCATCGGTTTTGGTTCTCCTAACAAAGCTAACAGCCATGACGTTCATGGTGCCGCTTTGGGTAAAGCAGAAGTACAGGCTACCCGTGATCATCTGGGTTGGAGTTATCCTGAATTTGTGATTCCTGATGATGCAATTAAGCATTTCCGCAAAGCAGTCGAGCGGGGTGCGAATTATGAGGATGAGTGGAAAGCAGCTTTTGAAACCTACAAATCTAAGTATCCTGAAGAGGCGGCGACTCTGGAACGCTTGCTGAGTGGGAAACTTCCCCAAGGATGGGAAAAATCTCTGCCTACCTATACGCCGGAAACTAAGGCTGATGCGACCCGTAACCAGTCCGGTGCTACTCTAAATGCGATCGCTGGAGTCCTTCCCGAATTGGTTGGCGGTTCTGCTGATTTGGCTCCCTCTAATAAGACTTTACTCAAAGGTTTGGGAGATTTCCAAAAGGGTCAATACCAAAATCGTAACCTCCGGTTTGGGGTGCGTGAACACGCTATGGGAGCCATTTGTAATGGTATCGCCCTGCACCGTTCGGGTCTGATTCCCTATGGCGCGACCTTCCTGGTGTTTACGGATTATATGCGTAATTCTATCCGGTTGTCGGCTCTGTCGGAAGCTCCCGTGCTGTGGGTGATGACTCATGATTCTATTGCTTTGGGTGAAGATGGCCCGACTCACCAACCCGTTGAACATATCGCTTCTCTGCGGTTGATTCCTGATTTGACTGTGATTCGTCCCGCTGATGGTAATGAGACTTCTGGAGCCTATAAGGTGGCGATCGAAAACCGTCACTATCCCACTTTGATGGCATTTTCTCGCCAAAATCTGCCTAACCTCGAAGGTAGTTCTATCGACAATGTGGCTAAGGGTGCTTATATCCTTAGTGATAACAGTGATGGTACCCCTGATATTATTCTGATTGGTACTGGTGGGGAAACTTACCTCTGTGTTGATGCGGCGGTTAAACTCCGGGAAGAGGGTAAAAAAGTCCGCGTGGTTTCTATGCCTAGTTGGGAATTGTTTGAAAAGCAGGATGCTGCTTACAAGGAGTCTGTTTTCCCCGCCTCTGTTAAGAAACGTTTGGCGGTGGAAGCCGGTGTTAGTTTTGGCTGGTGCCGCTATGTGACTGATGAGGGTGCTACTATCAGTATTGACACCTTCGGCGCGTCTGCTCCTGGCGGTGTGGTGTTGGAAAAATTCGGCTTCACCGTTGATAATGTGGTGGCGAAAGCTAAGGAACTTCTTGGTTAATTAATTACCTAGGTGCGTCAGTCAGAAGAGTTTATGAGCATTTCATCATCAAAATTCTCCCGGTCTGACGCACCCTACCGTATTAATCGGCAAGGGTGCAACATTGTTTGTACCCTTGTTTTTTTATTTGTACCCGTGAGTATTGATTGATTAACACTGATAAAATAGGGCATAGGGCAGGGAAGATTATACATAACAATAAGCCTAAGTCGCAGTATCTTTGTCTCATATAGTCTATGATCATAGTCACAGACAACGGCAGTATTAACCAATATTTTAGATATCAATTACAGTTGAATCATACATATTTTAGATATGATTTTGATAAATTGTGAACTGACAAAACCGACAATGATATGATTTCTGATGGAATAAATTAGAGAATAAATTATTATGAATATGGGCCTAACTAAGGTGACAATTTATACAGACGGAGCCTGTAGCGGGAACCCTGGGAAGGGAGGATATGGGGCTGTGTTGATGTGTGGTAGTCACCGAAAGGAATTATCAGGAGGCTTCCGACTAACTACTAATAACCGCATGGAAATGATGGGAGCGATCGCCGCTTTACAAGCCCTCAAATTTCCCTGTTGTGTGACTCTCTATAGTGATTCTAAATATCTCGTAGATGCTATGACTCAGGGGTGGGCTAAACGTTGGCAAAAGAATGGATGGCGACGTAGCCAGAAGGAATGGGCGAAAAATCCGGATTTGTGGGCGCAATTATTAGCTTTGTGTGAGGAACATCAAGTCCGATTTGTCTGGGTAAAAGGTCATGCGGGCGATCGCGAAAATGAAATTTGCGATCGCCTTGCTGTCGAAGCTACTCATGGAGATAATTTACCGCCAGATTTAGGATATGAAAACCCACCCCTACCTCAAGACATCGATTCTATGAGTTAATGTAATCTTAGTGTAATCTTAATTTAATCTTGTGGTTACTCCGTAGAAATTGCCGATAATTTGCTAATCAATTGGCTATAGTTTCTCAATTATGCCTTTAACTGGAATGGTCTGTTGACTTTAAGATAGGGAAGTTGCTTTGTAAATCTTGGAAAAATGGCCCGTTTAGCTCTATTAAGTGTATCTGACAAAACTGGACTGATTGACTTAGCCCGAAGTCTTGTGGAAGAATTTGGCTTTGACCTGATTAGTAGTGGGGGAACTGCTAAAGCTATCCAAGAGGCGGGACTACCTGTTACTAAGGTTTCTGACTATACAGGATTTCCCGAAATTCTGGGGGGACGAGTTAAAACCCTGCATCCTCGCATTCATGGGGGTATCCTTGCGCGTCGGGATATTCCCCAGGACGTGGAACAATTACAACAGCATGAGATCCGCCCCATTGACCTGGTAGTGGTTAATCTGTACCCATTTGAACAAACTATTGCATCGGAAAATGTTACCCTACCAGAGGCGATCGAACAAATTGATATCGGTGGCCCTACGTTGCTGCGGGCTTCTGCTAAAAATTTCGCCCATTTGACTGTCCTGTGTCAGCCTAACCAATATGGGGACTATCTCGAAGAAATGCGAAACAGCGGCGGCGAACCTAGTTTAGAATTTCGCCAAGGCTGCGCTTTACAAGCCTTCCGTCATACTGGGGCTTATGATCGGGCGATCGCTACTTATTTAGAACATCAAAACACCACCGAAACTAATCCCCTCCCCACTAGCTACACTGTCGCCGGAAACCAAATACAAGCCCTCCGCTACGGCGAGAACCCCCACCAACCCGCCGCCTGGTATCAAACCGGAACTGTCCCTAATGGCTGGTCGGCGGGTAAAATTTTGCAGGGAAAACCCCTCAGTTACAATAACTTGGTGGACCTGGAAGCGGCTAGACGGATTATTTGCGAGTTCACTGATGAACCGGCGGCGGCTGTTCTTAAACATACTAACCCCTGTGGAGCGGCGATCGCTAATAGTTTATCTGAGGCTTATCAACGGGCTTTTGCTGCGGACTCGGTTTCTGCTTTTGGGGGTATTGTTGCGCTCAACCGTCCCATTGATGCGGCGACGGCTACAGCCATGACCAAAACTTTTTTAGAGTGCATTGTCGCCCCCAGTTGTGAACCAGAAGCTGAGGCTATTCTCAAGAAAAAGGCTAATTTGCGGGTGTTGATTTTGCCGGATTTAGTTTCGGGTCCCAAAGAAACTATTAAGCTAATTGCTGGGGGCTTTTTGGTCCAGACCTGTGATGATGAAATCGATATCCCTGACCATTGGCAATTAGTGACCGAAAAAAAACCTACCTCGGCACAATTGGCTGAGTTATTGTTTGCTTGGAAAATTGCCAAGCACGTTAAATCTAATGCGATCGTGGTCACCAAAAACCGCACCACTATAGGGGTAGGAGCCGGACAAATGAATCGCGTAGGAGCCGCTAAAATTGCCCTAGAACAAGCCGGAGAAAACGCTAAGGGGGGATTCCTTGCTAGTGATGGTTTCTTCCCCTTTGATGACTCGGTAAGGACGGCTGCTGCTGCTGGTATTGAGGCTATTGTTCAACCGGGCGGCAGTATCCGAGATCAAGATTCCATTAATGCCGCTAATGAATTAGGTCTGGTTATGGTAATCACCGGAATGCGTCATTTTCTCCATTAAAATAGCCATTCCCCATTGATGTACATCTAAACTCCCCTCTCCCACCAATGGGGAGGGGTTAGGCGTGAGGGAATTTAGTGGCTAGGGGAACTGACAAAGTTAGACAAAAGTTTGATATAGCCACTTTGATAATAAATGGCGGGTTCGGTAATTTCCCAGGCTTTTTTGCGGGGGTCATTTTCATCAAAATATGCCTTCATGGGAGGCTCACCAACAGGGGGTTTAGATGAGCCAGTATAATATTGATTGGGTCCCCCTACTAAATAGCCAGGAGCCGGACCACTGGGAGAGTTTAAAGCATGATCATAAATGCCCCCGCCGAACCACTGATGATACATTTTGTTAGCGGATTTTTCGGCTCCGTATTCATACATATTGCTTAAATAAACCATGCTTAATGGGTTGACACCGTGCAGGTAATGGAGATGGTCTAAGGCTCGGATTTTATAGCTGTCGGCGTGGTCTGGGTCTACCTCATACAACAAGACATCATAGTTGGTATTACCATAGTTGGATTCCACTAGGTTACTACCCCAATGATATTGAGGGTCGCTCATATAAGCACGGTATGGGTCGAGGTCAGAATTACCGTAGGATGCTTTATTACTTAGCACCATTTCCCGAAAGCGATCGCTTATTTGTTGTTGGATATTGTCATCGCCATTGGCTAGTTGAGTGTACAATAATAGGGCATCCCCTTCATAGGAGCTATACCTTGACCAAGTATCATCTTTAAAGGGTTGAGTTTCCGTTAAATTGGCGCGTATATATTGATTATATTTGGTGTCTCCGGTGAGTTGTAATAAATAAACCGCCGCCGTTACAGTTCCCCCTTTTTGTTCCCGTTCGCTTCTATCTGCATCCCCAGATTTAATCGTCTGGGAATCACAATCAGTGCGTTTGGGGTTAGATTGAAACCAGTCCCAAGCGGCGATCGCTCTATTTTGCAGGTCTTCTGCATACTCATTAAGAACTGGAAATTCCCGAAAAACTAACGCAGTATGGGCGAACATTCCCGCCGTCGATATACTAGCAGAAGAACATTTAGGAGCATAATAACGGGGCCGTTGATCAAGACTAGGAATCTCTGGATTATTATGATCAATCGTACCCAGTTTAATAAACACTCCCCCATCATCATCCTGCATCAGTTTTAACCAATCAATCTCATACTTAATCTCATCGATGATATCTGGGAGATTATTCCCCGATTCGGGAATGTTAAAATCATCAGTCCAAATCTCCCGATTGTGGGAGTAAGCATCTAAAAGTTGATGAATTACCGGAGTCGCAAAAGTCACATATTTATTAGTATCTCCCGCATCAAACCAACCGCCACGCATATCGCGAGCCAAAGCCGGGTTATCTTTGTCATAAACATAGCGCGCCTCTGTATCCTGTCCGGGTCCTAAAAAAGCCGCGCCATCAGTCCATCTAGGGTCAGCTAATGGGGGTTGTTTGGGAAAGCCACTGCGCTGATAAAAAAAGGTACGGACAGCAGTGATAAGAACCTGTTTATAGACATCATCCCTAATCTCAAATTCAAAAGAACGTTGTTGATTGGCGGCATCTATGATATAATAGGAACCTGGTTTGTTGAGCGGGGAAAAGTCAAACCACCAACCGCGATCGCCTGATTGAGAATGAACTTTACCATCCATCCAGAGCTGAATTTGACCCGAATAAACTTGTTGATGAGAATTAGCATCCCGAACCTCGTAGGTAGTCCCTGGTGAGAAGGATTCCTGGGCATTAAAACCCACTTCGGGAGTGGTAATTACAGCGACTTTATGATCTTGGGGACGATAACCAAACTGATCAACTTTAATATATGGTCCGGGTGTCATATCGGTTTGAAGACTTGGCTGACTCTGGAGGTCAGCATCGCTGATGACTACTATCAAAGCAATAGTTAGCACGAAAGAGAGAAACCACCTGAACATTGGGTCTACCAATTCAATCTAATTGGATATTATCACTTCTCGAAATTAAAGCCCACCCTGGTTATGCTCTGACCAGAATGGGTTTTTGTTAAGTTTTATTCAAATCGATTTTATTTTGGAGGATTGATATTAATTATGCGCCAATTGGTTCTTCCACTGCTGCGAGTCGCTGGGAAGAGTAGCCAATACCGCGAACCGTGAGAATATACTCAGGATTACGCTGATCAGTCTCAATTTTAGCTCGTAGGCGAGCCACATGAACATCAACAACGCGCATATCGGCAATGCGGCGGGGGGTGTAACCCCACAATTGTTGCAGAATTTCGGAACGAGAAACCGCTTCACCAGAACGCTTAAACAACAGTTCGAGCAAGTTAAACTCGATATATGTGAGGGGCAACAATTTATCGCCTTTGTAAACCCGTCGTTTAATGGTGTCAATGCGGAGAGTATCAACTTGGATGACTTCGGGACTTAGATCATGGGAAGATGCGTTATCTTTGAACCGACGGAGGATAGCGTGAATGCGGGCTTCCAATTCTTTGGGAGAAAAGGGTTTAGTGAGGTAATCATCAGCCCCCAATTCTAAACCGGTAATGCGATCGGCTACATCTCCCAAGGCGGTTAACATAATGATGGGAATATCAGAAATTTCTCGAATTTTTTGACAAACCCCGTAACCGTTAAGTCTTGGCATCATTACATCCAAAACTACCAGGTCTGGACTTTCGCGATCGAACATTTCAATAGCTTGTAAGCCATCTGCTGCTGCGACAACACTGTAACCGACCATTGACAGACGGGTTGTCAAAATACGCCGAATTGCAGACTCATCATCGGCGATGAGGATTTTTTCAGGATTGCGCCGTTCGTCAAGCCGTGCTTTTATGGTCATGTTTGCTCCCAGTAATTTTTATCGATCGGCCTTTGAGCAAAACTGGCTAGGGACTCTCTCAGTCCCCGGGCTCAGTTGGACAGGAGATATTGGGTTTGATGATAACATATGTTTTCGTAATGTTATCAATTTTTGTTTAAGGTTCTTTACATAACTTTTGGTTATGCAAAAAAACTTTACAAAAAACCGTTTACAAGAATGGAGATCTTAGCTTTACTGTTAATAAATTAACAGATCAGACCAAGATTCTTTTCACTCGATGTCAAAAGAAGTCCCACACTACGCCGTTGGGTTAATGATAGGCAGTGTAGCAAGAGACTGATATTATTAACACACTGTTGGCATTCATTGTCAAAAATGCAATTTTATTGAAACTATGCCCAATCCATTCCTAGGTGTCAGGATTCCTTCTGAGGTACACGAAGCACTCATGGCGCGGGTAGAAATCACTGGACAATCCAAGTCAGATCTGGTCATTGATGCCTTGAGATCCTATCTGGGAATATCATCTCAGCAGGAAAAACTTGATCAATTAGAAGTTAGACTATCCGCCTTAGAATTTAAACTAGAACAGTTGGGGGAAGAGTCCCATTCCGATGATTAGACCGACCATGAGCCATTTTAATCAGAGTAAATCTGGTGATTATGGGCGGTTTTAAGTTGCCAGATTTTGAGATTTGATGTTTCCTAATTTGAGGGATTATCAGTTAGGGTAAAGACCGTAAAATAATGTGATCAATGAGGGAACCGCAATGGTCATTAAGAGGGTGAGAAGAAAGCCAACTCGTGTAAAGTCGGAGAATTTATAACCTCCGGGACTATAAACCATGGTATTAGTTTGGTAGCCAATGGGGGTCATAAAACTACAGGAAGCGGCGAGAGTGACCGCAAACATAAAGGCATAGGGATTTAATTGCAGGGTTTCAGCTACTCGGACAGCAATGGGAATCATGAGTACTACGGTGGCATTATTTGAGAGAACTTCTGTTAATAAAACTGTGATGATAAAGAAAAATGTTAACACCCAATACCCGGAAAGATGACCGCCGACAGACACTAAATTATTAGCCAGCCATTCAGTTGCGCCGGAATTTTCCATAGCAATTCCTAGGGGAATTAATCCGGCTAATAGAAAAATTACATCCCAACGAACAGCACCATACATTTCACCGGGTTTTAGACATCCAGTGGCGACCATCAAAATCACTCCGGCTAAAGCACTAACTAAAATGGGAACTATTTTGAAGGCTGCTAGTGCAATTACGCCTAAAGTAATGCCAATGGCTATTCCGGCTTTCTCGGTGCGTAAGTTGTCGATGTCGCGCTGTTCTAAGACTAAAAGTTCCCTAGTAGTTTGTAAACCAATAAAACTTTCTTTTGGACCTTGGACTAATAATAAGTCACCAAATCTGAGTTTGATTTTTCCTAAGCGTCCTTGGACTAATTCGGCACCGCGACGGATGGCTAATACGGTGACATTATACCGCTGTCTAAAGCGTAAATCTTTGAGGGTAGTACCAATTAAACGGGAGTTGGATAAAATCAAGACTTCGGCGATTTTTTCTTCTCCAGAACTCAGGACTGTTTCTAGGGATTGTTCCCTAAATTTGACATCAGGTAAAAGATCTAAACCTCTTTCGTTTTTAATTTTGAGTAAATCTTCACGGGTGCTACGAATAATCAGAATATCTCCGGATTTTAAGACTTTATCGGCTACGGGTTGGGGGAGGTGAATTTTGTTGCGAACTAACTCTAATACGTCTAGGTCAAATTTGCGTTGAATTTCACTTTCCCGGAGGGTTTGTCCGACTAAACTGGATGTATTAGTGACGACTACTTCACTGAGATATTCCTGCAAATCATAGCTGTTTTCCATGGCACTATTGATGCGTGATTCTCGTTTGGGTAGGAGCTTGGGGGCAATTAAGGAAATGTATAATAACCCAATTAAAAAGGTTAATAGTCCCACGCTTGTAAACTGGAAAATATGAAAGTTTCCATAACCTAATTGTTCAGATATTCCGCCAGCGAGAATATTAGTTGATGTGCCAATTACTGTAATCATTCCTCCGAGAATTGAAGCGTAAGAAAGAGGAATGAGAAATTGGGAGGGGGAGGTTTTTTGCTGTTTACACCAATCTTCGATGATGGGTAGAAAAATAGCGATGACTGCTGTATTATTAATAAAGGCGGAAATGGGTCCGACTAAGCTACCCATGACAAAAAGCTGTTGATTGATGCGCTTTCCACCCCATTTAATTAGCCGATCGCGTATAATTTGAATGACTCCAGTGCGGGTAATTCCGGCGCTGAGGATAAACATAGCCATAACGGTAATGGTGGCTGAATTGCCAAAACCAGAAATTCCCTGTTCGGGAGTGACTAAACCCAGGAACATTAATAAAACTGTAACGGCGATCGCTGTTAAATCTACAGGTAGCCATTCGACTATAAAACTAATCAGGGCGAGAACAACTATAGACAGAGTAAGAAAAACTTCCATGGGTAAGGATATGCTAAAGTGGCTGATCACAAAGGTAACGTTTGATCATACAGCCAATCAGAATGGGTGTCAGGTATAGGGGAGTTAGTGACCCCAGACCTGCTAAAAAGGACGATCAGCTGATCGTCCTTTGAATTCAAGTCTGAGGGTTAAAACGAGTTAGCTTTTGGATTTGCTATTTCCGCCGCCGCCATTGCTATTATCAGCAACAGTGGCTAATACCCTTTGGGCTAGTTGTTCGGGGACTTCCTGTAAATGGTCAAACTTCCAGTTAAAGTAACCGACCCCCATAGTTAGCGATCGCAATTCCACAATGAGATCCTGCATTTCCACCTGTGGTAAATAAGCCGACACCTGATCCCAACCTTTCCAGTCAGCCACAGGTTCATAACCCAAAATTTGACCACGGCGAGTAGTAATCAATTGGAACAGTTGAGAGGTAAACTCATTTGGGGCGCATACCTCCACCGTAACAATAGGTTCGAGCAAAGTGGGGTTACATTTAGCCATACCCGTTTGCATAGCCAGCCTGGCGGCTTGTTTAAAAGCCTGTTCGGAACTATCCACAGAGTGATAGGAACCATTGGTCAGGGTGACAGAAACATCAACGACGGGGAAACCTAGGGGACCTTGTTGGAGGTATTCTCGCACGCCCATTTCCACACCGGGAATATATTGTTTTGGCACCGCGCCGCCGACAATGGTTTCATTAAAGTTAAAACCTTCACCACGAGGTAAGGGGGTAATATCTAAATAAACATCACCAAATTGTCCATGTCCGCCGCTTTGGTGTTTGTAGCGCCCGTGGGAGTTGGTATTAGAACGGATGGTTTCTTTATAGGGAATTTGAGGCGGCGAGGTCACTATGGGAAAGTTGTACTTGCGGCGTAGGCGATCAAGGGTTACTTTCAGGTGAATTTCTCCCTGTCCCCAGAGGATAACCTGGTGAGTGTCGGTGTTTTGTTCCCAAGTTAGAGAGGGATCTTCCTCGATCATTTTGGTGAGGGCGGCGCTGAGTTTTACTTCATCTTTGCGATTTTCAGGGGCGATCGCAAATGCCAATACTGGTGGCAATACCTGGGCTGTAGGTAAGGGTGCTTTGAGGCGATCGGGTTGAGTGGTCAAAGTATCACCGGTTTTGATGCCCTCCATACGCGCCAAGGCGACAATTTCCCCAGTTTTGGCAAGTTGCACGCCCTGGGTTTGTTGTCCCAGCAAACGGTACATTCCAGCCGCGCGTACACCATTAAGAACAATGCCTTCGGTAAGTTCTCCCTGCCAGACTCGCACTAGGGAGAGTTTACCACCTTGGGGGGTGTAAAAGGTTTTCAGGACTTGGGCGATCGGGATATCACTTGTTCCTTTGAGTCCCCGACGTTCGGCCGTTAAGCTGGGTTCTGGGGCTTCTCGGACTAGGGCATCAAGAAGCGATCGCACTCCATATTCTAATTCAGCCGCTCCGAAAAATACCGGAACAATCAAATCCGCCCCCAATTCCATTTTTAGGTCTTTGACAATTTCCTCGGTGGGGGGTTCAATTTCTTCAAGAAGTTCTTCCAACAAGTGATCATCAAAGTTAGATAATTGTTCTAACATCTCCTGGCGGGCGGCGTGTTCCAACTCTTTAAGTTCTTCGGGCATGGGAACTGGATCTGATGCCGCACCGGGATGGTAGTTATAGGCTTGTTCTGTAACTAAATCGATAAAACCAATTAATTCTGAACCTTTGGCGATCGGATATTCTTGGGGAACTATGGGGCGACTCGATACAGTTTTCAGGGCATTTAATAACTCTAAAAAGTTGAGGTTGCAGCCTTCTTCATCAGAGAAAGCCCGATCCATTTTATTAATGAACACAATATGGGGAATTTCCCAATCATCCAAAAATTTGAATAGGGGCGATAGGGTGAGAATGCGACTGGGTTCCGGTTCACAAACCACTATTGCTAATCCCGCACCCATGAGGCCGTTATAGGTTTCTTGGGCAAATTCTACCGAACCTGGACAGTCGAGGAAGGTAAAGTTAATGCCGCCATATTGAGTATAAGCGGCATTGATTTCTACACTCATATTGCGATCGCGAGCCTCAGCTACGCCATCTCCGATACGGTTGCCTTCTTTAGCCGTACCTTTACGGGTAATTGTTCCTGTGGCAAACAGCAGACTTTCTAGCAAAGCCGTTTTACCACTCAAATAGGGGCCGACAATGGCGACATTACGGTTTTCTGATGCAACATTACTTGTCATAGGACGCTCTCCTGAAACCGGATAAATCAATGATTATAACACGGTGGCAATTGTGATTTTTTGACCGAGAAATCCTTTCTCGGAAAATTCCGATTTTTTCAACAATTCACAACCGGGATACCGTGGGACTTCGCTGCTCTCAGTTTCCCTTAGTCTCCGGTTAATATTAGGATAGATACTTCCGGTTAGGGATTGAGAGTGAACTACCTTTTAATTTAGGATATTTTGTCACCAATTTTACACCTAGTTAATCAAACAAAACATTATTAATTTTTGCGAATTTTTGTAAATCAATATGGCGTTTTTTAAGGTTAATTTAATATTTGCTCTCAGACACAACACCCCCCCATGCTGACGCGGAGGACAGCACTAGGGGGGTGAAGGGGGGTGAGGGTTAAGAGCAACTAACTCGATAAACCCATCATATCGCTGTTATCGTGACCGGGGGCTACCATCGGGTAACAGTCCTCATCACGGGTAACCCGAACATCTAGGATCATCGGACCGTTGTGAGACAGGGCTTTAGCGATCGCCTTTGGCAAATCGGACCGTAGGCGGACAGTCATAGCCTCAATGCCATAAACATCAGCCAACCGGGCAAATTCTGGGGTTCCATCTTCGAGGTTAGTAGCCTCATAGCGATCATTATAAAACATATGTTGCCACTGGCGCACCATTCCCAACCAGCCATTATTGAGAATAATCACCTTAACCCCAATACCATACTGAGCAATAGTTCCCAATTCTTGCATATTCATTTGGAAACTACCATCACCGCTAATACAGATAACCGTATCATCAGGATGAGCCACCTTAACCCCCACAGCAGCAGGTAAACCGTAACCCATAGTCCCTAAACCGCCGCTAGTCATCCAACGTCGGGGGCCATTTTTCACGAATTGCGCCGCCCACATTTGATGCTGACCCACATCAGTAGTATAGAAAGCATCAGGACATTGATGGCTAAGTTCCACAATCACCTCTTGGGGAGAGAGACCATTTTCCGGGTGAGGAATAGTCAGGGGGTATTGGTTATACAATTGCTGAAGGCGCGAGTGCCATTCCTGGGTTTGTTCCGGCTTAATTTCCGTTCCCAACTGATAGCTACGTTGTAGCATATCCCCCAAAACCTGTCGCACATCTCCCACAATAGGAACATCAGTCGTGCGATTTTTGCCCACTTCCGCCGGGTCAATATCAATATGAATCACCTTAGCGCTATGGGCGAATTTATCTCCGGTTCCCGCCACCCGGTCATCAAAGCGAACCCCCACCGCGATCAGCAAATCACATTCACTCACCGCAAAATTAGCATAGGCGGTTCCGTGCATTCCCAACATTCCCAGAGATAGGGGGTGATTTTCATCAAAAGCACCTTTTCCCATCAAAGTGCTAGTAACTGGTATTTGGAAGCGTTCCGACAATTCGGCTATTTCAGCATGAGCCCCCGCCATAATTGCACCTCCCCCCACATATAGGAGGGGTTTAGTAGCTTGAGAAATCAACTGTAAAGCCTGATTAATTTGTCGAGGATTTCCCCGCACCGTGGGACGATATCCCACCCGTCGCACTGACCCTGGCTCTACCGGAATATAATCAATTTGAGCATTACCCACATCTTTGGGAATGTCAATTAACACAGGTCCCGGTCTGCCACTACTGGCTAGGTGAAATGCCTCAGCCACAATTCTCGGTAATTCCGAAGGTTCGCGGACTAGATAGGAATGTTTAACAATGGGTAGGGTAATCCCAAAAATATCAATTTCCTGAAAAGCATCTGTCCCCAAGGCGCTGCGAGGTACTTGTCCAGTAATGGCTACCACCGGGACAGAATCCAGATAAGCCGTGGCTAGACCTGTAACTAAATTAGTGGCTCCCGGTCCAGAGGTGGCTAGACATACCCCCACCTTTCCGGTACTCCGGGCATATCCATCGGCAGCGTGAGCCGCTCCTTGTTCGTGGCGCACCAGATAATGTTTGATTTCCCCGGCTTGTTCGGCTCTATATATCTCGTCGTAAATGGGTAAATTTGAACCTCCTGGATAGCCAAAAATATGCTGCACACCGTGGCGGCGCAGGCTATCAATCAGGGCAAAGGCTCCTGTTACTCTTTTTACGGCTTGTTTTTGGTCCTGCATAACATTCTCCATCTCTGATGCCTAGGATAAATTATGGTTGGGATTACCTGAGAAATTGTCATCAATTTTTTATATTTGTGACAATTTCTGCTTAATACTCTTGCTATTATTGCCATTTTATGCTATGGCAATCATCGCATCCCTAGGGGATTATCACTGTCTATTTTACAGTGAGGATTCGGCTAATATAACTGAATTGGATGGGGTTTGCTGTTGCAACATTAAGCCATATTCTAAACCTTCTACGACCGCTTGATAGGATGCGTCTAGGATATTAGTAGAGACTCCTACGGTAGTCCAACGCTGATGACCATTGCTAGATTCTACCAATACACGAGTTTTGGCAGAAGTTCCCGCTTTACCATCCAAAATCCGCACTTTATAATCGCGCAGTTGAAATTCGGCTATTTCTGGGTAGAAATTTTGCAGGGCTTTCCGCAAGGCTGCATCTAAGGCCGAGACAGGTCCGTTACCTTCGGCTACTTCTAAAAGTTCGCGATCGCTTACAATTACCTTCACCGTAGCTAGGGAGTTACAGGTAGCCAGACTCGACTTGTCACAATGCACTTGAAAACCGCGAATTTCAAACCACTGTTTCCGAGTCCCCAAAGCTGACCGCATCAATAACTCAAAACTCGCCTCCGCCGCCTCAAATTGATAACCCTGATTTTCCAATTCTTTCAACTGTTGCAAAAGTTGCCGACTGGTTGGATTATCCCGTTCTAAGTTAATACCATAGTTTCGCGCTTTCGCCAAAACATTACTTAATCCCGACTGGTCAGAAATCACGATTCGCCGTTTATTTCCCACCTCTTCCGGGGCGATATGTTCGTAGGTTAACGGGTTGCGTTCCACTGCGGAAACATGAATCCCCCCCTTATGGGCAAAAGCCGATAAGCCCACAAACGGGGCATGGTCATCTGGGGCTAGATTAACCACCTCACTAATAAATCTACTAGACTCCGACAGTTTACTTAAATGTTCATTGGCGATGCAAGAATAGCCTAATTTTAACTGTAAATTAGGTATCAAAGTACACAAATCGGCATTGCCGCACCGTTCCCCATAACCGTTAATGGTCCCTTGAATCATGGTAGCACCTTCCATGACTGCTGCTAAAGCATTAGCAACGGCGGTTCCTGAGTCGTTGTGGGTGTGAATGCCTACCTGTACGGAGGTTTCACCCCAATTGGCTAGGGCTGTAACTACGGTTTTGGCGATCGCAGTTACCTCGTGGGGCAGTGTACCACCATTAGTATCACATAGCACTAACCACTCAGCCCCCCCTGCTACAGCCGCTTTTAGCGTTTCTAGGGCATATTCTGGGTTGTTTTTATAGCCATCAAACCAATGTTCAGCATCATAAATTACCCGCCTCCCTTGGCTGCGGAAAAACTCGATTGTATCCTGGATCATTGCCAGGTTTTCCTCTAGGCTGGTTTTCAGGCTTTCGGTAACATGGAGATCCCAAGATTTGCCAAAGGTGGTAATCCAGATGGTTCCGGCTGATAAAATCGGTTTGAGGCTAGGATCTTCTGCTGCGGTGGTATGGGGGCGACGGGTCGAACAAAAAGCCACTATTTCCGCTTGGCTGAGGGGTTCTTCCGTCAGTCGCCAAAATAATTGTACATCTTTCGGGTTAGCGCCGGGCCAACCCCCTTCAATAAACGGAATACCTAGTTGGTCTAGTTTCCGCGCTATATGGAGTTTATCTTCTAGGGAGAGAGAGAGTCCTTCGCGCTGGGCTCCGTCTCGTAGGGTTGTATCATAAATCCAAAGTTGCTTACTCATAGTGGTCTGTCTTTGGTAGTTGGTGCTGTTTTCAACCATGCGGTGGTATTTCATGCGATCGCTCTTTCCCCCCGCTCTCTAGTATGTCCCCAATTTATCCCATTGGTCTAATATCTAATCTTATTTTCACATTTGATGATCACCCCGTCAGTCCCTGGACTGTCCCCCTCCTCCTCGTAACCAATAACCTTTCCGTAGGGTGCGTCAGAACCCGGCTCTCTCAATTCTCACCGGACAATTATCTCCTGACGCACCACTTTCCGTAGGGTGCGTCATAACCCGGCTCTCTCAATTCTCACCGGACAATTATCTCCTGACGCACCACTAACTAACCCGGTTAGTCTTTCCGTAGGGTGCGTCATAACCCGGCTCTCTCAATTCTCACCGGACAATTATCTCCTGACGCACCACTAACTAACCCGGTTAGTCTTTCCGTAGGGTGCGTCATAACCCGGCTCTCTCAATTCTCACCGGACAATTATCTCCTGACGCACCACTAACTAACCCGGTTAGTCTTTCCGTAGGGTGTGTCAGAAACCGACTCTCTCAATTCTCACCGGACAATTATCTCCTGACGCACCACTTATTAATATAATTTGAGTTAATATAAATTGATTTCTACAGTGTTGCCACCATCAGCAAAACCCACCACAGTTCAACTCTCAATTGTCGCTCCCTGCTACAACGAAGAACCTAACCTCGATTACTTATTATCTAGGTTGCTGGCTGTGATTCAACCTTTGCATATTACCTATGAAATTATCTGTGTTAATGATGGCAGTCAGGATGATACCTTAGCCAAACTTATTAAACACCACCATTTCAATAATAACATTAAAGTGATTAACTTGTCAAGGAATTTCGGCAAAGAAATTGCTTTGACAGCGGGTTTAGATCATGCTAGAGGTGCAGCAGTCATTCCTATTGATGCTGACCTACAGGACCCACCGGAATTAATTGTAGAAATGCTGGAAAAGTGGCGAGAAGGTTATGATGTAGTTTACGCGAAAAGGCGATCGCGACATGGAGAAACCTGGCTGAAACAGATAACCGCCAATGGTTTTTATCGGCTTCTGCAAAAGATGACTCCGGTTCACATTCCCCAAGACACTGGAGATTTTCGATTGATGGATCGTCAGGTAGTGGAAGCCTTAAAAAAACTCCCCGAAACTCATCGATTTATGAAGGGTTTATTTGCGTGGGTAGGGTTCAAACAAACCGCCCTAGAATATGACCGCTTACCGAGATATAAAGGTCGGACAAAATGGAACTATTGGCAATTGTGGAATTTGGCGATCGAAGGGATTACCTCTTTTAGCGCCCTCCCCCTCAAAGTTTGGAGTTATATGGGATTATTGATATCATTTGGGGCTTTTATTTACGCCCTATTTTTAATAGTAAGAACTTTAATTTTTGGCATTGATGTTCCCGGTTACGCATCCTTAATGGTAGCCATTCTATTTATGGGAGGAGTTCAACTTATTAGTTTAGGTGTAATTGGTGAATACTTAGGCAGAATTTATGCGGAAGTTAAAAGAAGACCTCTCTATTTGATTCGAGATACCTATGGCATTGTTGATAATGAATAAAAAAAGCTGCCCATAAACTAAGGCATTTTCCTGGTGCGTCACATCATCAAGTTTGGCGTTTTTTTATGAAGATGATCACTCTGTGACGCACCCTACAAGGATTATAGTTTCCTGGTGCGTCACATCATCAAGTTTGGCGTTTTTTTATGAAGATGATCACTCTGTGACGCACCCTACAAGGATTATAGTTTCCTGGTGCGTCACATCATCAAGTTTGGCGTTTTTTTATGAAGATGATCACTCTGTGACGCACCCTACAAGGATTATAGTTTCCTGGTGCGTCACATCATCAAGTTTGGCGTTTTTTATGAAGATGATCACTCTGTGACGCACCCTACAAGGATTATAGCCATGTCAGGTTAATTATTCCTAGTTCAAGTTTCCTGGTGCGTCACATCATCAAGTTTGGCGTTTTTTATGAAGATGATCACTCTGTGACGCACCCTACAAGGATTATAGCCATGTCAGGTTAATTATTCCTAGTTCAAGTTTCCTGGTGCGTCACATCATCAAGTTTGGCGTTTTTTATGAAGATGATCACTCTGTGACGCACCCTACAAGGATTATAGCCATGTCAGGTTAATTATTCCTAGCTCAAGCACAAAAAAAGCTGCCCATAAACCAAGGCAGCTTGTGCATTACTTGAGGTTATAATGGATTCTTACTAATTTAATCATCTAACATGGTCGGAAGTGCGACATCCTACGATCGCATGACCTGATCGGGTGATATTTAATAACTAACTGATCCTAACAGCCACTTATTTCTCGCCCAACGATCCAAACGCTTACGCAGTGACAAATCAGCCGTTTTAGTTATGGGTAATCCTAACTGCTGCTGAAACTTACCCACATATTCCTCAGTCCGATGATCATAAATCTCGCTGTAAGCAATGAGAGGACGAGGTTGGAATATTAAGTTTAAATTGTGCTGAAGATTCCGAACAATTTTCGCTAAAATTTCCTGGGTTTCTGGGTTGGCTGTCCCAGTTTGGGGTATATCATAATCTCGCTGAAATGACGAAATATTAGCATATCCTAAGCCTTTAATAGTCTCGGCAAAATCTTTAGGTAAATAAATAGGCTTAACTGGATCTGGTTGGGGTCGATTTTCCCACCAATAGGCTGTATCCTCTAATTTATCACGGACATAGGTATCAGCCACCCCAGTTACGGGTAAATCATACCTTTTCTGAAAATCCTTAACGGCGGCGGTAGTTTTCGGACCATAAAACTGATTTCCCGGTAAGGGAGGATTCGGCCGCACTACAATATTAAGATGATTATGCAGACTGCTGACAATGGCAGCCATCTCGGCTTGGGTCTTGTCTCCGACAATACCATCAACAACCAAATTGCGATCATGTTGGAAGGCGCGAATGCCTTGTTGAGCGATCGCATCTGTGGGAGAATCATTATTCACTGGGACACCATAGCCCAAGCCATAAAGAACAAAACGCAGTTCTCGGTTCGTATAGTTACGCCAATCTACCATTGGTCTAGCCTCACGGTTTGTATAATATGATTCAGTTTAAACCCTCAGCAATACAGGCGATCGCGATCGGGTGACTGAAACCCTGGAAGTCTTCTGCAAACTTCCACCGACCGCCCCCGGAATATTTCCGCCTTTTTGTTGCTATACTAATACCCAAATTACCATGAAAGCACTATTTCCCTTCACCGCCAGCCTCATTCTCGCAGTGGGAATGACCGCCGTTGCTATATTATCCGTCCAAAATGCCACCCCGGTTTCCCTACAGTTTATGATATTCGAGTCAATTAACATACCTGTAGGGGTAGTTTTGGCCTTCAGCTTGGCGATCGGCTTAATTACTGGTGCGATCGGTATATTTATCTACCATCAAAGGTAAACTCTCCAAATTTCCCAATGGTCATATTTAGGTCATCTTTCTTTAATAAGGTATATTTCAACCCCCAAGAAAGAAACAACTGAGATGGCTTTTAGCGAGTTATTCCCCCTTGATCACAACTTTATTCCTGGTGCGATGGTTTCTGGGACTGTCGGTAGCCTAATTGATAACGGCGATGACTTTCTATTCTATCCTATCAACGGTTCAGAAGTCATTGTTGATGTCTCCCCTCTCCCCGCATGGCAACTTGGTTTAATGCCTGGAGAAATCATCACTCTCCAAGTAGGAGAATGGAATGGTCGCGAAATCGACACTAACAATATTATCCGTCCTGATGGGTCTACGGTGTTAGGTTTATCAAGCATTCCCCCCATGACTATACCACCTAATATAGACTCTTTAACAGGTGTCGGATTAACTACTCTCTCAGGTACAGTAATTAGCCAAACTGAACCCGATAGCTTTTTCTTCCAAAGTGATATCGGACCGATTTTGGTAGATGCTATTCCCCAAGGTGAAGGAATAGTTACTGTCATTCCGGGAGAAATATTAACCATTGTTGGAAATTTTGATGACTATGATTTTGATGCTTACAGTTTGACCCGTCTGGACGGTTCGCCGGTTCTACCTAACCAGCCACCAATTATGGGTTTTACACCCCCTTCAATTCCTCCGATAAATCCAGAATTTCTGACTCTCTCAGGTACAGTAATTAGCCAAACTGAACCGGATAGCTTTTTCTTCCAAAGTGATATCGGACCGATTTTGGTAGATGCTATTCCCCAAGGTGAAGGAATGGTCACTGTCATTCCGGGAGAAATATTAACCATTGTTGGAAATTTTGATGACTATGATTTTGATGCTTACAGTTTGACCCGTCTGGACGGTTCGCCGGTTCTACCTAACCAGCCACCAATGATGGGTTTTACACCCCCTTCAATTCCTCCGATAAATCCAGAATTTCTGACTCTCTCAGGTACAGTAATTAGCCAAACTGAACCGGATAGCTTTTTCTTCCAAAGTGATATCGGACCGATTTTGGTAGATGCTATTCCCCAAGGTGAAGGAATGGTCACTGTCATTCCGGGAGAAATATTAACCATTGTTGGAAATTTTGATGACTATGATTTTGATGCTTACAGTTTGACCCGTCTGGACGGTTCGCCGGTTCTACCTAACCAGCCACCAATGATGGGTTTTACACCCCCTTCAATTCCTCCGATAAATCCAGTATTATCCAATCGTATTCAGATGGAAATTACTGATATTAATAATCCCGAATTTGCGCCAATTAATAACATTCCTAACCCTCCCTTAAATCCGGGTAATAGGACATCCCCAACAGTAGGCGATCGCGATTATAATTATGATCAGCCTGATTTTGACTATGACCACGGTAGATCTCGTCGTTTTAACTAATAGTTTCAGCCACTATCATCTATAAACTAATCCCGGCTTTTCATTTAACACAAAAAACATTGATTTAGGAGATACTTCGATGAAACCTTCCTGGAAAATTGCGACCCTGTTATCCTTCGCTGCTATTATCGGTTTTGCGGAAGCTGGTCAAGCCGCCATAAATCCCCCATCACTAACCCCCGTAAATCGCATTCAGATCGACATTGAAGACCTACCCAATATCCTACCTGGGGAGGATGCTAATTTACTAGCAAATCGTTTTAATAATAGCGATCGCGATTTTAATTATGACAATGATCGAGGTCGGAATTCCCGCCGAGTTAACCGTCCTAATGCTGGTCGTTTTAATGGTCAAACTCCCCGCCGAGTTAACCGTCCTAATGCTGGTCGTCGTCAAAGATAGTCACCACTTGATAAACATTGATAAATTTGTCAATTTAGGCTATACTTAGGGTAATCATAAATTACCATCTCAATACTCAAATTTAACTCTTTAGGAGATGCTTCGATGAAACCTTCCTGGAAAATTGCGACCCTGTTATCCTTCGCTATTATCGGTTTTGCGGAAGCTGGTCAAGCCGCCATAAATCCCCCATCACTAACCCCCGTAAATCGCATTCAGATCGACATTGAAGACCTACCCAATATCTTACCTAGGGATGATGCTAATTTACTGGCTGATTCTGATAGAGATAATGATGTCGATTATGATTATGATAATGATAAGGGTAGTGCTTCCCGTAACCGTCGTAGCAGATGGTCTTAACTAAATGATTAGTCTTGAAATGTTGTGAATTTAGGCTATACTTAGGGGGATTAATCTCCCCCTAATGGTTATTAAAATTTCGTTTTCTATCTATCAATGCAGACCTTAACCGAATTATTGCACCCTTTACCAATTAGCGAATTTTTCGATAAATATTGGACTGAAAAAGCTGTGCTAATTCCTGGTGATAATCATCAAAAATTTGCCAATTTGTTTTCGTGGCAAAAACTCAATAATTTACTCAACTATTATCCCTTAAAACACCCAGAA
The DNA here is from genome assembly GCF_026000695.1 of Limnospira platensis NIES-39. Lineage (GTDB taxonomy): Bacteria > Cyanobacteriota > Cyanobacteriia > Cyanobacteriales > Microcoleaceae > Limnospira > Limnospira platensis. The sequence continues at coordinate 2,221,509 of NZ_AP026945.1, forward strand.
ATCAGATTAGCTAAAGCTGGGGAAACTTTGCCAGAAATTACCAACAATGAACAGATAATTAAACAATGTCAGGAAGGCGCTACTCTTATTATCGATCGACTTCATGAAAAAATAGAAGCGATCGCCAAAATGGTAGCCTTATTACGCATAGAAATCGGACATCGTAGCCAAGTCAATAGTTATTGTTCATTTCCCGGACATCAAGGCTTTGCTTGTCATTACGACTCCCACGAAGTTTTCATCCTGCAAATTTCCGGTAGAAAACACTGGCGAGTTTTTTCAGATACCTTTATTTATCCCCTGAGTGAAAATCGATCTTCCCAGTTTTCTCCCCCTGATACTCAACCCTATATAGACGCAATTATTAACCCTGGCGATCTGCTTTATATACCCCGTGGACATTGGCATTATGCTATAGCAATTGATGAACCTTCTTTGCATTTAACCCTGGGAATTGACTGTCAAACTGGTATTGATTTTAGTGATTGGTTAACCAGTCAATTGCAACAACATCCACAATGGCGAAAAAATTTACCTTTATTAAATAAATCCCATCGAGAAAACTGCCGCCAACATCTACAAAACCTAGTCCAAAACTGGCTAGAAATATTGGAGTCCGAGGATTTAATTAATCGCTACTTAGATGAACAACTTTTACAAGGACAACCTGACTTACAATTAGGCTTTCCCAGTCAAATTGGCTATGATATCTTCCCCCAAGGTAAGCAGACTAAATTCTATCGTCCTCAGCAACCCGTCGATATTACTCAATTAACTCCCACGGGTAAATTTGAAATTAAAACTGGGGGTAAGAAAATATCTCTGATCGGACTTGACCAAGATATATTAGAGAAAATTTTTACATCCACAGAATTTAGTGGCTTAGACATACAACAATGGTTACAAGATTTTGACTGGGATACAGAAATTGTTCCCCTACTGTCGCGTTTGGTTAAAGCTGGAATTTTGCTGGTTATCTCCCATCCATAAACGGCGTTTATTAATCACAGCTTTTAGGTTGAAAAGCTATTATATATGTCGGCACATTTTCCCATGATAATATAATAGAGCAAGTCGGCTAGTTTGTCAAGAGGAAATCATCAGAAATTTGGGGAGGATAAACGTGATCAATTTCGGCGACCAACCAAGAACCAAAAGTTGCCAAAAAATCGACAATTTGCTGGGGTGAATCAAGGGGATTAATTGACCAATTTAAGGCTTGATACATGAGTGTTTGTTGTGCGGGATAATATTCGGAAAAAATCTGATAACAAGGATATAAATCACGGGTATAACATTGATGACGTTCCATGACAATTTCTAAGCCAGACCGGAGGATCCTTTTCATAATCCACTGACCGAGTTTATGAACATAAGCAGTTTGTTCATTAGGTGGCTTTTGAGGGGTTGTATATAATAGGTCAAAACTGACTTCCTGGATATCTTCGGACAAGTCAAAAGCATGACTAACCGCATCGATATCAGGCTTAAACTTTGGCAATTCTGGAGAGATATCTTGTCCGTAAACACAGGCGGCTTGAGTGACAATTAGCATTCGCAAACCCTCATAACCATAATCATCAAAATCCCGTAAGCGATCGCCTGAAATAGGTGACAATTCGACTCCCTTACAGAAGGGATATTTTTGGCTAACTTGCTGATTAAAAGCATCAAACCAAGCGCGATCGCAGTGTTTATAATTCCCGGAAACGACGGCGAAACTATCAAGATCAGAAATCAAGGGAATAGCTTGTCCTACGGCGACAGACCCGCGAATATAAATGCTATGAACTTGGTCAGACCAATGATTAAGATAAGCTGTGACAATTTCATCAACTAGCGATCGCCAAGGTTCCACAATTTTGTCAATATTAGCTTTCCGAATAATAAAGCCTTGTTCATCAACTCCCAAAACCGAGCCAATTTGAGCAATTTTAGCCATAGTTAAATCATCCCGTAGTTAGAGTTAATATTATCACCCAAGTTAATCATAACTGTAATGCTGATCACCAATTAGCCGCTGTCATTTTTTGGTCATATTTGCAGTTTACTATGTAAGGCAGTGCAGTCACCATCAAACTTTATGAAAGCAACTATTACAGCCTTACTAACTTCCGCACTATTAACTATAGGCGTTCCAGCCGCGAATGCACAAGTTTCTATTCAAAATTTACAGCGTCATTCAGGAGTTACTATATCTGGTACAATTCGCAGTGTGGTAGGTAATGACTTTATCTTAGACGACGGAACCGGACAAATTATTGTTGATGCTGGACCCATGCGCCATCATCAACTGAATTTACAACCCGGAGAACAGGTCACAGTCACAGGTAAATATGATGACTATGACTTTGATGCTTTCACTATTACTCGCAGTAATGGCGAAGTGATTTTTATTCGCGATCCACAGGGTCCCCCACCTTGGTCAGGTGGTTACAGAAGACGAAATTCTGCTTCCCAAAGCTCTCGATAACAGCAGTTCATAAGCATTAATTACCGTCAATTCCTGTCCTCTCCCTCACCGGGAGGGGATAGCTTGACATGGCTGCCAAAATTTAGCTATTAATATAATAACTATATATAGTCTATTTTGGTATAAGTACAAATGCGGATTTTATTGGTAGAAGACGACCCAGAACAACGGGAGCCAATTCATGCAGCTTTAACTCGTTATGGACATATTGTTGATGGGGTAGAAGATGGCACAACCGCCTTGTGGTTAATGAATGAAACTGACTATGATCTGTTGATTTTAGATTGGATGTTACCGGGTGAAGATGGTATTATTTTATGTAAAAATTATCGCCAAATGGGGAAAACAGCGCCGGTGTTAATGCTGACGGCTAAAGATACGACGGCTGATAAAGTTATGGGACTGGACGCTGGCGCAGATGATTATTTAGTTAAACCAGTAGACCTACAAGAATTGTTAGCTAGAATTAGAGCTTTAAGAAGGCGATCGCCTCTTTGGGTGGGGGATATCTTAGCAGTACAAGGATTATCATTAAATCTCGATACTATGATTTTAACATGGGGGAATGATAGCTTAAAGCTGAAAAGCCGCGACTTTCAACTATTAGAATATATGATGCGTCATCCCCACCAAGTCCTCACTCATAATCAAATAGAACAAGCACTATGGGAATGGGGAGAAGAACCGGAAAGCAATGCGGTAGTAGCGAGAGTTAAACGACTCCGCAAAACCCTGACAGCCATAGAAGTTGACAGTTGGATTAAAACTGTTTATGGCATGGGTTATCGCCTCGAACCTCCGAATAATTAAACATTACAAATATCTATGGTTAAGCTAATTACTAAACTCCAAAAACGTTGGATATCTCTACCTATTAGATGGCGAGGTACGGCAATTATAGCGATTCCAGTGAGTTTTTTATTGGTAGTATTATTAGCTTTTTCTTGGTTAAAATTTAACATAATTGAAGACGAGGCTTGGGTACAACATACCCAGAATGTTAGATTAGAAACTAAACAACTTTTAAACGCTTTACTTGATGCAGAAACTGGAGTGAGAGGATATGGACTGACTCAACGAGATGAGTTTTTAGAGCGTTATCATCATGCTCAAAGTATAATTCCTCGAGTTTTAGACACTTTACAAGATTTGGTACAAGACAATGCTGAACAATTGGAATACTTGGAAGATGTCAGGTTTTATATTGATGAAAATATCGCTAATTTTGAAAAAAAAATAATCCTCCAACAAGAATTAATTAGGATTCGCGGACGCAATGATACTTTAGTACCCATTGAGTCTTTATATGATTGGCTGGCTAAAGGTCAAGAAACGATGAATCAAGCACGTCAAGCTATTGATATCTTTGCTGAAAATGAAGAAAAACTACTAATTGAACGCATCCAACATCGAGATGAATATCGACAATTAACCTGGATTTTCTTATGTTTTTCTGGGGTGATTAGTGCGATCGCTACTATGTTCACTATTCATCTGTTTTATCAATTAGAACAAGAATTGTCCCAGCGTCAGATTAACTTAAAAATCACTAATCAACGGTTAGAAAATGTCTGTGACCAACTGCAAAGATTTACTGCTAATGCTTCCCATGAATTAAGAGCGCCTTTAGCGGCTGTATTAAGTAATGGTCAGGTGGCTTTACTAGAATTAGAGGATTTGGATGAAATCCCCCCATCATTGCATCGAAGACTAGAAAACATTGTCAAAACTACTAAACAGATGAGTTCCTTAGTCAGTGATTTATTATTTCTCGCCAGACATGAAGGCTTACTAGCACCTGAGTCTATACAAAAACTTGATTTAACTCAACTGATATTCCCGATCGCTTCGGAGTGGATAACTCCCCTGAAAAGTCAATCCTTAGAATTAATAACTAACCTACCATTAACCCCCATTTGCGTATTAGCCGATCGCAGTTTGTTAAAACAAGTGATCACCAACCTTCTCAGCAACGCCGGTCGCTACACTCCCCCCGGAGGAATGATTAAAATTAACTTGCACAACTCGGAAAAATATGCTATATTGGAAGTAGAAGACACTGGAATTGGCATTGCTGCTGAAGCATTGCCCCATGTGTTTGAGCGATTTTATCGAGCGGATTTAAAGCGTTCTAAAGCCTCTGGTGGTTGGGGGTTAGGATTGGCGATCGCCCAACAAATTATCAAAGCTCATGGGGGCGAAATTAACGTAGCTAGTACCCTAAACAAAGGTACTAAATTTACGATAAAATTGCCCCTGATTCACTAATTGAGTAACTCCTAAGACTTCAAGCCAGGTAAACCCCAACTCTGAACCACCTTAGCGATCGCATCCCTGGTCGCCTCGGCTCCAAAACCCCAAGCCATGAGAGTAAAATAGTCCCGAGAAGGGTTAGCGCCAAAAGTCGAATTAGCCACATATAACTCAGTAAAACCGGCTCCGGCTAACAGCACCACCGCCAACGCATAACTGGTCCAAACAAAGGCTCTAATCCGCAAATTAGCCGAGGCTGCTTGTTCACTCCAAGAAGCGTTGTAATGAGTAGCCGGAGGGAGAGCCACTAAAGACAAACCGGACATAAATCCTAATCCCTTAGAAACCAAATCCGACTCAGCCAGACTTTGTTCATCGACCTGAACTTTGAGCTGTTCTAACTGACGACCGACAGTTTCATCTTTTTGTAACTCCATGGGGGTTAAACGGTCAACCTGGCGATCGAGTTGGCGAATAATTGCAGCCAGAGGCTTTTGGTCATCATCACTTTCAACGGGGAGGCGTTTTTGTAGTTCCTCAATATCCTTTTTTAAAGGAGCATAACTGTTAATTTGTTTGGCGATCTCCTCCAACTTCTGACGCAATTGAGGCGGACCTTCCAACTCTGGCGCAGTGTTCAGAGCATCATCTAAATCCCAAGTTACCATCCGCACAAAGGTAGTGGTAGCATCATAATCCTCTAACTTCTGTTTGAGGCGATCGCTATATTCAAACTGCGCCAACCAATCAGACCTTCCCATCACCCAACGCCGCCAAGTTCCCTCAGCGCGATCAATAATCAGCGCCGCTTCTTCCCAGCGTTCCCCCTGAAGTTCCATCTTCACTTCAACTAAATAAGCATTGATGCGACCCTTAAACTCCTTAGCCTTATCGATATCTGGATCTTCTTCCATCTGAGCATAAAGCTGTCCTACCCGCATCAAAATCTGATCTCTCGGTCGTCCTTCGTCGCGATAAGCAGAGATGACAATTCCTAATCCTGTCCCAAATACCAGCATTACCAGGGGTAAAAACCAATGGTCTTTAACCCTTAACGTCACCGGAATCGCCAGTTGTCCCCCAGAGTAACTTAGCCGCACAGTTCCCACAAATTCACCACTATCAGGAGCCTGGCGTAAGTTAAACACCACGGGTACAATCACCTCATTCGCCTTACCCAGAATTGGCTGCATTTCCCCAGCGGCGATCGCCTCCCCAGGAAACACCGACACCCCATTAGTTCCACTGAGGTCAAACGGAAGCACCTGTAAATCTCTGACGGCGCTATCGGTTCTAATGTAAAGCTGGCGGACTTGTTTTGATGTGCGATCGCCAGCAATGGTCAATTGCTCCGGTTCTACAGTCTGAGCGATCGCCACATCTCCCGTCAACAAGGCTATGGCGGGAATTAGACAACTAGCCAAAACAGATTTAAACGACTTCATCCTAGATTACCCTCCAGCGTCCATAAATCAATATCCAGCTTTTCGATTAAACCTTCTGTATTTTCCCGGAATGTTTTAATATGATCCGCCGCCATGTGTTGTTCCCACAACAAACGACTTTCCCAGTTCTCATAAAACAAAAATAAAGTCGGATCATCAATCGACCGATGTAAATCATAATTGAGACATCCACTTTCAGCTAAAGTCAGCGGAATGAGTTTCCGTAACTCCTGATGAACTTTCTCTTGTACTCCGGCTTTAGCTTTGATTCTCGCTACAACTGTTAATTGACTCATGGCCAGCGTCCCCAATCCGTGAACTACCCTACCCTACTTCCTTAGTTTAATTTCCGCAACAACCCATCACCACCATAACTCCCACCATTCCCCTTTCAGGCGATCGCCGATTGAGCCAAAACATAAATGTTAAAAATAGACTTGACGAAAGCACAGATATCACATACAATCAAGAATCGTGATCAAATTGCAGTATAACTGTTGGCGTAAGGATAGCTAACCTATAGGATTTGCCAAGCATAGGCAACTACTTAGTTAGGAATTCTCCTATGACATCAATGGCTCTAAGCTACAGCAGCTTCGCCGAAATTGCCAAGCGCTAACAGTAAACTCGGTCAAACCTGATGCTAGTTTGACCCTGAGCAACAAAATCAACGGATACTGAGTAGATATCTGCTCAAGTCCTAGCGACATCGGGCCGCACTGAGGCTTAGGCTTCAGTCTGGGAACAGCTTAAACAAGTTGATAGCCTGAATATACTTCCAGGCAACCACGCACGTCTATCCTAGCGCCTAAGCCGGAGAGACGGTGGGTTTGTCTGCCCAAAATCGGGTTTAAATTATGATGCCACAAGCATCGTTAACTGGCGGGTTAACCATGATTTAGTCAGTGGAAAATTCCGCCCTATTGTAATGCGTAGAAAAGAGAGGCCAGTTTAAGTGTCTGTAGGTATCCTCGGCACCAAGCTAGGCATGACTCAGGTATTTGACACAGAGACCGGAAAAGCGATTCCCGTCACCGTAGTTCAAGCCGGGCCATGCACAATCACCCAAGTGAAGACCGAAGCCACCGATGGCTATACGGCCATCCAGCTAGGTTATGGTGAAGTTCCTAACAAAACCCGCAAATTAAACACCCGCAAATCCCCAGATAAAGAGGTTAATAAATACCTCAGCCATGCTGAACAGGGACACCTAACCAAATCCAACAGCCCCTTAGTTCGTCACCTTAAAGAATATCGGCTAGAAAGTACCGATAACTTTGAACTAGGTCAGGAAGTCAAGGTAGATGCCTTTGAACCCGGACAAATAGTCGATGTGACAGGCATTAGCATGGGTCGAGGTTTTGCGGGAAACCAAAAACGTAATAACTTCCGACGCGGACCAATGGCTCACGGTTCCAAAAACCACCGCCTACCAGGTTCCATCGGACCCGGAACCACACCAGGCCGCGTTTATCCCGGCAAAAAAATGGCCGGACGTTATGGCGGGAAACAGATTACCACTAGGAAACTGACAATCGTGCGGGTTGACCTAGAAAGGAACCTGTTGCTAATTAAAGGATCAATCCCCGGCAAAACCGGTGGCTTGCTTAATATCAAACCAGCCAACCTGGTGGGTGGCAAGTAGAGAGAAGACAGGGGGAAAAATGGTTGACTGTATAATTCGCAACTGGGACGGGGAAGAAGTCGGACAGACGACCCTGGAACTGAAAGTTGCTAAAGAAGAAAATGCCTCCCACATCGTCCATAGAGCCTTAGTACGTCAGCAGGCAGCAGCTAGACAGGGAACAGCCAGCACTAAAACTCGCTCGGAAGTGCGGGGCGGTGGCCGTAAACCCTGGAGACAAAAAGGAACAGGACGGGCGCGGGCAGGTTCGATTCGTTCTCCACTATGGCGCGGTGGTGGTGTGATCTTTGGGCCGAAGCCGAGAGATTACAGCGTTAAAATGAACCGCAAAGAACGTCGGTTGGCTTTGAGAACGGCGTTTCAGAGTCGGGTAGACGATATCGTGGTGGTGGAAGAATTTGTTACCCAACTGCCACGCCCGAAAACTAAAGACTTGACGGCGGCTTTGGAACGTTGGGGAGTTTCATCATCCGCTAAAGTGCTGCTGGTACTACCTGAAAAACAGGAAAATGTCTATTTGTCGGGTCGGAATGTGGAGAAAATGAGAATTTGTCTGGCAGATAGCTTGAATGTCTATGATGTTCTGGCAGCAGACAAAATAGTAACCACTGCTAATGCCCTGGCGAAAATTCAGGAGGTTTATGGTGACTGAGTTTCAAACCCGTGATTTAGCTGATGTGATCCGACGACCAATTGTAACTGAAAAAGCCACAATTCAAATGGAGCTAAATCAGTTTACTTTTGATGTCGATCCTAGGGCGGATAAACCAACTATTAAAGCGGCAGTTGAACTGCTATTTCCGGTTAAGGTTCTGAGTGTTAATACCCAGAATCCTCCCCGGCGACAACGTAGGGTCGGCCGTTTCGTTGGGTATAAACCCCGCTATAAAAGGGCGATCGTTACCCTCGAAGACGGGGAAGCCTTGAGAAAAGTCCTCTTCCCTGAAGTCTAATGGTGTCGGGTACAACGGGGGTTGGCCGCATTCTGAATACCTATAAAAAAATGCGATCGCTTGCGCCCCTGTGCGTAGCACATATCGGGTATATAGTGACCCACCTTGACCCGGGTAATTCTTGAACACCGACATTACAGCGATCGAGTTTTCTGGCCCTATCCGGAAATCTAGATCTCTAACTTCCACAGAAACAGACAGAGGATCGACTATATGGCAATTCGTTTCTACCGACCTTATACTCCAAGCACACGCCAACATACTGTCTCGGAATTTACAGAAATTACTAGATCCGAGCCAGAAAAATCTCTAACCCTCTCTAAACACCGCCTTAAAGGTCGTAATAATCGCGGTGTCATTACCTGCCGCCATAGGGGTGGTGGACATAAAAAACTATATCGGATTGTTGACTTTCGCCGGGATAAACATAATGTGCCCGCTAAAGTCGCTGAGATTGAATACGACCCCAACCGTAACGCTAGAATTGCCCTACTTAACTATGTGGATGGCGAAAAACGCTATATTCTCCACCCTGTAGGCTTGGCTGTCGGGACGGTGATTGTATCTGGACCTGATGCCCCCATTGAAGTGGGCAACGCCCTACCCCTATCCAAAATTCCCTTGGGAACATCAATCCACAACGTGGAAATGATTCCCGGTAAGGGTGGACAAATGGTAAGAGCAGCCGGAGCCTCCGCTCAGGTTATGGCTAAAGAAGGGGATTATGTCACCCTGAAACTGCCATCGGGTGAACAACGGAAAATCCCCGCCCGTTGCTATGCCACCATTGGACAGGTGGGCAATGTGGATGCCAGAAATATCAGCATTGGTAAGGCTGGACGTAATCGCTGGCTCGGTAAACGTCCCACCGTGCGCGGTAGTGTCATGAACCCGGTTGATCACCCCCACGGTGGTGGTGAAGGACGCGCCCCTATTGGTCGCAGTGGTCCGGTTACGCCTTGGGGTAAACCAGCCCTGGGAGCTAAAACTAGAAACAAGAAAAAACGCAGCACAGCTTTAATTGTCCGCCGCCGTCGGAAATCCTCGAAACGAGGCAAAGGTGGCCGTCAGAGCTAATCAACCGCCGACTAAAGAGCGAATCATTGCAATCCTAAACATATACCATGTCTCGATCGCTAAAAAAAGGTCCATTTGTGGCCGATCATCTGCTGGTCAAAATCGAAAAACTCAACGCTGACAATCGTAAGGAAGTGATCAAAACTTGGTCGCGCTCCTCCACCATTGTTCCCCAAATGGTTGGTCATACTATCGCTGTTCATAACGGCCGTCAGCACGTCCCCGTATTTGTCAATGAACAAATGGTGGGACATAAATTGGGAGAATTTGCTCCCACTCGGACATTCCGGGGTCACGCTAAAAGTGATAAAAAAGCCCGCCGATAAGTGGCGCATCCCTCGCCTGATTGACGGTGGAGTGGCGGCGGGTTCTGCGGTTTTTGACGAAAAAACAGTAGGGGCGGGTTCTTTTGTGAAACCTAATTCCCCACCAGTGTTTTGAAAAACTTGCGAAGGGAGAAAGCGCCCGCATTGTTGACCGACCCCCCCCCCACACCTACATCACGCCTGAATCAAGGAGAAACCTATGGCAGTTAGCACTACATCAGAAGTAAAAGCGATCGCTCGTTACATAAGAATGTCCCCCTTGAAAGTCCGGCGGGTACTTGATCAAATTCGCGGACGTAGCTATCGCGAAGCCCTGATTATCCTGGAGTTTATGCCCTACCGCGCCTGTACTCCTGTCTTGAAAGTTCTGCGATCGGCTGTTGCTAACGCTGAACATAACCAGGGTTTAGACCCGGCCACTCTGATCGTTTCCCAAGCCTTCGCCGACGCGGGACCAAGCCTGAAACGCTACCGCCCTCGCGCCCAAGGTCGAGCTTATCCCATTCGCAAACCTACCTGTCACATTACCGTGACAGTCGCCCCTGCGGAATAGGGAATAGGGAAGATTAGCATTACCCATTACCCATTACCTGTCGTACAGACTAAATTATTAAGCTGCTATGGGACAAAAAATACATCCAATTGGTTTCCGCCTTGGAGTTACCCAAGAACACAAATCTCGCTGGTTTGCTGATGCTGGTCAGTATCCGCAACTTTTGCAGGAAGACTACACCATCCGTCAGTACATTCAGAAAAATCTCAGCAATGCTGGCATCTCAGATGTTCGCATTGAACGCAAAGCTGATCAAATTGACCTGGAAGTGCTGACCGCTAGACCAGGTGTGGTCGTTGGCCGTGGTGGTACCGGAATTGACTCCCTCCGCCAAGGACTTCAGAAAGAACTCGGCAGTAATCGCCAGATCCGCATTAACGTTGTGGAAGTATCCCGGGTTGATGCCGATGCTACCCTCATTGCTGAAAATATCGCAGCCCAACTTGAAAAACGGGTTTCCTTCCGTAGAGTTGTCCGCCAAGCTATTACTCGCGCCCAAAAAGCTGGCATTGAAGGCATTAAAATCCAGGTCAGTGGTCGCTTAAACGGAGCAGAAATTGCTCGGACTGAGTGGACCCGTGAAGGTCGTGTTCCCCTACACACCTTACGAGCTGATATTGACTATGCCTATTGCACCGCTCTCACTATTTACGGCATCCTCGGTGTCAAAGTTTGGGTGTTTAAGGGAGAAATTATTCCCGGTCAGGAAGAAACCCCCGCACCTAATACAAGAGCGCCGAAAAGCCGCCGTACACCCAGACGGCAAAAGTATGATGACCGCTCTAGTGATACATAAAAAGTTCTAGTAGGCGCGATCTGGGTAGGTTGATAACCCACACCCTAAGACTTATCTCCCTGTCGGGTAGACCTCTGTCCCATTAACTCCACTCACTACTATTTGCGATCATGTTAAGCCCAAGAAGAACTAAATTCCGCAAACAACAGCGGGGTCGAATGCGGGGTCAGGCAACTCGCGGCAACAATATCAACTTTGGTGATTTTGCCCTACAAGCCCTTGAACCCTCTTGGATTACCTCCCGCCAAATTGAAGCAGCCCGTCGGGCAATGACTCGTTATATTCGCCGGGGTGGGAAAATCTGGATTCGTGTATTCCCTGATAAACCTGTCACTATGCGTCCCGCAGAAACCCGTATGGGTTCCGGTAAAGGTGCCCCAGAATACTGGGTCGCTGTTGTCAAACCTGGACGCATCATGTTTGAAATTGCCGGTGTTTCTGAAGAGGTCGCCCGCGAAGCTATGCGCCTAGCCTCCTTTAAACTCCCGATTAAAACTAAGTTTCTCACACGGGAAGATTCACAATCCTAGTAAGGTCTGGCTCGGCTCCTGCCTCTACTAATCACATTAACCCGCAAAACTGCCCGCTAATTGTACCGAGGAAATAATTATGGCTCTTCCTAAAATTGAAGATGCCCGACAGTTAAATGATGATGACCTGTCTGAGCAAATCCTGGAAATTAAAAAACAACTCGCTAATCTGCGCCTCCTGAAAGCTACAGGACGCTTGGAAAAACCTCATGAAATTAGACACACCCGACATCGATTATCACAGTTACTGACCGTGGAAAAGGAACGACAACTCAAAAATCAGAATCCGGCTTAGTTATCCCTAATTCCTAAGTAGATTCGATCGCCCTTGTTTATGACTCTTAATAGAGCCTTTCTCATGTATCAGCAACAATCATTGATCTTTCATTTCTCACAATCATGGCAGTTAAAGAAAGAGTTGGCGTAGTCGTCAGCAATAAAATGCAAAAAACTGTGGTGGTAGCTATTGAAAACCGCTCCCCTCACCCTAAATATGGAAAAATTGTGGTGAATACCAAACGGTATAAAGCCCACGATGAGGAAAATACTTGTCAAGAAGGCGATCGGGTTCGGATTCGGGAAACCCGCCCCCTGAGTCGCACTAAACGCTGGAACGTAGTTGAAATTATCAACAAAACTAACCAGTAATTCTCACCTGTTTCTGTTTATCTTGAACCCCAAATTACGCTATAACCGCGAAATACCATGATTCAACAGCAGTCCATACTTAATGTGGCAGATAACAGCGGCGCACGCAAACTTATGTGTATCCGCGTCCTGGGTGGGGGAAATCGTCGCTACGGCACTATTGGTGATGTGATCATCGCTGTGGTTAAAGATGCAATTCCCAACATGACCGTCAAAAAATCCGATGTCGTTCGAGCTGTGATTGTTCGCAGTCGCCAAGGACTACGCCGAGATAGCGGTATGAGTATTCGCTTTGACGATAATGCAGCCGTGATCATTAACCAGGATGGCAACCCCAGGGGAACCCGTGTATTTGGACCTGTGGCACGGGAACTGCGGGACAAAAATTTCACCAAAATTGTTTCCCTTGCACCGGAGGTACTCTAAACTATGCCCAAGCGTCAGCGCAAATTGGCTCCGCCCCGGGGCTACAAAATGCACGTCAAAAAAGGGGATACTGTTCAGGTAATTGCTGGACGAGATAAAGGAAAAGTTGGAGAGGTGATATCCACTTTACCTAAATTAAGTAAAGTGGTTGTCAGAGATGTTAATGTCCGTACCAAGCACGTTAAACCTCAACAAGAGGGTGAGGGCGGCCGTATTGTCAACTTTGAAGCTCCTATTCACAGTTCTAATGTGATGCTGTATTCGACCAAAGAAAAAGTCGCCAGTCGTGTTTCATACACCTTTACGGAAGACGGGCGCAAGGTCAGAATGCTCAAAAAAACCGGGGAAGTTATTGATTAATCAATAGCACACTTTCTCCCCCGGGGTGGGTTGAAAAACCGCCCTGACTGGACAGGTGGACTCTGTTAAAAACTCGTTTTTATTATCCCTGACCAAGCCCAGGGAATGTATCTAGGACAGACAGCAACTATGACATCTCCACTCAAAACTACCTATCAGGAAACCATCGTTCCTAAATTGATGGAACAGTTCAAATATGAGAACATCCATCAGGTTCCCAAGGTTGTTAAAGTTACGATTAACCGAGGACTGGGTGAAGCATCCCAAAATGCCAAAGCCCTAGAATCTTCAGTTAATGAATTGGCGATTATTACCGGACAAAAACCAGTAGTGACCCGCGCTAAAAAAGCGATCGCCGGCTTTAAAATCCGTCAAGGAATGCCCGTAGGGGTAATGGTGACACTTCGTTCCGATCGGATGTATGCCTTTATGGAACGTCTAATTCACCTAGCCCTACCTCGCATTCGAGACTTTCGTGGCATTAGTCCCAAAAGTTTTGACGGTCGGGGTAACTACAGTCTGGGAGTCAAAGAACAACTGATCTTCCCTGAAATCGACTACGATCGCATCGATCAAATTCGAGGTCTGGATATTTCAATTGTTACCACAGCCCAGACAGATGAAGAAGGGCGTGCCTTACTTAAAGAAATGGGAATGCCCTTCCGGGAGAACTGAGGCAGTAAAATAACGAGACAACTATGGCGACGAACGACACTATTGCAGATATGTTAACGCGCATCCGCAACTCTTGCATGGCGCGGCATCAAACCACAGAAATTCCATCCACCAAAATGACCCGCAGTATTGCCAAAGTCCTTCAGGATGAAGGCTTTATTGCCAACTTTGAAGAAGCAGGTGCTGGGGTCAAAAAGCATTTAGTGGTTTCACTAAAATACAACACCAAAACCCGCACCCCTACTATCCGCACCCTTAAACGAGTTAGCCGTCCAGGTTTGCGCGTTTACAAAAACCGCAAAGAACTCCCCCGCGTTTTAGGTGGAATTGGAATTGCGATCATTTCTACCTCCCGTGGGGTAATGACCGACCGAGAAGCCCGCCTTCAGGGCTTAGGCGGAGAAGTGCTTTGCTATGTGTGGTAAATCCATTACCCACAGCCACCTATCTCCTGCACCCCTAAACACTGCTCATCGACCATTAAACAAGGATTATGTCTAGAATTGGTAAGCGTCCAATTCCGATTCCCGCCAAAGTTACCCTAACCTTAGACGGCCAAAAAGTCACCGTCAAAGGACCAAAAGGGGAGCTTTCCCGCGTATTACCCAACGAAGTTATCCTCTCCCTCGAAGGAGACACACTAATCGTTAAGCGTCGGGATGAATCCCTCGTCGCCCGTCAGCGTCATGGTCTCTGTCGCACCCTGGTAGCCAACATGGTGGATGGAGTTTCCCAAGGATTTGAACGGCGACTGGAAATCCAAGGCGTGGGATATCGGGCTCAGGTTCAAGGTAAAAACCTGATCTTAAATGTCGGCTACAGCAAACCGGTGGAAATGGTTCCCCCAGAAGGTTGCAGCGTAGCCGTTGAAAATAACACCAATGTCATTGTTAGCGGAATTAATAAAGAACTTGTCGGCAACATGGCCGCTAAAATTCGCGCCGTGCGACCCCCAGAACCCTATAAAGGTAAAGGCATTCGCTACGCCGGAGAACAAGTCAGACGTAAAGCTGGTAAGGCAGGGAAAAAATAGATCATGAAACTTACTCGTAACGATTCCCGTCAGCGCCGTCACCGTCGAGTTCGGCGCAAAGTCCTAGGAACTTCAGAGCGTCCTAGATTGGCTGTGTTTCGCTCTCACAAGCACATCTATGTGCAGGTGATTGACGATAGCCAGCAACACACCTTAGTTGCCGCCTCTACCTTAGACCCCGAAATAACTGCTGACTTGAAAACCGGGGCCACCTGTGATGCCTCTGTTAAAGTTGGTCAACTAATCGCTCAACGCTCCCTATCCAAAGGAATTGAGCGCGTCGTCTTTGACCGGGGAGGTTACATCTATCATGGCCGCGTTAAAGCCTTGGCAGACGCAGCTAGAGAGGCCGGGTTAGAATTTTAATAAGCTGACGGGCAATTTATAATTGCCCTTAACAATCAGGAACTAAAAGTATGGCAGAACAGCAACGTCGGAAAAAAAATACTCGCACCAAAGAAAAAGAATCCGAATGGCAAGAACGGGTCGTTCAAATTCGCCGTGTAACTAAAGTAGTTAAGGGCGGTAAAAAACTGAGCTTCCGTGCCATTGTTATCGTTGGTAACGAAAAAGGTCAGGTTGGTGTCGGTGTCGGGAAAGCAGCAGATGTTATCGGAGCCGTTAAAAAAGGTGTCGCCGATGGCCGCAAAAATGTCGTCGAGATTCCCCTAACCAAATCTAACTCTCTACCTCACCCCGCCAATGGTGTGGGAGGTGGCGCTCAAGTTATTGTTAGACCTGCGGCCCCAGGTACAGGGGTAATCGCTGGGGGAGCTGTCCGCACCGTGCTAGAACTAGCCGGGGTTAAAAACGTTCTAGCTAAACAGCTAGGCTCTAGTAATCCCCTTAATAACGCCCGCGCCACCATTAATGCTTTATCAGGATTGCGGACTCTATCCGATGTGGCCAAAGAACGGGGTATCCCCATCGAACAGCTTTATGCTTAATCTGAATTGGACTATCGGGGCAATTCCTAAATTGCCTCTCACTGATAACCCATTAATTACACTGCACTGAGACAACCATGAGATTACAAGACGCCAAGCCCAAAGCTGGCTCCCAAAAACGTCGCCGTCGCCTTGGTCGTGGGGTTTCTGCCGGACAAGGTGCTAGTTGTGGAAAAGGAATGCGTGGTCAAAAATCGCGTTCCGGTGGCAGCACCCGACCCGGATTTGAAGGAGGTCAAAACCCCCTCTATCGACGACTACCTAAATTAAAAAGCTTTCCTCTGATCAACCGAAAACAGTACACTACCATTAATGTGGGTCGTCTGGATTCTCTGAGTGCCAACAGCGAAGTAACTCTATCCTCTCTAATTGCGGCCGGAATTATTACCACTGACCGTGGACCGCTCAAGATTTTGGGAGATGGAGAACTAAATGTGGCACTTCAGGTTAAAGCAGCAGCCTTCACCCAAAGCGCTCGATCTAAAATTGAAGCAGCCGGGGGAAGTTGTGAAGTCTTAGGAGCCAGAAACACCAGCCCGGAAGGTTAAGCATTAGCTTGCTCTGTACATTCCCAATAGTGTTTTCAAGAGGTAGTCCTTCATGGTCGTCAGTCGAGAAAAAACGCCAACTGCACAGGAAACATTTATGCAGATGGCTCAGGCTGCTGGTTTACGGGGTCGTATTCTCGTAACCATTGGTCTGCTTATTCTAGTCCGTTTGGGCGTGTTCCTGCCTATCCCAGGCATTGATCGGCAAGCATTTAGCCAAAACATTCAAAACACCCCCTTTATCGGTTTTCTGGACCTATTTTCCGGGGGTGGATTTTCAGCCCTGGGTATTTTTGCCCTGGGAATTCTACCCTATATTAACGCCTCCATTATCATGCAATTGATGACGGCGGCTCTCCCCACTTTAGAAGATTTGCAAAAAAACGAAGGGGAAGCCGGACGGCGGAAAATATCCCAAATTACCCGCTATGTGGCTTTGGGGTGGGCGATATTGCAAAGTATTGGTATTGCCATTTGGGTCAGTCCCTTTGCTCAAAATCCCAATCAACCACAGTTCATAGTTATGGCTGAAGTAGTCCTGGCTCTGGCTGCTGGATCTATGTTTGTCATGTGGGTATCGGAACTGATTACAGAACGGGGTATCGGTAATGGCGCTTCCCTGCTCATTTTTATCAACATTGTGGCAGTTCTACCCCAATCCTTGGGCAGTACCATTGAATTGGCTCAAAGTGGTGATAGCGCTATTGTAGGACGAGTTGTGATCTTGTTATTGATTTTCCTAGCCATGATTGTTGGGATTGTTTTTGTACAAGAGGGAACCCGTCGTATTCCTATTGTTTCGGCTCGCCGCCAAGTGGGTCGCAAACTCTATCGCGAAAAAAGTAGCTATCTGCCTTTGCGTCTAAATCAAGGCGGGGTGATGCCGATTATCTTTGCTTCGGCAGTTTTGATTCTTCCGGCTTCTATCTCCCAGTTTGCTAATAATCCGATTCTGGTACAAATTTCTACTTATCTGAGTCCCGGAGGACCTGCTCCTTGGGTCTATATTGCCTTTTACTTGCTGATGATTCTGTTCTTTAGCTATTTCTACGCTTCTTTAATTATGAATCCCGTAGATATGGCTCAGAACTTGAAGAAAATGGGAGCTAGTATCCCCGGAATTCGTCCAGGTCGCGCCACCAGTGAGTATATTGAGCGGGTTCTGAATCGCTTAACCTTTTTGGGAGCGGTTTTCTTGGGTTTAGTAGCAATTATTCCTACTGTCGTGGAAAGCGCTACCAGAGTTCCTACTTTCCGAGGCTTTGGTGCTACTTCTCTACTGATTCTGGTTGGGGTTGCTATTGATACCGCCAAGCAGGTTCAGACCTATGTAATTTCTCAAAGATATGAAGGGATGGTGAAAAAATAATGCGGGAATTGATTTTTTTGGGGCCGCCTGGTTCGGGAAAGGGAACCCAAGCGGCTCGTATGGCTCAGATTATGAAAATTCCTCACATTTCTACTGGAGAGATTTTGAGGGATCATGTCTCTAAGCAAACTACCCTAGGTCAACAGGCTAAAACCTATATGGATCTGGGTGATTTGGTTCCGGATCAACTGATTTTGGATATGGTCACTCATCGCTTATCTGAGCCTGATGCTGAAACGGGTTGGATTCTCGATGGGTTCCCTCGTAATGTCAGCCAGGCTCAGTTTGTCCAAGAGCATTTGTTGGCGGTTGATGAGAAAACGGGCAAAATTCCAGATAAAGATCACGTCTGGGTCATTAACTTAGAGGTTCCAGATGATGTCATCCTGAAACGATTGCTGGTGCGGGGTCGTGAAGATGACCATGAAGAAACGATTCTGCATCGCCTTCAGGTTTATCGGGAACAGACGGCTCCGTTGATTGAATTTTACAGCAGCCGTAACCAACTGCATCATATCAATGGCGATCGCTCTATGGAAGAAGTAACCGATAGTTTAAAAGAGGTAATTACCAGCTAATTATTGGCATGGAGAATCCAGGTTCACCAATCTGGGAACAAAATCTCCCCCCGGCGGTTCTCATCCTGGCTTAGTCATTTGTGTTGATTTCATAGATGATTACCAGATTTTGATAAGATATGTTAACACGCTCAGGCCCATGCCCGGACGCAATTCTACCTGGTTGGATGATTTTAGTCGCCTACTGGGGGGTTTATTTACCGAATTGAGGAACTAACAGTTTGTCTAAACAAGACTTAATAGAAATGGAAGGAACTGTGACCGAGTCCCTTCCCAACGCCATGTTTAGAGTCGATCTTGACAATGGTTTTAATGTACTAGCACACATTTCGGGTAAAATCCGGCGCAACTACATTAAAATTCTACCGGGCGATCGCGTCAAGGTAGAATTAACCCCCTACGATCTCAGCAAAGGTCGGATCACCTATCGACTAAAAAAGAAATAGGTTCCTCTCATCGCTGAATCGCTCCAGGTTGATTTACCTCAATCCTGGCTGAAAATTTTTAGCCTGTGGTATAATTAAGAATTTGTTGTAAACTACTATTAGTAGTTAGTGTCGTTCTATATAGCGTCAGCACCCCCCTGTAAAAATATGACTGTTGAACAGCCATGTTTCCGGGGAACTAAGTTATGGACAATAGTTGAATTTCCTAGGGTATAGGGGGGTCGCTAATCTCAAGCACTCAAACCAAAGAGTTAAAAATCAACAACGGGACTACCTGGGCGTAGGGCGTAGTTGTCAAATAATACTCTGGGGAAAGTACCGCCGACCAGTAACACCATAGTAGCAAACTAACTTTGTGCTGAAAAGAGCCTAAATCAGGCTAACCATAGAAAGATACAGCACCTCTGTCTTTCTGCCCCAGTAGGGCTAGAGCAATTCATGATCCATAAAATTGTAATCGGCCAGCTAAATCTAGTGGTTTCCAAACTCCCATGAGGTTGACATGAAAGTTAGAGCATCAGTGAAGAAAATTTGTGAAAAATGTCGCGTCATTCGCCGTCGAGGGCGGGTGATGGTGATTTGCTCGAATCCCAAACATAAGCAAAGACAAGGATAGTTAGGATGAGGGTAGTAAAGCGCGTCAGATAGCCATAATGACGCATATTCAATTATTATTGATTCTTCTGGCGCACCCTACCCATCTTAACTGTTGATGTCTATTGTACACAGACCGGTAAAAAAGGAAAGTAGCGGGAAACCTAAATCAAGTATCCCGTGAACCCAAGCCAGTGATACCCTCGTCAAAGGAAGTTAATGACTGTTATTATGACCGATCACGGCAGCTCAGTCACTAAGCACTGTAATTAATTTTGGCACAGCACGATTATTAGGGAGAAAAAAACGTGGCACGGATAGCCGGAGTAGACCTTCCACGCGATAAGCGTGTCGAGATTGGTCTGACCTATATCTATGGAATTGGATTATCTCGGTCCAAAGAAATC